>JAIFKV010000228.1 GCA_020049415.1 Betaproteobacteria bacterium
CTTCGATCGCCGCGTTGAGCGCCAGCAGGTTGGTCTGGTAGGCGATGTCGTCGATGATGCCGATCTTGCCGGCAATGCTCTTCATCGCGGTCACCGTCTGCTTCACCGCCTCGCCGCCTTCCGCCGCTTCCTTCGCCGCTTTGCTGGCCATGGTATCGGTGACTTTGGAGTTTTCGGTGTTCTGCGCGATGGAGGCGCTCATCTGTTCGATGGACGCGCTGGTTTCTTCAACGCTGGCGGCCTGCTCGCTGGCCCCTTGCGACAAGGTTTGCGCGGTGGAAGACACCTGACCAGCGGCATTGTTCAACGATTCGGCGGAAGTATTGACCATGGTGATGGTCTCGGAAAGCTTGCTCACCGTGCTGTTGATGGCGTTCTTCAGGGCATCGAAATCGCCTTGATAGGCGTGCGTGATGCTCAGCGTCATGTCGCCGCCAGACATCGCGTCCATGACTCGACGCACTTCGTTGATCGGCCCGACGACGTTGTCGAGGGTGTCGTTGACGCCGGCGACGATCTTGCGGAAATCACCCTGATGCTTGCTGGCATCGGCGCGGGTTTCGAGTTTGCCGGCCACCGCTGCGGCGGCCAGCATGTTGGCATCGCTAACCAGCGCGTTGACGGCATCGATACAGGCGTTGAGGTTGTTCTTGATGATGTTGTAGTCGCCGCTGTAGGGGTCGGTGATCTTCGGCGGGATGTCGCCCTTGGAAATACGATCGACATAACCGGCGGTGACGTTGAGCGGATTGACGATGTTGGTGATGGCGGCGTTGACCCCCTTGACCAACTGGTTCCAGCCACCGACAAACATCTCGGCATTGGCGCGCTTGTCGAGTTCGCCATCCGCCGCGCCCTTGATGATGATGTCGGTCTGCGCCAGCAGGTCGCTCATCATCTTCACCATGTTGTTCAGGTTGATCTTGATCAGGTTGTACTGACCCTTGTACTCGGTGGTGATGGTCGGCGGGATAACGCCCTTGGCGACCTTGTCAACGTAGTCGGCGGTGACATTGAGCGGATCGACGATATTGGTGATGGCTTCGTTGACGCCCTTGACCAACTGGTTCCAGCCGCCGACGAACATCTCGGCGTTGGCGCGCTTGTCGAGCTGCCCATCGGCCGCGCCCTTGATAACGATGTCGGTCTGCGCCAGCAGGTCGCTCATCATCTTCACCACGTTGTTGAGGTTGCCCTTGATGAGGTTGAAATCGCCGTTGTAGTTGTCGGTGATGATCGGCGGGATGACCCCCTTGGAAATCTTGTCGACGTAATCAGCAGTCACATTCAACGGCCCGATCACCGCATCCAGGGTGTTGTTCACACCCGCGATAATTTTCTGATAATCGCCCTTGTGTTTGCTGGCGTCGGCACGGATGGCCAGTTTGCCTTGCACAGCGGCGTCGGCGAGCATCACGGCATCCGCCGCCATGGCCTGCACGCTGGACTGAATCGCAATAACCGACCTGGCGAGTATGCCGATCTCGTCCTTGCTATCGATATCCAGTTTGAAACTCAGGTCGCCGGCGGCCAGTTTGTCGCTGGCATCGACCAGTTTCCGGGTCGGACCGGTGATGCTGCTGGTCAGCAACCAGGCGGCGGCAACAGCGAGAAGCAGCGCGACCACGAGCAGCGCCAGAATCAGGTTACGCGTACTGATGGCCAATTCGGCGGCTTCATTGCCGGTCTTCAGCATCAATTCGCTCTGGAAGTCGATCAGCTTGGTGACGGCATCAATATAAGCCTGTTGCTGCGGCCTGATCTGCACCAGCATAAATGACTTGGCCTCCGCCATCTTGCCTTCATCAAACAATTTCAGCAGGGTGTCCTGACTGACCACATAGACCGCGCGCGTATCAAGCATGACTTTCAGGCGTTCCTTGCCTGCGTCGCTGAGAATGGTTTTTTCAAGCTTTTCGAGATTCTCCGCGATACGTTTGCGGGCCTCGTTTATCCGCTCGACTTGCTTACGGACCTCGGCGGGATCATCCACCAACAAGGCATTGCGCATGGCGCGGGCGATGATGTTGATGCCATCGATCATGTTGTTGGCTTCTACCGTCTTCGGAAACTGGTCCTGAACCACCGTATCGATAGATTCGTCGAGGGCTGCCACCCGCATGACGCCGATTACACCGATGATGGTCATCAGCAGCATCACCACGCCAAAACCAATGGCCAGTCTCACGCCCAGCTTGAGATTCTTGAACATACTGTTTCTCCTGTTTAACTTAAGTGAACGCGATCAGGCCACCAGGCCCAGTCGCTCCGGCGCATGTTCAGCCCCGGTGGTTGTGGTACGTGCAATCAGTGCGGGTACATCGAGTATCAAAGCGACTTCGCCGCTGCCCAGAATGGTAGAGCCGGCGATGCCTTTCAAATGCGCGAAAACCGGACCGAGCGGCTTGATCACGGTCTGGAATTCGCCCATCAATTCATCCACTACCAATCCCGCCCGCTTGCCGGCGTAGCGCACCACCACCACGCTTTGACGTCGGCGCACCTGTCCGGAATGGCCAAATTGCTGGCGCAGGCGGATGAACGGCAACACCTCGCCGCGCAGATTGAGGTAGTTTCGGTCCGCCGCTTCGCTGTTCAGTTCGATGCATTCTTCAACCAGATCGAGCGGCACAACGTAAGCCGCTTCGCCGACACCCGTGAGGAAACCGTCGATGATGGCCAGCGTCAACGGCAGACGGATGGAGATGTTGGTGCCCTGCCCGGGCAAGCTGTCGATATGCACGCTGCCACGCAGCGCCTCGATGTTTCGCCTTACGACATCCATGCCGACGCCGCGGCCGGACAGATTGGTGACCTGCGCCGCTGTGGAAAAACCGGGTTCGAAAATCAGTTTGTAAACATCCTGGTCGGACATTTCCGCGCCTTCCGCCACCAGGCCTTTTTCGACCGCCTTGGCGAGAATTCTTGCCCGGTTGAGGCCGCCGCCATCGTCGATGACTTCAATCACGATGCTGCCCGACTCATGGAAGGCGTTCAGCCGCAGCGTGCCCTTCTCCGGCTTGCCATGCTCGGCCCGCACGGCTTTTGACTCGATGCCGTGGTCTACCGCGTTGCGCACCAGATGCATCAAGGGATCGCCGATTTTTTCGACTACCGTCTTGTCCAGTTCGGTCTCTGCGCCGGTGATGACCAGTTCGATATCCTTGCCCATATCTCGGCTGGCATCGCGCACCACCCGGTTGAAGCGGTTGAAGGTTTCGCCGATCTGCACCATCCGCAACTGTAGTGCGCCATCACGGATTTCTTCAACCAAGCGGGAAACCACCGAGTTGGCTTCGAACATCGCGGCGTCTTTCGCCTTTTGCGCCAGCATGGCGGCAGATGCCCCGGCGATGACCAGTTCGCCAACCAGATTGATGAGCTGATCGAGTTTGTCGGCCTGAACCCGGATAAGTTTGGATTCCTGCGACTTCTTCTCGCTGACCTGGGCCTGCTTGACCACTGCGGCTTCGACCAATTCTTTCTGCACGACATGCTGCTCGACCAGGATCTCGCCAAGTTGCGAAACCTTGTGCGGCTCTTCCTCGTCGCTGTCCTTGGCTTGCGCTTCATCAATCTGCTGGGACTGTAAACTCTTGTCCAGTTCTGCCGTGGTGATTGCCCCGGCCTGCACCAGAATTTCGCCCAGCCGCATGGCGTCTTCCGGCAGCGACATGATCAGACTGACGTATTCGCTGACCCGGCTGAACGGCGGCAGGATATTGATCAGGCAGGAATCGCGCACGAAATCGAATACGCGTTCGATTTTTTCCTTGCTGGTTTCAGCACGAAAATCGATCTCGAAGCCGAAATAACACCCTTCCGGGTCCATCAAATCGGCACTCGGCATGCCATCAAGCAAGGTGGAAAGGTGGGCGATTTCGCCGAAACCGGAGAGGTAGCGGAGGAAGGAAAGCGGATCCATGCCTTCGCGCAGGACGTTTTCACCGAAACGGATCGAGATATGCCAGCAATCGTGTCCGACCAGGCCGCCGCCGCTGCTTTCGATATGCGCGTCGGCATTGGCCATGCCGCTCTCATCGCGCTTGGCTTCGGGCGAATATTTGCGCAAGCCGTCCAGCAAGGCTTCGCCACGCGCCAGGGTCTGCGCATCCGGACGAAGTTCTGGATCTACCGCGAACTCAAGCAACTGGGTGATGTGGTCGCCGCTGGCGAGGAGCAATTGGATCAAGTCGCCATCGACCTTGATGCGCCCTTCACGCGCGCCATCGAGGGCGTTTTCCACCACGTGGGTGAAGCTGACGATGTAGTCGCACTCGACCACGCCCGCCCCCCCCTTGATGGTGTGAGCGGCCCGAAATACCGCATTCAGCGCGTCGGCGTCGCCGGGATTCTGCTCCAGACGCAGCAGGTTCTCATCCAGACTGGTGAGGAGTTCTTGGCTTTCAGAGATATAAGCTTGTCTTAACTCATCCATAGGATGGCTCCTGGGTCTTCGGCGCTACTGAGGTTGCCGGCAAGGTTTCTGCGCCGGAATGAGTGTGGGATCACCAAAATAGGCATTCATGTTGCACAGGTCGAAGACTTCGCGCACCGCATCACTGTGCGCGACGATGCGCAAGGCATGGTTGGCGCGAGCGGCTTCTCGCTTGGCGAGATACAACACCTGCAAACCGGACGAGTCGATTTCGGTGACCTGGGACAGATCAAGATGCAACTCCGGATTGGTTTGCACCGCGCTCATCAGTTGCTCTTTGAGTTCCTGGGCGCGGTAGATGGTCAGCGCGCCTTCAAGAGCGAGAGGGGGTAAAGTTTCTTGCATGGTCAGTTTCCTTCCCCGCTGGAGGCCCGCGAGCGGGCCGATAGACTTGCTTAAAACAACTCCACTTTCGGGCCGCCGCCGCTGTTGCCGCCGTTGTTGCCGCCACGAGATGAAGCGCCGGAAGCAAAAGCCTGGCTGTGCTGATTACGTTGTTTATCCATCACATACCCGTCGAACATTTCATTCAGATGTTGCGCCAGCGGCTTGATATTGACCGCCGCGGAAGGATCGTTCAATTGCTGCAACAGCAGCGCCAGATGCGTATCCAGCCGATGCAATGCGCTCATTACATGTTCGACCTGCTGCCGGGTAACGTCCTGAAACTGAATGCTGGCCATGACTTCCATGAACATGCTGGACAAGGAAGAACTGGTCTGGTTGATCTGCGCCAGTACATCGCCTTCGCGCGTGACCAGTTCGGCGTAGCGATCACCCATTTCGGTGAGTTGGTTGGCGAACTGCTCCAGCGTCTGCGTTTCGCTGTTGGCGCTGGCCTGGGCGAGTTTTTCCTTGAATTCGTTTTCAATGCTGGAGGCCACGGTAAGGATGCCGTCGCGGATTTTCGAAACCGCCTCGCTGGTCTGGTCTGACAGCTTGCGTACTTCGTCGGCAACCACCGCGAAGCCTCGCCCTTGCTCACCCGCGCGGGCCGCTTCGATGGCGGCATTGAGCGACAGCAGATTGGTCTGTCCGGCGATGTGTTTGATCAGGTCGATCAGCGACTCCAGTGAGCGCGCCTCGTTGACCACATGGGTGATGCGCGCTTGTTCTTCACGGGTCGCCGCAATACGCGACTGGATGTGGGCTTGCATCGAGTCGATCAAGGTGCGGTTGGAATCAAGACGCGACTCCGAACTGGCCAGTACTTCGCTCGATTCTTTCGAGGTCTTGCCAACATATTGTTGCAGGTCGGTAATCAAACCATCGACCACTTGCAGTCGCTCCATGATGGTCAGCGCGGCGGCTTCGGTTTCGGTGGCAACGCTGGATAGCTGGTTGCAGACAACCTGATTGAAAGCGGGAACGCTTTGCAATTCATTCGCCACTTTTTCCATCGCGGTGAAGGTGCTTTTCCAGTTCGCCGCATCAGTCAGTTCAAACTGCGAGACGCCCAGGCTGGGGTCGCGAAAAAACAGCATTGAAAACACCGCTTGCATGGCGAACGCGAACAGAACCAGAACGGTGATGCTAATCGCATGACCAAACGGCAAGGAGTGGAAAATCCAGTCCAGCCTTTCATGCACGGTCTGTTCGCCGAATGCCACCAGCCCCCCCAGCAGAACAGCGGTGGCCAGCGAAACGCCCGTAATACGCCGGAGAAAAACCGGCTTTATGTGACTGTCATTCACTTAATCACCAATTTGATCGTATTGAGCAATTCATCCGCCGTCGCCGGCTTCACCAACCAACCGGAAGCGCCCGCCGCTTTTGCATCAGCGCGTTTGGATTGTTGCGATTCGGTGGTCAGCAACAAGATCGGCATGAAACGGTAATTCGGCATCTGCCGGACCTGTTTGATCAGTTCGATACCGTTCATGCCTGGCATGTTGAGGTCGGTAATCAACAGATCGGGTTTCAACCCGGCTTTGAATTTGGTCATTGCTTCCTCGGCGGAAGAAGCCTTTTCAACTTGATATCCAGCCTTGGTGAGAATGCTGGAAGTGCTGATAAGAACTGTCGCGGAATCGTCGACCAGAAAAATGGTTTTCACTTCGACCTCTGTATGCGTTGCGCCATACGGCTGCATTTAAAACCATTTGCAGCCAACCTGGCGAATAAAAAAAACAAGTCACTTGATACCGGGCAAGAATTCAAACCAAAAAGTTGTACAAAAAGATATCGTGGTGGGGATAGCGACCGGACCAAGCGGAACTTTAGCCCTGCTTTAAAAAATTTTGAACTTCAAAAGCCGGCGGAGAAATGATAGTTCGTCAGCCTCGGATTTGCACACAGGCCGGCGCAAGGAAGAATAAGCAACACGTTTGCACACGCTTTGAAAGCCGCGCCAGACGAACCGCTTTACTCCTCGATGCCATAACGCTTGACCTTGCGCCACAAGGTTGATTTGTCGATGCCCAGAATTTCCGCTGCCAACGCCCGGTCGCCATTCGTTTCGCGTAGCGTTTTGCGAATGAAATAGGCTTCAACTTCATCCAGACTCTGCGGTGGCAGGTAGTCGAGCGCCCTACCGCGCGGATCTTTCTGCTCGGTCAGGCGTGGCGGCAATACATCGGCATCGATGTGCGCCGTTTCGGACAGGATGATCATGCGTTGAATCACGTTTTCCAGTTCGCGCACGTTGCCTGGCCAGTCGTAACGCATCAAGGTGCCGAGCACAGCGGTACTGACACCGGAAATGTGTTTGTCCAGCCTGGAGGCATGCTTGTTGAGAAAGTAATAAGTCAGCAGTGCGATATCTTCTCTTCTTTCACGTAGTGGCGGAACGCTGATTTCCATGACCGACAAGCGATAAAAAAGGTCTTCGCGAAACAGGCCTTTTTCCATCAAGTCCGGAATCTGGCGATTACTCGCGGCGAGCACACGGACATCGACATGGATGGGATCGATGGCGCCTGTCGGATAGAAACTGCCGTCCTGCAACACACGCAGTAATTTGGCCTGCAGCGCCATCGGTGCGTTGTTGATTTCGTCGAGAAACAAAGTGCCGCCATCGGCGACTTCGAACAAACCGAGTTTGTTGCGCTCCGCGCCGGTAAAAGCCCCCTTGCGAAAGCCGAAGAGTTCGCTTTCGATGAGATTTTCCGGGATTGCGGCGCAGTTGATGGCAACGAAAGCTTTGTCGCGCCGTTTGCCGCGTTGGTGAATCTGGCGTGCTACCAATTCCTTGCCTGAACCGCTTTCGCCAAAGATCAGTACGCTGGAGTCGTAGGTTGCGGCGGCGTCGATGAGGCGATCGACCAACTCTTTGGCCTGCGACTGGCCGATGATTTCACCGCTTTCCTGATAGGCGCGCCGCTGCTGACGCAGACGCTGGTTCTCTGTCGAGAGCAGGTAGAACGCCAGCGCCTTTTCCACCACGCCAAGCAATTTAACGGTGTCGAAAGGTTTCTGCACATAGTCATAAGCGCCTTCCTTGAGGGCGGCAACAGCGGATTCGACGCTGCCATAGCCGGTGATCATCACCACCTGTATCTGCGCATCGCGGGTCTTTACAAACTTCAGCAGATCGAGTCCATCCGCGCCGGGCATGCGCAAGTCGGTAAGCACCACCGCAGCATCATTGTTTTCCAGGAAGTCCATCGCTTCATGCGCATTTTCGGCGCTGGCGACCTTGAACTTCATTGCGGATTCGGACAGCACCGCGATGATCAGGTCACGCATGTTGCGATCATCTTCGGTGACCAGAATGGTCGGCGTCTGTTCGGCGGCCGCGACTTTGGCCTTGCCTTCGTCGGCGTTGTCCTTGGCGTTGTCCTTGGTGTTTTCCTGTTTCATGACTGCATGCGTTCCAGATCGACAGCCGGCAATTTGATGATGAAACGCGCGCCTTTCCGATATTCGGAGTCGTAAGCGATGAAACCGCCGCGCTTGGTCACGATGGCCTGACTGATGGAGAGACCAAGGCCGGAGCCTTGACCTACATCCTTGGTGGTAAAGAAAGGATCGAATAAACGGTTGCGAATGTCAGCTGGCACGCCAGGGCCGTTGTCGGCGATGGCAATCGCCGCATAACCTTCCTCCGCCCAGGTTTGCACCACGATGCGCGGCATCGTGGTTTTGTCGAGGGCGGCGATGGCATTGCTGATCAAGTTGCTGAGTACGATGTCAAGCTGGCCGCAGCCGCCTTCCACGATCAACTTTCCCGGACTCGGTTCGAGCGCGATTTCGATGCGATAACGCTTCAAACGACAGTTGATGAAGGTGTCGGTGAGTTCTTGAGCAAGCTGGTTGAGGTCGCAGGTTTCGCCGCTGCACTGATCCTTGCGCGCGTAGTTGAGCAACTCTTGCACCACGCTCGAACAACGCTGCGTCTCCTCGGCGATGATGCGGGCATAGCCGGACAACTTCGGATAGCCGGCTGCGCCTCGGTCGAGCAGTTGCGCATATCCGAGGATGTTGCCCAGCGGAGTATTCAATTCATGCGCCACGCCCGCCGCGAGCTGGCCCATGGCAACCAGTTTCTCGCGCGTCGCCACGCTTTCCATCAGCTGCCGATATTCGGTGATGTCCTGCAATATCAGTACCCCGCCCATGTCGTTTTCATCGACGTTGTAGAAGGCGAGATTGAGCGAAAAATACCGGCTTTTGCCGCCAACCTTGAGGCTGATTTCCTGGCTGCGGATGGTGTGTTTGTACAAGAACGCGTCGCGCAGCAATTCTCGATCGCGCTCGTTGAGATCAAGCAATTCGAACAAATTGGCATTGATCAAGCCGCCCGGCGGAAAACCAAACAGCGTCTCCGCCTGGCGATTGGCGATGGTGACGCGCAGATCATCGGCAAGACTCAGCAAAGCGCCAGGCAGGCTTTGCAGGATGGTGTTGCTGCGATTGCGCTCATTGAGAAAGCGCCCCTGGCATTCTTCTACGGTCTGAAACATCAGCTGCAGGGTTGAGATGGTGGTGTTGAATTCCGGTATCAGCCGCCCCACCGAAGTCCAGCCCCAAGGCCCGACCAGGGTGGGCTCCAGCAGCCCTTCGCGGACGTTGTGGATGCCTTGCTCCAGACAGTGCATGGCGACAATCTCGGCGAACAGACGCGCCGCCAGGAAACTCAACAATCCGACCAGCGCCGCGCCGAAAACCCAGAACAGCTGCGAGTCATGCCAGTATTGACCGAAAAACGCATACAGCAAACCAGCGGGCAAGCCGATTGCAATTGGCAGCAGCTTTCCGGAGACCTTTGGCATGACATGGCATTTGGCTACCTTGCCCGGGACACTCAACGATTTGTTGGTATTTATCTTCAAGAGAAGGATTAATGCGCGTTAAAAACAATACGGCCGCTCTATCAAGAGCGGCCGTATGCGAGATTCAACCGCTCAGGCTGATCAGAACTGCAACTGCAAGCCCAAAGTGGCTTGATTGTAATCTTGCAAAGCCGGATTGGTCGGATGCTCGTTATCGAAGCTGACGTTGGCGTATTCGAAGCTGATCTTCAACTTCTGCCCGTCCAGATAGTAATTGGCGCCGATGCCATCCCAAGTCTGGTCGAAATACTCGACATTGCCGGTTTTGGCGCCGTAATCAGAACTTTCGTGGCGGGCAAAGAATTGCAGGCGACCGCTGCCAACCTTGTTGGGCAACATGTAACCGGCTTTGACGTAATAGCCCTTCAGATCGCTATTGACAGTAAGCGCCGGGTCGGAAGTCTGACTGAACGCATCGCCAGTGTCGTATTCGAAGACGGCTGCCGACACGGTGTAGACGCCACTAGCCGTCGGCAACTCCATGAACGCATCCACCGTCCAGGCGCTGTAATCCTTGATGTCGGAGCGGGAGGGGTAGTTGGCATAGGCGACGCCATCCTGCTTGTCCACGGCGGCGCCGATGGTCAGCACTTTCTGCGTTCCAAGATAGGTGCCAAGGTAACCGTAATTGAATTCCGGCTCCCAGAAACTGTAATGCACCCGAGCGGTCAGGCGGGGGTTGTCTTTGGCGACTTCTTCTCCCTCGCGACCGTCGGCGATCATGAGGCGATACTGGAATTTCGCGTCCATCAGGTTGCCCCAGATGGCCAGACCGGTATCGCGACTGCCGCCAAACGGGGTGTACGACAATACTTCAGCGCGATCCATCGTCAGCGGTTCCAGACAGGCTTCCAGATTCTCGCGCGAGAAAGTGTTCTTGAAGCGGCCGACGATGAAGCGCAGATCATCGCGGTAATCCAGGGTTACGTAGGCATCGCGGTAATAGATGCTTTTATTGTCATCGCCAATCTTGCTGTCGTTGCCGGCTTCGATCTGGGCGTAGAAACCAACGTAGTCGTTGTACTGGCCGGTGAAGGTGAGCCGGTTACGACGCAAAAAAGCGTCAGTCGATGAGCCGGAATCGGTCGGCGAGGTGAAACTCTTTTGTTGCAGCCAGCCTTGCAGCGAGTAGCCCAGTGTCAGCGAACCTTGCTCACCAAAGGCGATGGTCGGTCCAGCCATTGCGCTGAGCGGAAAAAAGCCGGCAAGAAGGCTGATCGCACAGGCCCGGGACAGCGGTTTGACGGATTGGTGCGCTTGGAAGAGTTTTTTCATGTTACTTCGCTCCTGGGGTGGCGTGATAAGCGCCCTGCACTTTGCTCAGGTCGCCCGAATGACAGCTGGCACAGACGCCAGCCGAGTTGTCTCTTGGCTTTGCAATCATCTTTGCATGCGCCATTTCTTCTTTCATCAGACGAGAATTTCCCTTGTGGCAGCCGACGCAGGAGTTGTTCACCTTGCCGTGTTGAGCATGCCAAGGGGACTTCACCGGATCCATGTTCGCCTTTGCCGCGCGCGTGCCGTTGTGGCATTTGAAACAACTCGACGCCCCCAGACCACATGCGTTGGCCAGCGCGATCGGGGAAATGCGAATCGCCCCTTGCACCAGCGCCGAAGTCGCTTCCCCACCCCAACCCGCATCCGCGACTACCGCCTGATCTTCACTGTGCATGCTGAACGCGCCAGCAAACAAGGCGATACCCAGGCCAAGCACGGACAGCAAGATGCCGCCCCGCCAGATTTTCCCAAACAGACCACCCTTATCTTGGTTGCGCTTCATCTACCTTTCTCCTTTGCTCGTCACGGTTAGCTGAAAGATCGTCCAAAGCGTTGCCGCGAACGTCTTCCGGTTGAGCGAATCGGGCTTCCATTGCCTTTTGTATATCCGCCTCGCTCATGCCTGAAGCGCATGAACAGACAGGCCCTTTGCCACGAAATTTAAGCCTGGATTGACTTTTTTCAGCTGCGCCGACATTGGCCGCCGCCATCAGCACAGCTAAAGCCGCAAGGGTTGCAATACATCGGTTTGGCATGGAAATCCAATTCGCATTTGTCTTCTCGACAATCTCTATAAGCACAAGTTATGCCAACTGCTATTAGTCTATAAAATCAATTACTTGGGCTGTTTCAGAAAGATCAGGCGGATTGCACAGACAAGCTGGCGGGGCGCAATCTTTCAAATTGCAATCGCGGATTCGTCTGGTTGGCCGATTCAGCCGGCCGGACGCGCCTTCAGACGCAACAGTTCGTAACGCTTCGCCTCCGCTTCGGCCAGCGCCCGCCGTAACAAAGGCACTGCCGTCGGCGGTAACTTGTCGCTGTGGCTGAGGCTATCGCGATAAATACGTTCGTAATGTTCGGCGGGCGCGACGCGCATCACCAGTTCCATCTCCCAGTCGTCGTTTTCTGTGGCGGTAAATCCTTGTCGATATTCACGCGACTCGCCGGCGGGGATGCGGGTGTCGAATTGTTCCTGCTTGATTGGCGTATCGACTTGCCAGCCAATGATGTAACGGCCGACTTCACGCGATCCGGCACGTTTGTCATGCCGATAAAAAAGCAGTTCGACCTTCGGCACCATGTAGGTTGGAAAGTGATGACCGGCGCCGCTGTTGCGAACAACCGCGCGCGCTTCATAGCCGCCGTTGTCAAGCTTGACCAGTTTGAGCGATACGTCGATCGCCCGCCGCGTCATTTCCGGATCATGAATGCCACGCCAGAGATGCCGGCGATCCGGCATGTGGCAGGTCTGGCACGTCTGTTTGCCGACGCCTTCTTTGGCATACGGGCTGGCGAGCCATTGTTGATAAGTATCTTCTTGCAGTTTGCCGGCGATGCGCGGGCCATCTTCGGGGAACTGGTGGCAGTGGGCGCAGAACCGGCTGTCCTGAAATGCCGCTGCGACGGTAAAGCCGCCATGCGGCGCATAAGGGTTGTGGGTCGATCTGTCGGTGCCATCCGATGACCGGGTGGTGGTGGCCGAATCCGTATGCGATCCGTCGGGAGTGACCCCGCTACGCACCACACTGCCGCGCGCGGGTGGGCCATAGCGCCGATGTTCTCGCACATGACACGCGGCGCAGATCAGACCGCGATGCCCAAGATCGGCGCTGACATACGCTGGCGGCGCTTGCTTGGGGGCGTTAGGCCAGCCCAGTTCCAGCGCCAGCAGCGCTTTCTGCTCCGCCAGTGGCGTATGACAGCGCAAGCAACGATTGCCCTGATCTTGATCCATCAGTTGCAACTGCCACAACAACCCTGGTCCCATCGCTTTGCTATGCAGGCTGGCGCTCCAGCCATTGAATTGTTCGCGATGGCATTGGCCGCAACTATCAGGACTGAGCGAGGCTTCCTGCGGCGAAAAGGATGTCGGTGGCGGGCCTTGCGGCGGCAATGGATCGGCCCAATGGCGGGCGAGAAAATCCTGCTCCACCGGCGGCGGCGCTGGCTTCGATGCATCACCGCAGCCAACCAACACGACCGCTATAAAAACAAACAGCGCCCAGTGGCGCAATAAAGGATCGGAGCAGGCGCTCATAGCATTTCACCAATGAAAACGGCCCACGCAAAATACGTGGGCCGGAAAGTATGCCGCAAGTTCAATCAGGCATTAGCCACCGCAAGGATTCGCTGGTGCGCCGCTACCACCGCCACCGCCACCGCCAGAAGCCACGCTTTCACCGGTCTTGTAGGCTTTGTCGGCGTTGACCCCTGCGTTGGTTGATGTCGCATAGGCGTTGGTAATCGTGCGCGTGTTGACCAGGGTGTTGCTGGTTGCCAACCGATAGAACGAGCGGAGGTCGGTACGCCATGGCGAGTCGCTCGGCAGGATGTTGTTGCCGTTCTTGTCGGTGGTGTAGGTCAATGAATTCCATTCGACCATCGCGCCGTCGTAGAAACGGGTGGGTTTGCCGAGGATCACCGTGCTGGCCATGCCGGTAATCATCGCCCGGAAGGTGGTTTCACAATAGACATAGAGTGTGTCACCCGGCTGATAGGCATTGCCCTCGCCCACCAAACCATAGGAACCATCGACAAAACCGACTCCGGCCACTGTCGCGTTGCCATCAGCCACATCCTGTGCTGTGGTGACGCCGCCGTTCAACAACTTCGCCAAAAAGGCTTTGGGACGGTAGCTGTATCCCTTGGCCGGATCGAGGAAGTGGGTGTATTGCACCTGCATCGTGCCGTTGGGGTGACCTTGACGCGAGCCGCCGAACTGGAAGGTCCACATGTAGTTGTTCGGGTTGACCGGCGTACAGAATCCGGTGGTACAGGACTGGCTTCCAGCGGTATCGGAATTGGTGTCTTCAGAAAATTCCACCATTTCGCCAGCGCTGTATTGCGACATGCTGCGGGCATCCCAGATCAGGACACCATCGTTCTTCACGTTGGTGTCAGTGGAGGGAAGAATGCGCAACATGTCTTCGACTGTCGCCTGAAGTTGGGTGTTGTCGACCTTCAGGTTCTTGACCGATTTAATGCCGTCGTTGGTCGGCGTATTTGCGGTGTACTGAAAATCGGCTGCCGTCAAGCCGTTGTTGACGACCCATTGATTACCACCGTTGAGCAGGGCCAGATTTTTCTTGTCCATCCCCCAGTAGCGCAACGCATACCAGACCCGGCCTTGTCCCATGGCGTTGGGATTGCTGCCGGTACCCATGGCGACGACGATCATGTCGTTAGCTGGATCGATGTTGTATTTCTTCATCAGGCCGTCCATCTGCGCCCCGTCCGGCACCACGCTTTGCGGACAAACACATTGGCCGAACCGGGTTTTATATAGGGTGCATGCTTGGTGCTGATGGCTGCATCAGGGTTGGCGGGATTGGTGGCGCTGACGGCCTTGGTTGGGTCCATCCCTTCGATCGGCCCGGCGGTGACCTGAAACACAATCAACTTGCCGGTCAGACCCAGCTTGGCACGCTCACCCGCCCAGTCGTCCTTCCAGCGCTTCAGCGTGGCGGCGGTGACCAGTCCGTTGACGTTTTCGTCATAGTTATCGGCGGAAGCCTGCGCCAGCATTGCCGGTGTATTCACCGTAACCTGGGTAGCCACCGCCGTTTTGTCTTCATCTCCGCCGCAACCGTGCAGTCCGAGGGCGATTACCAGGGCGGACAAGCCAGCCCAGCTATTGTTGATGCGCATGTTCATCGAAATTCCTCCATCAAAACTCAAGCCCGCGCCGTCCCCGCCAAACTGCAAAGCGACGCGCCCATTAATGGCTGGCCCACTGAGGACAAAACGAAACCGCTTTGTCCCAGTCATGCGCAACCTCCACCGCGACCAAAGTCGCGAGCCAAACCTCTTCAAGCTGCCGGTGACTTCAACACCACCGGCATCCAATCCTGTTCGAGCGCATCAAGCAGCGCGCCGTAGTCACCCAGATGCATTTCCTGAACTTCGGCGCCAGCGGCGCGCAATGCTTCCGCCAGACCCGGCATTGCCGTCGCCGAAGCGGGATTGATCAGTAAAATCTTTTTTCCTGTGCTCATACGCAATACACCACATCACTGTTGATGATCTGTTGCGCCAGCACCGCTAACGCATCCTTCGCGGGGTCGAGTTCAACCAATGGCACTTCGGCGAACTCGAGCGCTTCCATCTGCTCCGCGACTTCTTTCTCCTCAGGCAACTTGCCCCAGGTAGCGATGCTGACCACGTCGTCGAGCAGCGTCAGGCCGCTGGCCATGCGCAACGCCTCGACTTTCTTGTCCAGCGCCAACATCAAAATGTTTTTTTGATCCGCCATGTTGTTCCCTTAAAAAACCAGAACCTTGTCGCACTTGCGCACGAGTTCGGCATCCTGGTACTGACCGCCGACAATGACGATGTCACCCAGCAGTTTCAGATCGAATCGGCCTGCCGAATAACGCTCCGCGCTGTGCTCGCACAGCGAGACGCTATTGGGACAGGCTTTGGCGCGCTCGATAAAACCGGCATCGGCGAGCAAATTGACCCCGCTATCGGTGAGGAAACACTGGGTTTCCCAACCCCGCGCCGCCGCTGCGTCGAACAGTGCGTTGGCGACGGCAAGATAGCTTTCATCGGTAATGACTATGCCTAGTTGCATGGCTCAGGCTTTCTTGATTTTCCAGGTGAAGGAACCGCCGCCTTCCTGGCGATCAAGCAGATCGTTGCCTTCGGCATCGCACATCGCGAGGATGGATTCACCTGATGAGGGGTTGTCGAACACCAGGTTCAGAAGATCGCCGCTTTCCATCTTTTGCAGCGCTTTCTTGGTGTACATCTGCGGATGCGGGCAGGTATAGCCGCAAACATTCAGCGTCCATTCATGATCTGCAGTTTTGTTGAAACTCATTGCCATGGTTTGCTCCTTGATTGTGGGTAGAAAAGTCGGGGCGCCTTTAAAGGTCGCACTCCGTGTTGTTGCGA
>JAIFKV010000077.1 GCA_020049415.1 Betaproteobacteria bacterium
AGCGCCTGCGAGGTTTCCGGCTCGAAACGCAAGGCCGCGTCATTCAGTTGCAGCTTGGTCAGCGCGTCGCGCAGGCTATCGTATTCATGCGATTCCACCGGATACAAACCGGCGAACACCTGCGGCTGAATCTCCTTGAAACCGGGCAACGCCTCGGCGGCCGGGTTGGCGGCAAGGGTCAGCGTATCGCCCATCTTGGCGTGCTTGAGTTCCTTGATGCCGGCAATGACGAAGCCGACCTGGCCAGCGGAAAGTTGCGTGCGCGGCAGCGACTTCGGCGTGAACACGCCGACGTTCTCGACCAGATAGTCGACGCCGGCAGCCATCAGGCGAATCTTGTCCTTCTGCTTCAGGATGCCATCGACGACGCGCACCAGCATGACGACGCCGACGTAGTTATCGAACCAGGAGTCGATCACCAGCGCTTTCAGCGGCGCGTCTTCATCGCCACGCGGCGGCGGAATGTACTTCACCACCGCTTCCAGCACATCAATGATGCCGATGCCGTTTTTGGCCGAACAATGCACTGCATGGTCGGCGGGAATGCCGACGATCTCTTCGATCTCCTGCATCACCCGTTCCGGTGCGGCCGAGGGCAGGTCGATCTTGTTCAGCACCGGGAAGACTTCGACACCGAGTTCTACTGCCGTGTAGCAGTTGGCGACGGTTTGCGCTTCGACGCCCTGCGAGGCGTCAACCACCAACAACGCGCCTTCGCACGCCGACAGCGAGCGTGATACTTCATACGAGAAATCGACGTGGCCGGGGGTGTCGATCAGGTTGAGTTGATATTCCTGGCCGTCTTTCGCCTTGTACAGCAGGGCGGCGGTCTGCGCCTTGATGGTGATGCCGCGCTCGCGCTCCAGATCCATCGAGTCGAGCACCTGCGCTTCCATCTCGCGGTCGGCGAGGCCGCCGCAACTGTGGATGATGCGATCGGCCAGCGTGGATTTGCCGTGGTCGATGTGGGCGATTATGGAAAAATTGCGGATCAGCGGGTTGCGCATGAAAAACTTGAGGCACGCAAACGTGCCTCTTGACAAAGAATGGGCGCGGATTTTACCTGAAACGACAGGGACTTAGCCGCCTTCCAGCGCTTCTCTCAAGGCGACCGGATTCAACTGGAAATGGCAGATTTCCTGTTCGCCCAGGCAGAGCACCGGGATGCGCACGCCATAGCGCGCGCGCAGGTCAGGGGCGTCGTCGATGTCGATGTCGCGGAGCTGAAAATCAAGCGTTGCTTGCACTGCAAGCAACGCGTCTCGCATGTCGTCGCATAGATGACAGCCTGGTCGGTGGTACAGGGTGAGTTCGATCATGTCTGCATGCGTTTGACAAAATAATGGCGGGACAAGCCCGCCATCAGGATTGCGCAAAGTGTTTATTTTTCCAGGCGCAGAGAGACGTAATGCGCGTTCTCGCCCCGTTTCACCAGTAACGCGGCGCTTTTGCGCGTGGTGTCATCGACCAGGCGGGCGAGTTCATCCGGGGTGTTCACTTCGCGATTGTTGACGGCCACGATGACGTCGCCGGATTGAATGCCGGCGCGAGCGGCGGGGCCGGAAACTTCGTCGACGAGTACGCCATTGCTGATTTTCAGGATGCTTTTCTGCTCGCGGGTAAGTTCGCTCACCGCCAGGCCGGCGCGGTTGGTCGGCTTGCTTTCAGGCGCTTTCGCGGCAACCTTTTCATCCGCCATCTCGCCGATCTTGACACTGATGTTGCGCTGCTCGCCCTTCCGCCAGATGGTGAGGGTGGAGCGTTGGCCGGGCTTGGTGGCGCCGACCATGCGGGGCAAATCAATGGAGGAATTGATCGTCTTGCCATCAAATTCCAGGATGATGTCGGAGACTTGCAGACCGGCTTTTTCGGCCGGGCTACCGGCTTCGACATCGGCGACCAAAGCGCCCTTCGACTCGCCCAGGCCGAAAGATTCGGCGAGGTCGGCGGTGACTTCCTGAATCACCACGCCGAGTCGACCGCGATTGACTTTGCCGCGGGTCTTCAGTTGCTCCGCCACGTCCATGGCGACATCGATGGGAATGGCAAAAGACAGCCCCATGTAACCGCCGGAGCGAGAAATGATCTGCGAGTTCACGCCGACCACTTCGCCGCGCAGGTTGAACAACGGGCCGCCTGAATTGCCGGGATTGACGGCGACGTCGGTCTGAATGAAGGGGACGTAATTTTCTTGCGGCAGGCTGCGTCCTTTGGCGGAAACAATGCCGGCAGTGGCGGAGTTTTCGAAACCGAACGGCGCGCCGATCGCGAGCACCCATTCACCGACCCGCAGTTTGCTCGGGTCGCCGATGCGGACGGAGGGCAGATTGGTGGCGTTGATCTTGATCAGCGCGATGTCGGTGCGGGTGTCGGTGCCGATGACTTTGGCGCGGAATTCACGTTTGTCGTTGAGTTTGATGACGACTTCGTCAACACCGTCGATGACGTGGGTGTTGGTGAGGATGTAGCCATCGGATGAAATCAGAAAACCGGAACCCTGGCCGCGCTTGGGCGGCAACATGGCCTGGCCTTCGGGCGGAATCATGCGGCGGAAAAAGTCGAACATTTCTTCCGGTTCCGGCATCGGGCGGGTTCGCGCGCGTTGCCGGCTATCTTGAGTGGTGGTGATATTGACGACGGCGGGAGATTGTTTTTCCGCCAGATCGGTGAAGTCGGGTAGTTGCGCGGTCGCGCCACCCGCAACCAGGCTGAGCGTCAGGCCAAACAGGGCTAACCATTTGTTCATGTCACACCTCGCAAAATGTTACTAAAGACAAAAAATCAGGTTTTCTTGCAACCGCTGGTTGTGCCCTGTCGCAGGATGACCGGGACGGGCCTCTGGTTTGCTTGCGACCCCGATTTGAATTTGAGCAGCAACCCCGCCAGCAGCAGGCCGGAGAGACCGCCGCCGATGGCGCCAGGTTCCCCAAAAAAATACGCGCCGACAGCCGCGCCGGTCAGCAACAGCAATAATGCAAGACCGTAACTGGCCAGCGCGGCGTGCAGCAATACGCCATCCGGCAGGCCGATGACGACCGCTTCTCCAGTCGTGGCGCCAATCGGGTTCGACACCGGAAATTCGGCTTCATCGGCATGCCAGAAGCGGGCGAATATTGAAGAACCACAACCCTTGCCAGCGCAGACGCCGCAGGAAGAGGGCGCTTCGCTGACCACCCAGGCGGTATCGCCGTCGATGCGACGAATGCGCGCGGGTGATTCGATCACCGTGCCGCTCCATGCGCGGCTACGGTTTCAGGACGCGCCTCGAGACCCATCGCAATCGCTTCGATCGCGGCCCAGGGAGCATCACCGAGGATGGTGGCCTGCATCGAGCCGACCTGGCGCTTCGCCATGTTGATCATGCCCAGCTTGCTTTGTCCACGCATGCTTTCGATCGGTTGAGCGGCGGGTTCAAGAAAAAGGGAAATATGCGTCAGGCCGTCGCTGAAAACCCAGTGCTCAACTTCACCGGGTTTGTTGGGTAGGGTGCGTTTTACCGCCGTGATGCGGGTGAATCCTGGCGGCAGGTTTTTCACGCTGACGCTTTCGGCGCCAATCGGACGCGCCGAGTCGGAAGCTGCTTGCGCCGGTCGGTTGGTCGGCGTGGCTTCGGCCTCGCGCTTCGGCGAACCGCCAATGCGCACTTCGGCAAAGGCGTATTGCATCAGAGGTTGGTTGCTGGCGTTGAACATTGCCGCCTTCAGCGGCAAGCCGCTGTTCTTCTCGGCGCACAGCATATAGCCCCAGCGGAAGGCATCTTTCGGCGTCAGTTCGACCTGTTGACATTCGAGTCCGGCGACGCGTGCCGGTTCACCTAGTCTGACATCATAGAAGGTGGCCAACTGGGCGGCATTGGGAGGCAGAAGGTCAGGGAAATGGCGGCTGTTCAAGCGTTTTTCCAGGCTCACATGACCACCCTTGGTCACCAGGCTGATGGAACCGTTCTTGCTGCAGCGAATTTCACGTTGAATGCCATCCATCGCGGCGAGCCGACTTTCCTTCGCCATCCCGGTCGGCCGATTGAAGATGGACAGGGTCTGCATGGCGGAGCCATTTTGCACAACAAAAACACCTTCGTAGGGCACCCGTCGCGCCGCATCGGACATGCGTTGCAGCAATATCGCGGCATCGTTGCCAACAAGGATTTCTCCGGCCTGGGCAAAGCACATCGGTTGCGCGGCTAGCCAGCCCGCCGCAAGCAATCTGGTCACCCGGCCGTTCATTGGCGTACCTCAAGCGAGGCTTTGCTGAACTGCATTTCCGGCTCCGAGATGACCGCTTGCGCGAAATCTTGATGCGCGGCCAGATAAGGTTGTGCATCGCTCGATTGAATGCTGGGTTGCCGCAGGCTGGCCATCGGGGCGTTGATTTGCGTGCTCGGAATGCTTTGCCACAAGCCCCAGGTGATCGCCGTCATGGCGGCGGCCGCCAGCCACAGCGCCGGGCGTCGGTTGCCGGCTTTGCGTACCGGCGCAAGAACGACCGGTTCTTTTTCCAGCGCTGCCATGACCCGATTGGTAAAGCCACTGGGTTGGTCAGTCAAACCGCGCATCGCATCGCCAATGGCGATGTAGTGGGTGTAATGCCCGCGCACCGCGTCATTGGCGATCAGTTGCTTGATGGCAAGATTCGCCATCTCATCGGACAGTTCACCATCGATCAAGGCGGAAAGTGTTTGCGCCTGCATATCATTCGGTTCGGATTGTGTGTGCATTGTCTGGTTCGTCATCGCATGTAATGTCATCGCTACCACCTTTTGTCGTCCGGTGTGCCCAGAATTGGACGCAGTTTGAGTGAGATCGCTTCCCGCGCGCGAAAGATTCGGGATCGAACCGTGCCGATCGGGCAGGCCATGGTTTCTGCAATCTCTTCATAACTCATGCCTTCAATTTCTCGCAGAGTAATCGCTTGGCGGAGCTCCGCCGGCAGCGCGTCCACCGCTTGATTGATGGCTATGGCTACTTGTTTCGACAAGAGTTCCGTTTCCGGGTTGCCGATATCTTGTGCGGCCAGGCGTTCGTCCGGTTCGTCATCATCGTTCAAGGCCTGGTCCGAGACGGTCTGCATGGAGCGTCCGCGGGAAGACAGGTAGTTCTTGGCGGTGTTGATGGCGATGCGATAAAGCCAGGTGTAAAAGGCGGCGTCACCGCGAAACTGCGGCAGCGCTTTGTACGCCTTGATGAAGGCTTCCTGCGCGATATCTTCGATTTCATGCTGGTCTCGCACCATGCGAGAAAGCAGGCGCAAGAGTTTGCGTTGATATTTTTCGACCAAAATCCCGAAAGCCTGCTGGTCGCCTTGGCGTACCCGCTCGACTAACTGGAGGTCAATGTCCCGGTCGCTCATTTCTGTCCCTGAGTTGAACGCGGTGGCGATTTTATCCGCCCGATGTCCGCAAGATGGTTGAACCCGTTCGTCTGGACATCATCAGCCCCGACTTAACCTATGATTCATCAAGCGGGCGAGTATAACCGCCTGCTTTCGGGGTAGAAGCCATGTGGTCTTTTGCCATCTACGTTTACCACTGTCATTCAATATGCATCGCTACGACGTTCTCATTATTGGTTCTGGTCTGGCCGCCACCACTTTGGCGCTTTCCTTGCCGGCCAGCATGAAGGTGCTGGTCGTTACCAAGAAATCGCCAGAGGACAGCTCAAGCTACTGGGCGCAAGGGGGTATCGCCGCAGTGATGAGCCAGGAAGACAGTTTTGATGAGCATGTCCGCGATACGTTGGTGGCGGGCGCGGGTTTGTGCAATGAAGCGGTGGTGCGACAGGTGGTGGAAGCCGCGCCGGCGTCCTTGCGCTGGTTGATCGACCAGGGCGCGCCGTTCGATCTGGAAGGCGGTGCATTTCACCTGACCCGAGAGGGCGGCCATTCGCGACGCCGTGTGTTGCATGCGGCCGACGCGACCGGCCGCGCCGTGCAGGACATTCTGCTGGCCCGCCTGCGTCAACGTGAAAATGTCAGCATGCTGACCCAGCACATTGCGATTGACCTGATCACCGATCGCCAGTTGGGCCGCGATGGCGAGCCCAATAGTGTGCATGGCGCCTACGTCCTGAATACAGCCAGCGGTAAAGTGGAAACCATTTCCGCCGGCTTTACCGCGCTGGCGACGGGCGGCTCGGGCAAGGTTTTTCTCTACACCACCAATCCGGATACCGCGACCGGCGATGGTGTCGCGATGGCCTGGCGGGCCGGTTGCCGGGTCGCCAATCTGGAGTTTGTACAGTTTCATCCCACCTGCCTGTATCACCCGCATGCAAAGTCGTTCTTGATCACCGAGGCGATGCGCGGCGAGGGCGCGTTATTGCGTTTGCCGGATGGCAGCCGTTTCATGCCGGAACACGATGAGCGCGCCGAACTTGCGCCACGCGATGTGGTGGCGCGCGCCATCGATCTGGAAATGAAGAAACGCGGTCTCGATTGTGTCTATCTGGATATCACGCACAAGCCGGCGAAATTCATCGTCAGCCACTTCCCGAATATCCATGCGCGCTGTCTGGAGCTCGGCATCGACATCACCCGCGAGTGGATTCCGATCGCTCCGGCGGCGCACTACAGTTGCGGCGGGGTGATGGTGGATGCCGCTGGTCGCGCCGACGCGGCGCATCTCTATGCTATCGGCGAGACCAGTTGCACCGGGCTGCATGGCGCAAATCGATTAGCCAGTAATTCGTTGCTGGAATGCCTGGTGTATGCCCGCGCGGCGGCGGCGGATATTGCGACCGCGGCAGCCTCGCCCGAACTGCCTTTGCCGTCCTGGGACGAAAGTCGGGTCACCGATGCCGACGAAGAAATCGTCATCGCCCATAATTGGCACGAGTTGCGCCGATTCATGTGGGATTACGTCGGCATCGTGCGCACCACCAAGCGTCTGGAACGCGCCAGCCATCGCATCCAGTTGCTGAATGATGAAATCGACGAGTACTACCGAAACTTCCGGGTCGGCAACGATTTGATCGAACTGCGTAATCTGGTATTGACCGCCGAGTTGATCGTCAACTCGGCCCGCGCGCGGCACGAAAGTCGCGGCCTGCATGCCTCGCGAGACTACCCCGGGCTATTGCCCGAGGCGCTCGATACGGTGCTGAAGCCTTGCTGACGACCGATTGGTTTCGGCGTGTGGCAATCGTAAACACATCGGGTTTGCCGGCGAGTGTGGCTGATTTTCAGTGTCCGAGTTGAGCGCTTGAGGCGGTAGAGGCGGAATTTGTAACGGCTGGCTGCGCATCGATAGGCGGGTGATTTCGCTATCGATGCATAAAGCCCGGCTGGCGCTGCGCGATAACCATTTGCTTGTGGTGGCTTTTGTCGGGCGCGGCAAGGTTTCCGCAGGCGTCTTCTTGTGCTCAAATCGCGCCCTTCCGTCGCACCCCTACCGAGCGCTTCAAGCGTCGCCGCATTTGCCACTTCTTGCATCGCCATGAAAATCACTGTCAGCGAACTGATCGTCCAATACCTGGAACGCCTTGGCGTCGAAGTCATTTTCGGCATGCCGGGTGCGCATGTGTTGCCGATTTACGACCAGTTGCGCGATTCCACGATCAAGAGCGTGCTGGTCAAGCATGAGCAAGGCGCGGCGTTCATGGCGGGCGGATATTCACGTGTTTCGCACCGGGTTTCCGCCTGCATCGCCACCGCCGGACCGGGCGCGACCAATCTGGTAACCGGTATCGCCAATGCCTATGCGGAACGTCTGCCAGTGCTGGTGATTACCGGCGAGACCTCGACTTATATCTTCGGCAAGGGCGGTTTGCAGGAGAGTTCCGGCGAGGGCGGGGCGATTGATCAAGGGGCGCTATTCAGCAGCATCACCCGCTATCACAAACTGGTGGAGCGCACCGATTACCTGGGTCAGGTGCTCAACCAGGCGACGCGGGCGCTGTTCTCGCGCGAACCCGGGCCGGTGCTGCTGAGCATTCCCTACAACGTGCAGAAGGAGTTGGTCGATGCCGATGTGCTTGAACATCTGCATCTGTCTGCCGCCATGCCGCGTCATCTGGAGCATGTCCCGACCCATGGCGGTTCGTTGGCGGAATTGGTTGAACTGATCCGCGCGGCGAAATATCCGGTCATCGTCGCCGGCTATGGCTGCATCAAGGCCGGCGCGCGCGAGGTGGTGGCCAGCCTGAGTGAGGCGTTGCGTATTCCGGTGGCGTCCAGCCTGAAGGCGAAGGGGGTGGTCAGCGAGGGCGGCGCGTTGTCGCTCGGTTGCCTGGGCGTAACCTCCAACGGGCAGGCTTATCGCTACATCGTCGAGCATGCCGATCTGGTGATTTTTCTTGGTGCGGGCTTTAACGAGCGCACCAGCTATCTGTGGGACAAGAAGCTGCTGGCTGGCAAAAAGGTGGCGCAGGTGGACCGCGACGCTGGTCAGTTGAGCAAGGTTTTCAAGGCCGATGTGGCGATTCACGGCGATATTCGACATGTGTTGATGGCGTTGATGACGACCTTGACGGCGGAAAACGCGTTGCCGGAAAGCCTGGTTGGCAATCTTGACAAGCTGGATGGCCATCGCGAAAGCGAAAACCAGCCGCTGGCCGAGGACGCCGCCGAGCAGCGCGCGCAATTCCGTCTGATGGAAGGTTTTTTCAGCGGCCTGGCCAGACATTTTCCGCAAGACGCGCTGATCTTCGATGACAACATCATTTTCGCGCAGAGTTTTTTTGATGTTTCCGACGCCAATCACTATTTCCCGAACTCCGGCATATCTGCGTTGGGGCATGCCATTCCGGCGGCAATTGGCGCGCGCTTTTTTTCTACCGCGGCGCCTGTTTTTGCCATCCTCGGCGATGGCGGTTTCCAGATGTGCTGCATGGAGATGATGACGGCGGTGAACTACAACCTCCCGCTCAACGTGGTGGTGATCAACAACGCCACTATGGGCTTGATTCGCAAGAACCAGTTTCAGTTGTACGGCGAGCGTTACATTGATTGCGACTTTGTGAACCCCGATTTTGAATTGCTGGCGCGTTCGTTCGGCATTCAACATTACCGCGTCGAAACCGAGGCCGACCTCGCTACGCTGTTCGATCGCGCCGATCTGGTCGGCGCGATCAATCTGATCGAAATCCTGCTCGATAAAAATGCCTTCCCCAGCTACTTGTCGGCTCGCTGATCTGCCGGCGCAGATCGCCGCGCAACACGCCGCCATCGCGCGTTTCGAGGCGGCGCTGTGGCAGGGCGGTTTCAATGAAAATCGGCTGGCTTCGTATCAATCGGCCTGGCGGCGGCTGGAAGCGCTGATCGCAAAACAAGAGGCTGACCCGCGCCACCATTTTGTTCTCGTCATTCCGGTGGCGGACAGCCCGATCCATCTGCATGCCTGCCTCGCCAGCGTGCTTGATCTGTGTCGCGCCTATGGTTATGGCGGGCAAGACGACGAGCAGCGCTGGTGCAAGGTGTCCGTGCTGCTGGCCGACGATTCGACCGATGCGGGTTCGATTCAACAGCAGCGGCGAATCGCCGAAGAATTCGCCGCCGCGGGTTTGCGCACCTGGTATTTCGGGCTGGAAGAGCAACTCGCGCTGATGGATCGCCTGGCATCGGTCGATCTGCGCGGTATTGTCGGCGAACACCCGCGTGACGCCTTTGGCCACAAGGGTCAGGCGATGATGCGCAATATTGCTTATTTGAAATGCGCGGAAATACGGGCTGCAATGACTGGCGAGCGGGTGCTGTTCTACACCCTCGACGCCGACCAGGAGTTCAAGGTCAAAGTGGCCACTGCTGAAGGCGGACGCGATGTTTGCGCGGTCAACTTTCTTTACCATCTGGATGACATTTTCAACCGCACCGATGCGCAGGTACTGACCGGTAAAGTGGTCGGCGATCCGCCGGTTTCACCCGCCGTGATGGCGGGCAATTTCCTCGAAGACGTCATCGGCTTCCTCGGCGAGATGGCGAGTGTCGATCCCGCGTCGGCCTATCTTCAGCCCGGCCTCGCCGGCCGCAAGGATCAAACGACGGGCCAAACAAACGACGCCGCCTATCACGACATGGCGGACCTGTTCGGCTTCAAGCCGTCGGCAGCGGCATATCGTTATCGCTGCCCGCTGCCGGGAGCGCTGAGCAACCTCGATTGCTTCGCTGATTTTTCTACCCGCCTGAACAGCTTTTTCCACGGCGAACATCCGACCCGCGTGACCTGGTTCGAGCATGCCGATGCCATGCAAAGTGTGCAGCCGGCGCGCACCGTCTATACCGGCAACTACGTCTTTCGGCCAGAAGCGCTACGCTGGTTCATTCCTTACGCACCGCTGCGTCTGCGCATGTCCGGCCCGACCATGGGGCGTTTGCTGCAAGCCGAACTCGGCCCGCGCTTCGTCTCCGCCAACCTGCCGATGTTGCACAAGCGCACGCTGGAAACTACCGGCCAATCCGAATTCCGCCCCGGCGTGGTGGATGCGGCGGAGTCGTTGCGCTTTGCCACTGATACCGCCCCGCAAGGGGGAGACGGGATGCGCCAGGCGGCAGCGCCAGGAACGGCGGGAAGCGTCAGCCCGATCATCGATTTGTGCGGCGAATTCGAACGCCAGTTTCATGGCGATGTCATGCTCTTCTCCATGCAACGCCTGAGCGTCTTGGGCTATCCCTCCGTCGCGCTGGCCGAGCCGGTGGTGATGGCGACGCTTGCCGCCATGCAACTTGAAATGCGCGATAAATATCGTGACAAGCAGCGCGCCATTCTGGATCGCCTGGACCGACTGAACCGCCTGTTGAATGATCCCGCGCAATGGTGGCGGCAAAAACCGGAGTTGGCCTCGGCGCTGGCCAACTTTGCCTCTTTCGCCGCCAACATCGAACACAACTTCGGCGCACAGTCACCCTGCCTTGCACTTGTTGAGGCTTCCACGCGTTGCGAAGATTGGCGCAACCGACAACTCCGCGCGCTCGCCACCCTGCACGCCAATCGACTTGCTTGGTCGGATGCGCTTGATTTGATTTCCGGCGCAACTGGCAACGCCTGAGCCAGGCCGAGGCTGGTCGGCGTTGGCCGAGCAGCCTCGATCACTACCGGACTTGATCTACTTGGTCAGCGCCAGGAACAACTCCGGCAGTTTTTCCGGCAAGCGCTGGATGTTGTCGATGACGGTGTATTGCCGACCGAAGATGCCGCTGACATATTCGTCGGCTTTCGGGTCCAGGCTGATGCAATAGGTGAAGATGCCTTCCCGGTCGAGTTCTTTGACTGCCTGGCGGGTGTCTTCAACCAGCAATTGCTCGTCATGCGTGTCGATGTCCGAAGGCCGGCCGTCGGTCAGAATCAGCATCAATTTTTTGTCGGCAGGACGCGCGGCCAGATAGTGCGCGGCGTGCCGCATTGCCGCGCCCATGCGGGTGGAGTAACCGGCTTGCATGGCGGCCAGACGGGCCTTGGCGTCGTCCCCCCAATGTTCGCCGTAACCCTTGATGTGCAGGTAGCGCACGTCATGGCGAGTGTTGGAGTGAAAGCCGGCAATGGCAAACGGGTCGCCCAGTTGTTCCACCGCCCAGGCCAGCAGCGAGACGGCTTCCTGGCTGAGTTCGAGGATGGTCTGCTCGGAACCCGAGGCCTTTTCATTCAGCGATTCGGACAAATCGAGCAGCAGCATGACGGCGATGTTGCGGCCGTCGGTGCGGTGACTCATGTTGATGCGCGGGTCGGGGTTGGCGCCGCCCTTGAAGTCGATCAACGAGCGGATGGCGACGTCGAGATCGAGTTCGCTGCCCTCTTCCTGGTAGCGAATGCGCACCTTGTCCTGTGGTTTGAGCAGGTCGAGGATGCGTTTCAGGCGCTTGGCCAGCGCGGCGTGTTTTTCCAGCAGCTTGTCGATGTCGACCGGGTTGCCTTTTGGGTGCAGCGCCTCATACACGCTGGCCCAGTCCGGGCGATAGGTCTGGCTGCTGTAGTCCCACTCCGGGTAATGGCGCGGCGGCAAGCCCTGCTGTTCCTCGCTCGGCTCCAGCTTGCGCTGTTTTTCGAACATCTCTTCGTCGTCGCTTTCCTCGATGAATTTCCACATGTGGCGGTTGTCATCGCGGTAATCGACCACCGTGTCATCGAAATGCACCTTGGCGTATTGATCGCTTTGGCGGCGAGTTTTGGCGACGTAACTCAGGGCGAGGGAGGCAATTTCTTTGCTATTCGACTCGCCTTGCGCCATCAGAGCGTGGAAGCGCTGGGTAAAGTCGAGCAGGTCCGCATCTTCATAACCATGCTTCGGGTCGATCAGCGCGCGTGACAACATCGCCATGCGGTGACGTAAACAGGAGGTGGTTTCCGGGTCGCAGGCGCTTGCCACCGGCTTCGGGTGCAGCGCCAGGAAGATGCGTTTGAGACCGGGATATTCGCGGCAGAGCAGGGTTTCAATGCGGCAATCTTCGAAGAACTCCACCGCCATGCGCTGGAACGGGCTCCAGTTGTCGGCAATCTGGGCGCTGGTCCAACGCCGATGGCCAACCATGTGGGCGAGGGTGGCGCGGTAGCGGTCGATACCCGGGATAGCGCCGGCGTCGTCAAACACATCTGGAATCCGCATGCCCAGTTTGTCGAAATACGGTACTGGTTTGCGCAACTCGTCAAACGCGGTGGAGTACGGCACCAGTTGCTGGGCGTCTTGCCATAGGCCGCGCAGATATAAATCCAGCTTGCGCTCGACGTCCATGAACAGCGTGCCGTGGCGTTCGCGTTGCAGCACGGCGTGGCTGTCGGCGGACTGGACGCTGAAGTAATCCTTCTGTCGTTCGGGATGGCTGCGGTAATTGCGGATGCCGTATTCGACCCAGTTTTTCAGGCCAACCAGGCTGAGCTGGCTAAGCAGGAACGGCGCCTGGGCGAAGAAATCGGGCAGGCTGGGGCTGGGGAAGGTGGTGTGATGACCGTGAATGGAGCCGGTGGTGCGCTCCATGAAGTCGAGCGTGATGTCGAGGTAATGCCGCATCCGCTCTTGCGAGACCAACTTGCGCGCCACCGGCGCCAGGGTTTGCAGAAACGGGGTGATCGCCTTGCTGTTGGGCGACTTCTGCATGCGCTGGATGACCACCATGATTTCCGGCAACGCATCTTCGCCCAACACCTTGGCGGCGGAAGGCCATTCTTCGAGAAACGCCAGCATCGGCTCAACTCCGCGCCCCAACTTGCCGATGACGCGGGCGGCTTCCAGATAGGCATTGATGCCTTCACGCGTGAGGATGGCCAACGCTTCCGCCATGACGTCCTCGAAGACGTCTTCAACCGGTTTGAAATGAGTGTCGAGAATGGCCCAGTAGGCCTTCATCAGAGGGTGCTGGTATGCGGTTTCAGTCATCGTCTTCATCCTGTTTGGTGCGCATGGCGCACCCTACATAGGGTGCGCCATGCGCACCATCCATTACGCAAACGTCGCGTCAATCGCGTGATCCAGCGTTTCGCGGATGTCGGCGTCGTCGGTGATCGGGCGCACCAGGGCCATGCGACAGGCGTCGAGCGGATCGACGCCATCCTTGATCAGGGTGGCGGCGTAAACCAGCAGACGAGTCGAGATGCCTTCATCCAGGCCGTGGCCTTTCAGGTTGCGCGCGGTTTGGCCGATTTTCACCAGCTTGCCGGCGGTGGCTTCGTCGAGCCCGGTTTCCTTGGCCAGAATAGTGGTTTCCAGTGCGGCGTCCGGGTAGTCGAAATCAAAGGCGGTAAAACGCTGCTTGGTGGATTGCTTCAAATCCTTCATCAGAGACTGATAGCCGGGGTTGTAGGAAATCACCAATTGGAAATCGGGATGCGCGTGGATCAGCTCGCCTTTTTTGTCCAGCGGCAAGGTGCGGCGGTGGTCGGTCAGCGGGTGGATCACCACCGTGGTGTCCTGCCGCGCTTCGACGATTTCATCCAGATAGCAGATGGCGCCGATCCGGGCGGCGACGGTCAGCGGGCCGTCCAGCCAGCGGGTACCGTTGGCTTCCAGCAGATAGCGGCCGACCAGATCGCTGGCGGTCATGTCTTCGTTGCAGGCGACAGTAATCAACGGCTTGTTCAGCTTCCACGCCATGTATTCGACGAAACGCGATTTGCCGCAGCCAGTCGGGCCTTTGACCATCACTGGCAGGCGGTTGCGGTAGGCGGCTTCGTATAGCTGAACTTCCTTGCCCTGCGCCTGATAGTAGGGTTCGGTGTGGACTTTGTATTGCTCTTTGTCGGTCATTTTTGACTCCCGTAGGGTGCGCCATGCGCACCGAATCGAATGGTGCGCATGGCGCACCCTACGAAGTAAAACGCCCCCAGCGAACCGGGGGCGTTATTTCTACAAATTTACATATCTCGGACGTTCGACTTACTTGTGGACGCCCAGCTTTTCACGCCAGCCCGGGTACAGACGATCGGCATCGCCCGGGAACGATTCGAAGGCGCGCGCGAACTCTTTGTGCTCTTTCG
>JAIFKV010000140.1:0-1654 GCA_020049415.1 Betaproteobacteria bacterium
TCCTTCACCGCCGGATGCAGTTGCATGGCGCATTCGACGGCGGTCTGGGCGTGGAATTCGGCCGGGAAGCTGATCTTGAACAGGATGTTTTCCATGACGTAGCTGCCAAACCCCTGGCTGAACTTGAGTTCGTTGCCACGGAACAGGCTGTCCTGGAAGCCCCAGGTCTTGGCGGTCAGCGCCGACGGGTAGCCCATCTCGCCGGTCAGGCAGATCAGCGCCAGATGCACGCCGCGCGAACTGGCATCACCCGCCGCCCAGGATTTGCGCGAACCGGTATTCGGCGCGTGGCGGTAGGTGCGCAGCGAACAACCGTCGATCCAGGCATGCGATGCGGCGTTGAGCACTTCCTCGCGGCTACCGCCGAGCATCTTCGCGGCGACCACAGTGGAGGCGATGCGCACCAGCATGACGTGATCGAGACCGACCCGGTTGAAGGCGTTTTCCAGCGCGGTGACGCCCTGGATTTCGTGCGCCAGGATCATCGCGGTGAGCACGTCTTTCATCAGCAACGGCGCTTTGCCTTCGCTGACACGTTTGCGCGACAGCCAGTCGGCAATGCCGAGAATGGCGCCGAGATTGTCCGACGGATGGCCCCATTCGGCGGCCAGCCAGGTGTCGTTGAAATCGAGGAAGCGCACCAGGCAGCCGATGTCCCAGGCGGCTTTGATCGGGTCGAGTTCATACGACGTGCCGGGCACGCGGGTGCCGCCGGGCAGGCTGGCACCCGGCACGATGGGGCCGAGCAGCTTGGTGCATTCCGGGTAATCCATCGCCATCAGGCCGCAGGCGAGCGAGTCGATCAGGCAATAACGGGCGGTTTCCATTGCCAACGCGGACTGGCTGGCATCGTAGTCCATGACGTAATCGGCCATGGCTTGCAGGATGGTGTCGAACGGCGGGCGTTCGGCGGAGCGGATATCGTGGGCGGACATGGGAATCTCGGGTGAAGTGGGGGGGTGATGGGGGATGGGATCAGGGGCGCTGGTCGAGCGGGACGAACTTCAAATCTTCCGGGCCGGTGTAGTTGGCGGAAGGTCGGATGATCTTGCCGTCGATGCGTTGTTCGATGACGTGCGCGGCCCAGCCGGTGGTGCGCGAGATGATGAACAGTGGCGTGAACATCGCGGTGGGCACGCCCATCATGGCGTAGGACACCGAGCTGAACCAGTCGAGGTTGGGGAACATGTTCTTGATTTCCTTCATCACCGCTTCCAGCCGGTCGGCGACGCTGAACAGCTTGTGATTGCCGGCCTGATCGGCCAGGCGTTTGGCCACCGCCTTGATCACCACGTTGCGCGGGTCGGATACGGTGTAGACCGGGTGGCCAAAGCCGATGATGACTTCCTTGTTGGCGACGCGGGCGCGGATGTCGGCTTCGGCATCGTCGGCGTTGTCATAACGGCTCTGGATGCAGAACGCGGCTTCATTTGCGCCGCCGTGCTTCGGCCCGCGCAGCGCGCCGATGGCGCCGGTGATGGCGGAGTACATGTCAGAGCCGGTGCCGGCGATGACGCGGCCGGTGAAGGTGGAAGCGTTGAATTCGTGTTCGGCGTAGAGGATCAGCGAGGTGTGCATCGCGCGCACCCAGATTTCCGGCGGTCCGTCAGGCAAACTCGCACCGTGCAATAAATGCAGGATGTGGCCGCCGATG
>JAIFKV010000140.1:1670-5632 GCA_020049415.1 Betaproteobacteria bacterium
GCCGGCAATCAGCTGATCGGCGATGTTGCGCGCGCCCAGGATCGGCTGCTTTTCCTCTTCCGGCAGGATGCAACCCAGCGTCGAGACGGCGGTGCGCATCACGTCCATCGGATGCGCGGTGGCCGGCAGTTGCTCCAGCACGTTCTTCAGCACCGCCGGCAGGCCACGCAGGGCTTTCAGCTTGGTCTTGTAGGCCTTGAGTTCTTCCCGGTTGGGGAAGTGGCCGTGAATCAACAAGTGCGCGACTTCCTCGAATTCGCAGACATCGGCGATGTCGAGAATGTCGTAACCGCGATAGTGCAGGTCGTTGCCGGTGCGACCGACCGTGCACAGCGCCGAATTGCCGGCGATGACGCCGGACAGTGCGACGGACTTCTTCGGTTTGTGGGCGGCGGGATGGGTTTGGATGTCGCTCATGTCGTCTCCTGGTGAATTTTTCGCAGGATGCGGTTCGCTCTCGCTCACCGCATCCTACGGTCAGGTGCTACCTGCTTCTTTGAACAATGCATCCAGCTTTTGCTCGAAAGCGTGATAGCCGAGGTGGTCGTACAACTCCATCCGCGTCTGCATGCTGTCGATGACGTTCTGCTGCGTGCCTGCGTTACGAATTGCGCCGTACACGTTGAGTGCCGCCTTGCTCATGGCGCGGAACGCCGACAGCGGATACAGCACCAGACCGACGCCGACGCCGCGCAGTTGCTCGACGGTGAACAACGGCGTTGCGCCGAACTCGGTGATGTTGGCCAGGATCGGCACCTTGACCGCCTTGCTGAACGCGTCGTACTGCGCCAGTTCGGTCATCGCTTCCGGAAAGATCATGTCGGCGCCGGCTTCAACACAAGCGCCGGCGCGGTCGATAGCGGCTTGCAGGCCTTCCGCCTGCAGCGCATCGGTGCGCGCCATGACGACGAAATCGGAATCGATCCTGGCATCTACCGCCGCCTTCACCCGATCAACCATTTCGGTTTGCGTGACGATGGCCTTGCCCGGCCGATGGCCGCAGCGTTTCTGCATCACCTGGTCTTCGATGTGAACCGCCGCGACGCCGGCACGGGTCAGGGCGCGAATGGCGCGGGCGATGTTGAATGCGCCGCCCCAGCCGGTGTCAATATCGACCAGCAAGGGCAGGGGGGTGACATCGGTGATGCGGCGGGCATCAACCAGCACATCTTCCAGCGTCGTGATGCCGAGGTCGGGAATGCCACAGGAACTCGCCGCGACACCGCCGCCGGAGAGGTATAGCGCCTTGAAGCCGGAATGCTCGGCCAGCAGCGCCGAATAGGCGTTGATCGCGCCGACGACCTGTAAGGGACGTTCGGCGGCGACGGCGGCGCGGAATCGTGCGCCAGGGGAAGTCGGTTGGGTCATGTGATGCGGCCTTTCATGGGTTGACGGCGCAGTCGTTGCAGGTGCGAATTTATTCGCCTGATCAAACGCTGATAGGCGAATAAATTCGCACCTGCATCAATGTCGTATGCGATCGGTTACAGGTTCAACGTCCCACCGCCTTGCGGATTTCCTCCAGCGCATTCGGGTCGTCCAGCGTCGATAGATCGCCGGTTTCGCGGCCTTCCGCCAGCGCCTGGATCGAACGTCGCAACAACTTGCCGGAGCGGGTTCGGGGCAAGGACGAAACAAAATGCAGCTTGTACGGTTTGGCCACCGCGCCGAGCAGTTCCGCGACCTTGGCGATGCAGGATTTCTCCAAAGCCGCTCGGCCGGCCGCATCAGCGATCAGTGTTGGGTCTTTCACTGTGCAGAACCCCACCGGCACCTGGCCTTTCAGCTCGTCGTGCAAACCCACGACCGCAACTTCGGCGATGGCCGGATGCGCTTGCAGGGCTTCCTCGATTTCGCGTGTGCCGAGGCGGTGGCCGGCGGTGTTGATGACGTCATCGGTGCGGCCGAGGATGAAGGTATAGCCATCGGCGTCGCGCAATGCCCAGTCGGAAGAGGAATACAGCAGTTCCTTCTCGAACTGGCCGAAGTAGCTGTTGACGTAGCGCGAGTCATCGCCCCAGACCGTGCTCAAACAGCCCGGTGGCAGCGGCGGCACGACGGTCAGTACGCCTTTCTCGTTCGGGCCGCAGTCTTCGCCGGTCAGGTCGCTGACGATGCGGATGTTGAAGCCGTAAACCGGGAAACCGGGGGAGCCGAAGCGATTCGGCTTGCCGCCTTTGTCAAAATCAACGCCGGGCAGATAACTCAACATCGCCCAGCCGGTCTCGGTCTGCCAGTAATGGTCCAGTACCGGCACGCCAAGGCCCTCTGAAATCCAGCGCGAGGTGGTTTCGTCGAGCGGTTCGCCGGCCAGGAACAGGTAGCGCAGGCTGGAAAGATCGTATTTTTTCAGCCAGGCCGGGTCTTGCTTCTTCAACACGCGGATCGCGGTCGGCGAGGAGAACATCGTCGTTACCTGGTGGTCCTGCACGATCTTCCACCAGATGCCGGCATCCGGCTTGATCGGCAGGCCTTCGTAGACGATGCTGGTCATGCCGTGGATCAGCGGGCCGTAGACGATGTAGCTGTGGCCGACCACCCAGCCGATGTCGGAGGTGGTGAACATGGTTTCACCCGGCTGGGCGTTGTAGACGTACTTCATGGTGGAGGCCAGCGCCACCGCGTAGCCGCCGACATCGCGTTGCACGCCTTTCGGTTTCCCGGTGGTGCCGCTGGTGTACAGGATGTAGCTGGGCTCGTTGGATTCCAGCCAGGTGACCGGCACTTCGGCATCGCGGAAATCGTCGCGCGCGTCCCAGTAATCGACATCGCGTCCTTCGATCAAACGCATGTCCGGATCAAGGCCGCGATCGACGATCAGCACTTTCGGCGGCGGGAATTTTGCTTCCTTGATCGCATCGTCGACCAGATGCTTGTACGGCACCGCTTTGCCGCCGCGCATGCCGGCATCGGCGCAGATCAGCAGACAGGGTTTGGCGTCGTCGATGCGCAGCGCCAGGTTGTGCGCCGCGAAGCCGCCGAACACCACCGAATGCACCGCGCCGAGGCGGGCGCAGGCCAGCATGCAGAAGATCGCTTCGGCGATCATCGGCATGTAGATCACCACCCGCTCGCCTTTCTTGACGCCCAGACTCTGCATGACGGCGGCACAGCGGTTCACCTCGCGGTGCAGCTCGGCGTAGGTGAATTGCTTCTCTTCGCCGGTTTCGCTGGACAGATAGATCAGCGCCGGTTGCTCGGCGCGCGTGGCGAGATGCCGGTCAACCGCGTTGTGGCAGAGGTTGGTCTCGCCACCGACAAACCACTTGCGGAACGGCGGATTGGAATAATCGAGAATTTGTTGCGGCGGCTTGTGCCAATCGATCAGCTTGGCTTGATCGCCCCAAAAGCTTTCCGGATCGTCGATCGAGCGACGATAAAACGCCTGGTAATCCATGGTCTCCTCCTATGGCTGGCGAATTCATTGTGCACTGCAATAGCTGACGCGAACCTGACAAGGTTCTTAGGGTTGTGGCATGAGTAGGATGGGCCAAGCGCAGCGGGCCCATCAGTCGTCGCACGGTGATGGGCCCGCTACGCTTGGCCCATCCTACAGGGCTACCCTTGCCCCTTGAACTTCAACTGCGCTGGTAAATATCCTCGAAGCGAACGATGTCGTCCTCGCCCAGATAGCTGCCGGACTGCACTTCGATCAGGTGCAATGGCATGCGGCCGGGGTTTTCCAGGCGGTGCGTGGCGCCGAGCGGAATGTAGGTCGACTGGTTTTCCGACAGCAGTTCTTCGACGCCATCGCGCGTCACCCGCGCCGTGCCGGACACAACCACCCAATGCTCGGCGCGGTGATGATGCATCTGCAATGAAAGCTTCTCGCCCGGCTTGACCATGATGCGTTTGACCTGGAACCGCTCGCCGACATCGATGCCCTCGTACCAGCCCCAGGGCCGGAATACACGGGTATGGAATTCGTGTTCGCTGCGGCCGCTGGCTTTCAGGAAATCGAC
>JAIFKV010000207.1 GCA_020049415.1 Betaproteobacteria bacterium
GCGTTAAGAGATGTACTATGGATTAAATGGTCTAACCCCGGTTTCAGGCTTTAGCGCTCGGCAGCGGGGGCGATCAATATCCAACATGGAAACAATGATCTGTCACCCAGTTTGCTCATTTCTGTTCTTGTTTGGTTTAAGGCGATTTGGATTTAAAAATGACTGCTTTTTCAATCTGGTACTTATAGGCTAATAAAATGAATTTATCATTTGATTTGAACAAGAGAAGAAATCTCAATCCTGCTTATATGCCGAAGGTGCCGTTTGAACATCAAAAAGATGCTTTTTTAAATTTGTCGAAGTTATTTGATTTTGACCAAAAATCACATAAATCCGGCATATTGGTACTCCCGACCGGAGCGGGCAAGACATTTACTTCGGTCAATTGGATTTGTAGAAATGTCCTGCCCAAAAATATTAAAGTAGTCTGGCTGGCGCATACTTCTCATTTGCTGGATCAAGCTTATAAAACTTTCGTGGATAATTTATTGGAAGTGCATTCGCGTGACAGTGTAAACATCCGTGTAGTCTCAAGCGACCCGATGCATTCAAGCGCGGCATCTATAGAGTTGAGTGATGATATTGTAATAATCACGACACAAACTGCAATAAGTAACTGGAACTCGAAAGCGCTGGATGGCAAGGGCAATAAAGTAAAGACAGCATTTGAAAAATATATTATTAATTCAAAAAACTCCGGGTTGTTTTTGGTGCTGGATGAGGCGCATCACGCGCCGGCTTACGGATGTAGAAACCTGCTAATTGGTGGAAGCAAAGATAAAATCGGAATTCGAGATGTATTGCCAAGTGTTAGTTTTCTGGGGTTGACAGCAACACCTACCTATAACGATGAAAGTAGACGAGGGTGGTTGTTCAACATATTCAATACCGAAATCTTCGACAAGAAGGGAATAATTTTTGAAGTAGAAAAGGAGGGGCTGATAAAGCAAGGGATTTTGGCGACGCCAAAATTTATTCAAAAAAACACGGGCAAGGAATATGTTGTCGATGATCGGAATTATAACTACATCGTCAGGGAACATAACGACTTGCCCAGTGAGATTGTGGAAAGGTTGGCGAAAGACTCGGGTAGAAGCGACCATATAGTTGCCGAGTATTTGAAGGGCCGAAAGACATATGGCAAGACAATTATTTTTGCGGACCGCTGGTATCAATGCATCTATCTGAAGGAAAAACTCAAGGAGAAAGGCGTCAAGGTTGATGCGGTCTATTCACATATTGAAGCTTCGGAAAAGACGACTGAAAAGAGAAATAGACGAACTCCAGTTGAAAATGCTGAGATTCTGGAGAAATTTAAAAATAATCAATTGGAGGTGTTGATCAACGTGAAGATGTTGACGGAAGGAACCGATGTTCCTGATGTCGAGACTGTTTTTATTACACGACAGACGACAAGTTCGATTTTATTGACTCAGATGGTTGGCAGAGCCTTGCGGGGAAAAAGAGCCGGCGCGAAGCCGAACAAGGATGTCGCCAATATCGTATTTTTTGTAGACAACTGGAGTCATATACTCAATTTTGCCTCTCCAGATGAAGAGGGATTGTCTGAAGACAGCGAAAGCAGAGTCAAGGGTCGTTATCCTTTGCAATATATTGCTATCAGTTTGATAGAAGATTTATCGAGAAAAATTGACAGTGGTGTTGTTTTTTCTAGTCAGCCTTACCTTGATTCGATTCCAGTCGGTTGGTATGAAACAGAAGTGTTGATCGATGTGCAGGGTGAAACCAATGTCTATAAAGAATTCGTTATCGTCCATCAGAATACACAAGATAGTTTCAAAAAACTGCTTGAAGGTATTGATCGGGAGCTTTCGCCGATATGGGAAGATGAAAGTCTTGATCTCGAATCAGTGCAGTCAGAAATTGCAGATTGGGTTGTAAAGTATTTTGGGAGTGAAAAATATGGTGCGCATCAACGGTTCGACTTGGATATTATAAAAATTGCCCGGCATGTCGCTCAGGCCAAGGCGCAGCCAAAGTTTTATTCATTTGTTGAAAGAGATAAGCATGACTTGAGTCAGTTCGCCTTTGAAGTTGTGCGGCAGCGCATGGATGATTTGTCTATTGACGATTTGCTGATTCAGGAATTTCAGTCATCAGAGCGACTCTGGCAGTCTTTTTACAGAGATTACAATCGTTTTGCTACTGCCTTTGATGCGCAGCGTAGGCGTGCAATTCATCTGCTGAAGTATGGCAGCGCGCCTGGACTCACTCAGATTGCATTGCCTGAGCCTGTTGCAACGAACCGAGAGATGACCGAAAAAGAAAAAGAAATGGTCTTCAAGCGGGATAATTACAAATGTTTGTGCTGCGGGAAGGAAAAGACAGATGGCAAACGAATAAGGTTGGAAGTTGACCATATCATTCCGGTTAAGTTTGGCGGTCAGACTACATTTGAAAATTCGCAAACCTTATGTAGCGTATGCAATAAAGCAAAAGGCGTTAATGAAGTAAATTTCAAAATCTACAAAACGCCTTTGTCTGCACCCAAAGACGATATGGTTCTACTTGATATGGAAAACTCTGAATTTATTGAATGGGGTTTGCAGAGGGTTGTAAATCTTTTTTATCATTGTCAGGCGGTTTCTAATTTGAAAGTGGATGACAGGCCACGCAGCAAGCACCGCTTTCATTGGGAAGTCGAGTTATATAGCGGAAATCCTCCCGAATGGATTGAAGCGCATAGAGAAGCGCTTATAAATCACATTCACGATGTTTTTGGATACGAATTGCTCAAAGAGTTAACATTCAAGTAGCGTTGTTGACCGTCATTATTTTGGCCACAATGTTTTTCGAGGCTATTCATCATCATTATGGCTGGTTTGAGGGCGATACCAAATAGCTGTGAAGATCAGTATGGATTGAGTGGTTTTCCCCGGTTTCCCTTGCGGATAGTTGTTTGACCGTGATGAATGCGGGTCACTCAGAGCCACTTTCCAATCTATATTAAGTGAACTGGCATCGCTTGTTTTTCTACCACTTGATGCGCGCTATGCTGGATGTCGGTATACATGGTGCGCACGGCGCACCCTACAATTCGGCGGTTATTTCACGTTGAAGAGAACTGAAGATGAGTAACGATGAAGTCGTTGCCGCGATGCGGCAGTGGGTCGAACAGGCGGTGATCGGGTTGAATTTATGCCCGTTCGCGAAATCGGTGTATGTGAAGAATCAGGTGCGCTTTGTGGTCAGCCAGGCCAGACATCTGGATGGATTTCTTGAAGATCTGGACCGGGAGCTGGATTTTTTGGCGGCGGCGGACCCGGCTGAAGTCGATACCACGTTGTTGATTCACCCGACCTTGTTGCCGGATTTTCTTGATTTCAACGACTTCACCATCATTGCCGAGGCGGCGGTGGCGGAGCATGAACTGGAAGGCGTGATTCAAGTGGCCAGTTTCCATCCGCGTTTTCAGTTTGCCGATACCGAGCCGGATGACATCGGTAATTACACCAACCGGGCGCCGTTCCCGACTTTGCATTTGATCCGTGAAGAGAGCTTGGCGCGCGCTGTCGAGGCGTTTCCGGATGCGGAAGAAATCTTCGGGCGCAATATCGAAACGTTGAAAAAACTCGGCTTGGTGGGTTGGCGCGCGTTGGGTTTGGCAACGCCCCCCGTTGATGCGGCGAATAAAGCGTAGGGTGCGCCGCGCGCACCTTCTGTCGATTCAGTCTGTTGCGCCGGTTGGAGTCGGATCGGCGCTTCCTTCTGCGGCGGGTTCGGTTTCCATTTCGTCTTCAACGTCATCGGCTTGAAGGTTTTCGCCTGATTTGCGTTGCAGCAGTTTTTCCTGTTTTTTCTGTTTTTTGGCCAGTTCCTTCTGGCGTTTTTCGAATGCGTAGTTGGGTTTTGCCATGAGCGATCCGTTCCTGATGCGGGTGAAGTAGGCTGGTAGCGTAACCCAGAAGCTGGCAAGCCAAGCGCAACGTTTTTTATGAGGTAGGCATGGCGAAGACGAAATTCCCGCGCATTTCAGCTGGCACGATCCCGGCGCCGGTTGCGCCGATGGCGGAAATCAAGCCCGGTCAATCGGTTGAGTTGCTGAAGGAACTGCATATCCTGACGCGTGATGGAAAACTGAATCAGGACAGTCGGCGCAAGCTGAAGCAGGTTTATCACCTGTATCACTTTATCGAACCGCTGCTGGATGAGGTGATGGCGGAGCAGGGCGATTTGACGCTGGCCGATCATGGCGCGGGCAAGTCTTATCTTGGCTTCATTCTTTACGATCTGTTTCTGAAGGATCGTCAAAGCGGTCAGGTGTTCGGCATTGAAACGCGTGCGGATCTGGTCGAGAAGTCGCGCGAGCTGGCTGCTCGTCTGGAATTTCAACGTATGTCGTTTCTTGATCTGTCGGTTGAGGCGTCGATTACTTCGACCGCATTGCCGGATCGAATCGATGTCGTTACCGCACTGCATGCGTGCAATACCGCTACCGACGATGCGATTCGTTTTGCACTGCAAAAGCAGGCCAGGTTCATTGTGCTGGTGCCGTGTTGCCAGGCGGAAGTGGCGACGCTGCTGCGCCAGAACAAGAACGCGTCATTTGCGAAAACGTCGCTCTCCGAGTTGTGGCGGCATCCCATCCATACCCGCGAATTTGGCAGCCACCTGACCAATGTTTTCCGCTGCTTGCAACTGGAGTCGCACGGTTATCAGGTCAATGTGACCGAGTTGGTTGGTTGGGAACACTCGATGAAGAACGAGCTGATCATTGCGCGTCGTCACGCTGGCGCGCGTGGAAACGCGCGACAACGGCTACAGGACATTCTGCGGGAATTGAATCTGGAAGAATTGACGCCGCGCTTTCTGTATTGAGATGAGCCGTTGGCGCGGTCTAAGCCATTCTGGCCATTGCGACCGGTATGCGTTGGGCGCCGAAGTGTCGCTCGAAGTGGCTGAAACGTCCGGCGATCGCGTGGCCGCAATGCGGGCAGTGGCCGCTGTCGTCGAGATGGTAAGCGGGGATTTCGTACCAGTCGCGCACGATCAGGGCGGCTTTGCAGTTTGGGCAAGACGTGGTGCCGCCGTCGCGGTCATGCACGTTGCCGGTATAGACGTAGTGCAAACCGGCATCGAGGGCGATTTTGCGAGCGCGATGCAGAGTTGCCGGCGGCGTCGGCGGCAGGTTGTCCATTTTCCAGTCGGGATGGAAGGCGGTGAAGTGCAGGGGTACGTCGGGGCCAAGTTCGCGCGCGATCCATTCCACCATGGCATGAATTTCCGCATCGCTGTCGTTCAGGGTGGGAATCAGCAGGGTAGTGATCTCGAACCAGGTGGTGGTTTCGCGTTTCAGATAAATCAGCGAGTCGAGCACCGGTTGCAACTGGCCGGCGCAATATTTGACGTAAAAGTCGTTGCTGAAGCCCTTCAGGTCGACATTGGCGGCATCCATCGCGGCGTAGAACTCGCGCATCGGTTCCTGATGAATGAAGCCGGCGGTGACGGCGACCGTCTGAATGCCGAGTTGGTGGCAAGCGGCTGCGGTGTCCAGGGCGTACTCGGCGAAGATGACCGGGTCGTTGTAGGTGAAGGCGACGCTCTTGCTGCCAAGTTGTTGTGCCACTTGGGCAATTTTCTCCGGACTGGCGGATTCCATCAGCCGGTCCATGTCTTTTGATTTGGAAATGTCCCAGTTCTGACAGAATTTGCACGCCAGATTGCAGCCGGCGGTGCCGAAAGACAGCACGGAACTGCCTGGATAGAAGTGGTTGAGCGGTTTTTTCTCGATCGGATCGACGCAAAAGCCGGAACTGCGGCCATACGTGGTGAGGACCATTTCGCCATCTTGCATCTTGCGCACGAAGCATGCGCCGCGTTGGCCTTCGTGCAGTTTGCAGTCACGCGGGCAGAGGTCGCATTGAATGCGGCCATCGTCGAGCCGATGCCACCAGCGGGCGGGAAAATGACTTTCAGGCAGGGTGTGCCCCTGGTTGATGCCGATGTTCATGATTTTCCTCCTTGAATTTTTCGACCCGGTAACGCGACAGGCGCAGATCATTTGCCCAGAAGTCCGCCGTCAAGCCGGCTTTTTGTTTTAAATGCGCCATGAATTGACGCGGTTCCGGCAGTTGTTCCCAGACTTGCGGCAAAAAGGTGGCGCGATGTCGGCCGTATTCCAGAATGACGCCATCAATGTTGGGGCGGAGTTGAGACAAGGCGTCCGCCTCGTTGCCAAAAATCATCGGCTCGGCGGAGGACAGAATCGAGACTTCAATCTGTGTGGCGGCGAGTTCTTTCAGATTCAGCGGCGGGAAGCGGGGATCCTGGAATGCGGCCGCGCGTGCATTGGCTTGCAAATCCGCCAGCAGGGGGCGTTGCGCCGACAAACTGCCGATGCAACCGCGCAACTGGCTTTGCCCGTTTTCGTCGCGCTGGGTCAGGGTGACGAAGACCGCGCCGGGCTCATCCAGCCAATCCGGATGCGGTAAAGCGATGCAGGGTTCGCCGAATTCGGCGGCGAGGGCGTTACGCGCCAGCGCGATCAGGAGTCGGCCTTGTTCAGTGCTGTGTGTTTTCATGTTGAGGCTCCACTAAAGCAAACGCGCCATAACCGACGACCCGGCTACGATCTCCGGCGGTATCACCGGAATTGCGCATATCGAGCAAGTGCGGCACCAGGCCGCGTCGTTTTGCCGCCAGCATCAAGCCATTGATCGGATTCGCGCCGCAGGCTTGTTCGCCCACCAGATGGCTGTTCAGATTGAGGATGGCGTTGGCGGTGGCGGCGTCGACCTGTCTGGCTTCGGTGTAGGGCAGGTAATGCGAGAGATCGGAACTGACCACGATCAAGGTTTCATCGCCGCCCCAAAGTCGATCCAGCACTTCCGCCACCGCTTCCGCCGATGCGCCGCCAACCGCCAGTGGAACCAGCGAAAAATCGGCTAGAACGCTTTGCAGGAAGGGCAGATGCACCTCCAGCGAATGCTCTTCGGCATGGGCGGCGGCGGAGATGCTGACTTGCGCCAAATCAGTGATGGCCTCTATGCCGGCTTGATCGAGCGGCACCTCGCCCAACGGCGTCGCGAAGGCGGAAACCGTTGGCAAGGCCAGTCCCTCTACCCAAACCCGATGCACCGGCCCCAGTAATACGACGCGGCGGATAATTGTGCGCAAGGGCTTCAACAGGGCATAGGCGGAGGCGGCGATGGGGCCGGAATAGATGTAACCGGCGTGCGGCACAATCAACGCCTTCGGTCTAAATGGCGCGGCGTGTGCGTGATCAAAACATTCCTTCAATATCCCGCGCAAGACTTCGGGTTGGGCGGGATAAAACATGCCGGCAACGGCGGCGGGTCTGACCTTCATCATTGCACTCTCCCTTGAAAATGACTGTCCTCACTTAAAATCTAGGGCACTTCTACTCGCTTACAAGTTATGTCTCGATATTTCGCACTGCTGCCCGCCGCCGGGGTGGGCGCTCGAATGGGCGCTGAACACCCCAAGCAATATCTCGCTATCCATGGTCAGCCGATGATCTGGCACGCCATCCGGGCGTTTGAACGGCACGCCAAGATAGATCGAATTTTTGTGGTGATCGCAGCGCAAGACGGCTGGTGGGACAGCTACGACTGGTCGGCGTTCCGCAAGTTGACGCTGTTCAGGTGCGGTGGCGCGACGCGCGCGGAGAGCGTTCTCAATGGTTTGCGTGCCGCTGCCGCCCTGCTCGATGCGGATGATTGGATGCTGGTCCACGACGCCGCCCGGCCCTGCCTGTCGCAAAAATTGCTCGATAAACTGCTGACCGAACTCGCCGCCGATGCGGTAGGGGGCATACTCGCCGCGCCGGTGGCGGACACCTTGAAACGCGCCACCGACGCCGGTCGCATCGCCGAAACCGTTCCACGTGCCGGCCTTTGGGGGGCGCAAACACCGCAAATGTTTCGGCACGCCTTGCTGCAACGGGCGCTGGAGAACGTCGCTGTCGAAGTCACCGACGAAGCTTCTGCCATTGAAGCGCTGGGCTTTTCGCCGAAGCTGGTTGAAAGCGATTTGACCAATTTGAAGGTGACTTATCCGCGCGATCTGGACGTGGCGGCATGGTTGTTGGGCTGAAGTTGAAGCCGAAAGGCAGCGAAGGGGGGCGTGATGCAGATTGGCATTGTCAAAGAAATCAAGGATCACGAATACCGCGTTGCCGCGACCCCGGCCGGGGTGGCCGCGCTGGTCGCGGCGGGGCATCGTGTTCGCGTTGAAAGTCGGGCGGGCGCGGCAATCGGCTACGCGGATGCGGCATATCAGGCCGCCGGGGCGGAATTGACCGATACCGAGGGGGTTTATCGCGCCGACCTGATTTTCAAGGTGAAAGAACCACAAGCAGCGGAAGTCGCGCTTCTGCGTCCCGGGCAATGGTTGTTCTGCTATTTGCATCTCGCGGCGGCGCCCGGTTTGGCGGCCGAGTTGATGCGCGGCGGAGTCAATGCCGTTGCTTTCGAAACCGTGCTCGACGCGGCTGGCCGCACCCCCTTGCTGGCGCCGATGTCTGAAATCGCCGGTCGTTTGGCGATTCAGGCCGGCATGCAGGCGCTGGAAATGAAAAACGGCGGGCGTGGCGTGCTGCTTTCCGGCGTGCCCGGCGTGCCGCCGGGGAAGGTGTGCATTCTCGGTGGTGGCGTCGTCGCGGCCAATGCCGCTCGTATCGCCATCGGCATCGGCGCCGATGTCACCTTGCTCGACCTCGATGCAAACCGCCTGCGCGCTTTCGATGTGCAATATGGCGGACGCCTGAAAACGCGCTATTCCAATGCCGCCAACATCGGCGAATGTGTGGTGGACGCTGATCTGGTGGTCGGCGCGGCGTATGTGCTGGGTCGCCGCGCACCGCGATTGTTGACGCGTGAATTGATTCGGTCGATGCCCGCCGGCGCGGCTTTGGTCGATGTCGCGATCGACCAGGGCGGCATCAGCGAAACGTCACATGCGACGACGCATAGCGCACCTTTCTACATTGAAGAAAACGTCGTGCACTACTGCGTCGCCAACATGCCCGGCGCGGTGGCGCGCACCGCCAGTCTGGCGCTGGCGGAAGCCACTCTGCCCTATTTGTTGAAGCTGGCGGCGAATGCAGACGCCGCGCTGAAGGCAGATGCCGGCTTCGCCGCCGGCTTGAATATCAGCGCCGGCCGCGTTGTACATCCGGGGCTGGCGGTGGATCTGGGGTTCTGATCACCCTGAACAACCTGATGTCTCATGCGCAGAATCATCGAAGGGTGGATAAACACAGCGCATTCTCCTTGTTTAATCCTGTCGAATACGCCGAGCATTTTGCTTTTGCCGCCCCATGCCAGGCAGGCTGATAGTATTATCCGCTACCCGACAATTTTGGTCGGGTATTAACCAGAGGATTAAAAAATGAGTGAACCCGTTGTCGCAGGCAAGGACCCGATCGAAGCCAATCTGGAAGCAGGTCAATATTATTGGTGCAGTTGCGGCCGCTCGAAAAACCAACCCTTCTGCGATGGCTCGCATGCCGGCACCGATTTCAAGCCGATGCCGTTCAAAGTCGAAACGTTGACCCAGGTCTGGTTGTGTACCTGCAAGCATTCCGCCAATCCGCCTTACTGCGATGGTGCGCATGAGTTGCTCGATTGATCGTGTTCTGCCGTGTCGAACCAGGCCGACATGGCAATAGACGTGCCGATTTAACTGTTTTCGACGTTGTCCGCGCCCTTGCGGGTGGCGGATAATTGCGGCGAAAAACCCGCCCCTCATGGAAAACTACCTTCTTCTCCTCATCGGCACGGTGTTCGTGAACAACATCGTCTTGTCGAAAATTCTTGGCCTGTGCCCGTTCATGGGGGTTTCGCGCAAGCTGGAAACCGCCATCAGCATGGGGGCGGCGACGACTTTCGTGCTCACCCTGGCCTCCGGCGCGAGCTATTTGATCGACACTTATCTACTTGGCCAGGAACTGTCCTATTTGCGCACCTTGTCATTCATCGTGGTGATCGCCGGCATCGTCGGGTTTACCGAGATGTTTATCAAGAAAACCTCGCCGGTGCTGTTTCGCGTGCTGGGCATTTACCTGCCGCTGATTACCACCAATTGCGCGGTGCTCGGCATTCCGCTGTTGAATGTGCGTGAACAACACAATTTCATCGAATCCCTGTTTTACGGTCTCGGCGGCGCGCTCGGCTTCAGTCTGGTTCTGGTGTTGTTCGCCGCGATGCGCGAGCGCCTGGAAGCCGCCGATGCACCCACGCCGTTCAAAGGCGTCAGTATCGCCATGATTACCGCCGGCCTGATGAGTTTGGCGTTCATGGGTTTCGCCGGATTGATCCGCTAGTGATTACCGCGATTTTCGTCATGGCGGCAATCGGCCTGCTGCTCGGCGGCATCCTCGGCTGGGCGTCGATCAAATTTCGCGTTGAAGATGATCCGCTGGTGGAAAAGATTGATGCCATTCTGCCGCAAACGCAATGCGGCCAATGTGGCTTTCCCGGCTGCAAACCGTATGCCGAAGCGATCGCAAAAGGGGAGGCTGACATCAATCAATGTCCCCCGGGTGGCGCCGAAGGCGTCAAACGCCTGGCGGAACTGCTCGGCGTTGAAGCCAAACCGTTGGGTGAAGGTCTGGAGCCGAAACCCAAATCAGTCGCGGTGATCGACGAAAACACCTGCATTGGTTGCACTTTGTGCATCCAGGCCTGCCCGGTCGATGCCATTGTCGGCGCGGCCAAACAGATGCATGTCATCGTTGCTTCGCAATGTACTGGTTGCGAACTCTGTCTGCCGCCGTGCCCGGTCGATTGCATCAGCATGCAAGTCATCAAGGAAGATGTGCTGACCTGGAAATGGCGTTATCCGATCCACATGATGAAGCGCGCGGCATGAGTTTGAAGCGATGAGTCGAAAACTGTTCACCTTCAACGGCGGCGTGCATCCGGACGGCCACAAGGCGGTATCGAACGCGACGCCGATTCGCGCCATGTCCCTGCTGCCGCATTATGTGGTGCCGATGCGGCAACACATCGGTGCGCCGGCGCGGCCGATGGTCTCGATCGGCGATCAGGTGTTGCGCGGCCAGATGATCGGCGCGGCGGAAGGCTATGTTTCCACTGCCGTGCATGCACCGACTTCCGGCCGCGTCGTCGCCATCGATGCGCGCGCGGTGCCGCATCCTTCCGGTTTGTTCGACCTGGCGGTGGTGATTGAAGCCGATGGCGAAGATCAAGCGCTGGAATTTCAGCCGCTCGATTGGCGCAATCTCGACCCTTCCGCACTGCGCAATCGGATTCGTGACATGGGCCTGGCCGGCCTCGGCGGCGCGGTGTTCCCGAGTTTCATCAAGCTGAATCCAGGTGCGCAAAAAATTCATACCTTGATTCTCAACGGCGCTGAATGTGAACCCTGGATTACCTGCGACGACCGTTTGATGCGCGAGCGTGCGGCGGAAATCGTGCGCGGCATCGAAGTCATGCGGCATGCGTTGGGCTGCCGGACAACGCTGATCGGCATCGAGGACAACAAACCCGAAGCCCTGGCGGCGATGCGCGCGGCTGTGCCGGCGGATATGGAAGTTGTCTCGGTGCCGACGCTGTATCCCGGTGGCGGCGGCAAACAACTCACGTACACCCTGACCGGCGTGGAAACGCCGACTGGCGGCCGTTCCACCGATGTCGGCATCCAGGTTTTCAATATGGGCACCGCATACAGTCTTTATCGCTCGGTCGAGTTGGGCGAGCCGTTGATTTCGCGGGTTGTTACGGTCACCGGCCATGTCGCTCAGGCTGGCAATTTCGATGTTCGCATCGGCACGCCGCTGAAAGACCTGCTGGCGGCGGCGGGCGGCGCGCTGCCGGGGGCGAGCGGTGAAATCGTCGGCGGCCCGATGATGGGTTTCGATCTGATGGACAGCGCCGCGCCTGTGACCAAGGCGGTGAACTGCCTGATCGTGAAGAATCCAAAACTGTTTCCGACCAAGCCGATCGAGTTGTCGTGCATCCGCTGCGGTGAATGCGCGCGCGCCTGTCCGGCCGATCTGCAACCGTTCGAGATGTACTGGTATAGCCGGGCGAAAGATTTTGGCCGCGCGCAAAGCTACAACCTGTTCGATTGCATCGAATGCGGTTGCTGTTCATTCGTTTGCCCGAGTCACATTCCGCTGGTCGATTATTTCCGCTTTGCCAAGGCGGAAATCTGGGAACGCGAACGGGAGAAATACAGCGCCGATCAGGCGCGTATCCGACACGAATTCAAGACCTTCCGGCTGGAGCGGGAGAAACAGGAAAAGGCGGATAAATTCGCCAAAGCGGCGGAAAAGTCACGCGAAGCCGCCGCCAGCGGCGCTGATGTAGTCGCCGATCCGGATGCGGAGAAGAAGAAGGCGATCTTGCAGGCGGCGCTGGAACGCGCCAAGAAAGCGAAAGAAGCCGTCACGCCGAAAAACACCGATAACCTGCCGCCGATGGTGCAAAAAGAAATTGATGAAATCGAAGCGCGCCGCAGCAAGGTCGAGGGAAACACCGAATCACAGGCGAGACATGAGTAAAACTTCTTATTTAACGGCGCGCCTTGACGGCTCACGTCGGCATCCAGCCGGCCGGCGCCGATGGACATTACGACATTACTTAACTGGACTCCGGCGGTCGCCGGGGCTGCGGTGGTTTGAATGATCGGCTCGCCTTACATCTTTGGCCGAAACTCCACCTCGCTGGTCATGCTCAAGGTCATGCTCGCGCTGATTCCCGGCATTGCCGCGCATGCCTGGTTTTTCGGCCCCGGCATCTGGGTCAGTCTGCTGTTGTGCAGCGCTTTCGCGCTGGGCTTTGAAACCTTGATCCTGTTGCTGCGCGGCCTGCCGCTGAAACCGTTCCTGAGCGATAACTCGGCGCTGCTGACCGCTTGGCTGCTGGCTTTGTCGTTGCCGACGCTGGCGCCTTGGTGGCTTTACGCCGTCGGCATGTTGTTTGCCATTGTGGTGGCCAAGCAACTGTATGGCGGTATCGGCCAGAACCTGTTCAATCCGGCGATGGTCGGCTATGCGGCGTTGATCGTCAGTTTTCCCGTCTATATGACGCAATGGCCGGCGCCGATCGCTCTCGCCGACCACGCCCTGACTATTGTCGATGCATTCGATGTGGTCTTCGCCGGGCAGGGGGCGATCAGCCCGGATGCCTATACCTCGGCCACTGTGCTGGATACCTGGAAAACCCAGGTGCGCCTGGGTACGCCGGTCGAGACCATTCTGGCGCAACCGATGTTCGGCTGGGCGGGCGGCTTGGCTGGCAGACTCGGCGGCCAGGAAATCGTCGCTCTGATGTATTTCGTTGGCGGTTTGGCGCTGCTGAGCATTCGGTTGATTACCTGGCATATCCCGCTCGCTTTCCTCATCGGCGTAGCGGCCACTGCGGGGGTACTGCACCTGATCGACCCGACGCAACATGCCAGCCCGCTGCTGCACCTGCTTTCCGGCGGCGTCATGCTGGGGGCGTTCTTCATCGCTACAGACCCGGTCTCGGCCGCCTCGACGCCGCGCGGCAAACTGATCTATGCCGTCATGGCCGGTTTTCTGGTTGCCATCATTCGCGCTTTCGGCAGCTATCCGGATGGCGTTGCCTTTGCGGTTTTGTTGATGAACATGTGCGTCCCGTTCATTGATCACTTCACCCAGCCACGGGTGTTTGGCCATACCAGGACAGCGGCAAAGGACGCCAAATGATGAGTCCGGCGCTGCGTGAAACTGTTTCGACCGCGCTCACTTTGCTGCTTTTTTCGGTGATTGGGGCGGGCTTGCTGTCTGGCGCGTATACGTTGACGCGGCCCACCATCGCGCACAGCGAACAAGTCGAGAAGCTTGCGCTGGTGGCGCAAACCTTGCCGCCCGGCAGTTTTGATAACGACCTCATCGGCGATGCGCTTGCGTTGCCGGCGAATGCCCAGCTGGGGCTGAAGCGCCCGGGTTTCGCCTACGTCGCACGCAAGCAGCAGGTGGCCAATGCGGTTGTGCTCGAAGCCATCGCACCGGATGGCTATGCCGGCGAAATTCGTCTGCTGATCGGTATTCAAGCCGACGGGCGTATCTCCGGCGTACGGGTCACCGGGCATACGGAAACCCCCGGTCTGGGCGATTACATCGAAATCGGGCGGAATCCGTGGATCAATCAATTCAACGCCAAAAGCCTCGCCAATCCGCCCGATGCGGCTTGGAAAGTGCGCAAGGATGGTGGCGCTTTCGATTACCTCGCCGGCGCCACGGTAACCCCGCGCGCGATCATCAAGGCGGTCAACCGGGCGCTGCATTACTTCGAGAACAACAAGGCGCGATTGCTTGCGCCGGTGAAGATCAACCGCGCCGAGGAGAAATAACATGTCCAACTCTGACGCAGCCCTGACGCCTGGTCAGGTTGAAACAACGCCCGCCGGCAAAGGTCTGATGTCGCAGGAAACGCGGGACATCATCGTCAATGGCCTTTGGACGCAGAACCCCGGCATCGTGCAGTTGCTGGGACTGTGTCCGTTGCTGGCGATCAGCAACAATGTTGTCAACGCGCTTTCCCTTGGCCTGGCGACGACTTTGGTGATGGCGGTGGCGAGTGGTTCAGTCGCGTTGGTGCGCAATTTCATCCCGCATGAAATCCGTATTCCCGCCTTTGTGCTGATCATCGCCGCGCTGGTCACTATCGTGGAACTGGCGATGCACGCCTGGGTGCCGGCGCTGTATATCGTGCTCGGGGTGTTTCTTCCGCTGATCACCACCAATTGCATCGTGCTGGCGCGGGTTGAAGCGTTCGCGTCGAAGCGTTCCACTGCGCATTCCATCCTTGATGCCAGCATGATGGGGCTGGGGTTGACCGCTGTGCTGGTGGTGCTCGGCGGGATGCGTGAAGCGATCGGCAAAGGCACGCTGTTTTCCGGCATCGATCTGATGCTCGGCCCGGTCGCCAAGGATTGGGTGATTCCGCTGGCGCATGATTACAGTGGTTTTCTGCTGGCAGTGCTGCCGCCCGGCGCTTTTATTGGTTTGGGTCTGCTGATCGCGTTGCGTAATCGAATGCAGATGCGGGATGGCGGTCGCGGCGGGTAAAAATTGCCATGAACGCAACTCGCCGCCGTGAAATCTTCGAACGCCTCAAGGCCGCCAATCCGCAACCGACCACCGAACTCGTGCATCGCTCTGCTTTCGAGCTGTTGATTGCGGTGATGCTGTCGGCGCAAGCCACCGATAAAAGCGTCAACCTTGCCACCGCGACGCTATTCCCGCTGGCGGATACACCGGAAAAGATGCTGTCGCTGGGTGAAGACGGCGTTAAAGCCCACATCCGCAGCATCGGCCTGTACCCGACGAAAACAAAAAATGTCCTCGCCACCTGCCAGATCCTGCTCGACAAGCATGCCGGTGAAGTGCCGCGCGATCGGGTTTCGCTGGAGGCTTTGCCTGGGGTTGGTCGCAAGACCGCCAACGTGGTGCTCAACACCGCGTTTGGTGAACCGACCATCGCCGTCGATACGCACATTTTCCGTGTCGCCAATCGCACCGGATTGGCGCCGGGGAAAACCGTCGAGGAAGTCGAGCAGAAACTGCTGCGCAATGTGCCGGTCGAATTTCGACTTGACGCCCATCACTGGCTGATTCTGCATGGCCGCTATATCTGCAAGGCGCGCAAGCCGGAATGCGCGGCTTGTCCGATCCGCGATCTGTGCGATTTCAAGGCCAAGACGACGTGAAAGCCGGCAGTGGCATCGCTCAGGGCCGCCAGGCAACGCCGGAATTAGCGGCGCAAGCGGTGCGGATGGCGATGCATGCCGCCGATCTGGAAATTGCGCAATCAGTGGTGTTGTATCTGAGCAGCGATTTTGCCCACAACCCGCAAGCCGCCATCAGCGCCGCCGCGCGCGCCGCACAATGCACCCAGATTGTCGGTTGCACTGCCGCCGGGGTTTTTACCGAAATAGACTGGGTGCTCGACGCCCCCGCCGCCGCCGCGTTGGTGCTGGGGGAGGGCGTTTGCCTGCAACCCGCACATGTCGACACGGCGCAAATTTTGACCTATAGCGCGCCGAATGCGCTTGATCTGGGCTGGTTGCAAAATAGTGCGCCACGCTACGGCGGCGTTTCCGGAGATGCCACCGGTCAGGGGCCTTTTTCCGTTTGGCAAAACGCCCGCATTCAAGCCAGCGGCCGCTGCGAGTTGGGCGTCAGTGGCGCGACGCTGCGGGTCGACTTTTCGCAAGGCATTCATCCTCTGTCGCAGCCCGCCCGGCTCACCAAGGTGACGGGGCATGATGTGCAAAGCCTCGGTGGGATGACGGCAATGGCCAGCCTGGCGCGGCAGTTGCCGCTCAGCGTGCGTGCGCCGGAGCGTATTCCGACGCATCTGTTGATGGCTGGTATTCCGTATGGCGCGCCGGAAAACGCTGTGCGGGAAGGTCGTTTCCATTTGCTGCCGGTGGTGGCGGTGAACAGCGATGATCAGTCCGTTACCATCGCCAGCCAACTCGAACCCGGCCTGGAGTTGTTCTGGGCGTTGCGCAAACCGAAAGCGGCGGCGGATGACATGGCCGCGATGCTGACCCGGCTAACCGAGAACAGGCCGACTGCGCCGCGCTTCGGTCTGATGTTTCCTTGCATGGGGCGCGGCCCGATGTTCTACGGCGGCGCGGATCGCGACCAGGAAATCCTTGCCCAGCGCTATCCCGGCCTGCCGTTCATCGGTTTTTATGGCAACGGCGAGATCGCTTATTTCGATGGCGCCAACCGACTCCTGCAATACAGCACGGTGCTGGCGCTGGGATTCGATGATGCGGCTGGTGCGGTTTGATTAGACGCTTTTACAGGCCGCGAAAGAACTCCAGCGCCTCGGCCAGACTCGCCACGCCGACCACTTGCATATCGGCAATCTTGCCTTTGGGTAAATTCCCTTTCGGGCACAGCGCCTGGGTGAAGCCCAGTTTGGCGGCTTCCTTCAAACGTTCCTGACCGCGTTGCACCGGGCGAATTTCGCCCGCCAGACCGATTTCACCGAAGACCGCCAGGCGATGCGGAATCGGCTTGTTGCGCAGCGACGAAACCACCGCCATCGCCACCGCCAGATCCACCGCCGGCTCGGTGATCTTGACGCCGCCAACGGCATTCACAAACACATCCTGGTCGTAGCACGCGATGCCGCCATGCCGGTGCAATACCGCCAGCAACATGGCCAGACGATTGCCATCGAGGCCGACGGTGAGTCGGCGCGGATTGGGCGCATGCGAGGCGTCGACCAGCGCCTGGATTTCGACCAGCAAAGGGCGCGTGCCTTCCTGCGCGACAACCACGCAGGAGCCGGGCGCTTCGCGTTCGTCGCGGGTCAGAAACAGGGCGGATGGGTTCGATACGCCTTTCAGCCCCTTGTCGGTCATCGCGAAGACGCCGAGTTCGTTGACCGCGCCATAGCGATTCTTGAAGGCGCGCACCAGGCGGAAGCTGGAACTGGTATCGCCTTCGAAATACAACACGGTATCGACGATGTGTTCCAGCACGCGCGGGCCGGCCAGCGTGCCTTCCTTGGTGACATGGCCGACCAGCAGAATGGTGATGCCGGACTGTTTGGCGTGGCGCGTCAGTTCCTGGGCGCATTCACGCACTTGCGCGACACTGCCGGGCGCGGATTGGAGTTGATCGGTGTAGACGGTTTGGATCGAGTCGATCACCGCGACTTCCGGTCGCTCCGATTTGAGGCTGGCGAAAATCGCTTCCAGGCGGATTTCGGTCAGCAGCGGGATATCCGCATGCAGCCCCAGACGACGCGCGCGCAGGGCGATTTGCGCGGCGGATTCTTCGCCGCTGACATACAAAGTACGGCAGCGGGTGCTGAGTTCCGCCAGCGCCTGCAATAACAAGGTGGATTTGCCAATGCCGGGATCGCCGCCGATCAGCACTACACCGCCGCCGACCAGACCGCCCCCCAGAACGCGATCGAATTCGGCCAGCCCGGTCGTCAGTCGCGGTGTATCGATCGCCTGCACGGCGGAAAGTCGGACCACTTCACCGCTCGCCGCCAGGGCTTGAAATCGACTCGGCTTGGCATCGAGAACGGATTCGGTCAGCGTGTTCCAGGCCATGCAATGCGGGCACTGGCCTTGCCATTTGCTGGTTTGTCCGCCACAAGCGGAACAAATATAAGTGGTGGTATTTTTTGCCATGCGGCCTTATAGCCGTCGATCACCCCAGCCGCAAGGCGGCCGACCACGCAGATGCGCAATTCCAGCCCGTTGCTTGCTCTGGTGGCTGGCTGGCCCATGCCATAACGCTTATCATGTTGCATGTTTTTCGCATTCCCTTCTCACCCTTGCCGGCGGCCTTTCCCGCAACTTTCGGCACACTTCTCGATCCAGGATCAACATGAAATGCGTGGATGATTTTCGCTTCCGCTTAGGCCAGCACGAGCTGGTTCCCCTCATGATCGGCGGCATGGGTGTCGACATTTCAACCGTTGAATTGGCGTTGGAAGCGGCGCGTCTGGGCGGTGTCGGCCATATTTCCGATGCGATGGTGCCAACCGTTATCGACCGTCATTTCAAGACCCGTTTCGTCAAGGACAAGCTCAAGCTGTACAAGGCCAATGTCACCAACCTGGCCGATAAATCGCTGGTCAAATTCCACTTGGGCGAACTGGAAGAAGCCACCCGCATGCATGTGCGGCGGGCGATGGATGCCAAACACGGTTCTGGCATGATCTTCATCAACTGCATGGAAAAGTTGACCATGAACGCGCCCAAGGAAACCTTGAAAGTGCGTTTGAATGCGGCGCTCGATGCGGGTATCGATGGCATCACGCTGGCGGCTGGTTTGCATCTGGGCTCGTTCGGCTTGATGGAAGAGCACGCAAGGTTCCGCGACGCCAAGATCGGCATCATCGTTTCCAGCTTGCGCGCGTTGCAGCTGTTCATTCGCAAAAATGCGCGCACGCAGCGGCTGCCCGATTACGTGGTTGTCGAAGGCCCGCTGGCTGGCGGCCACCTGGGTTTTGGCATGGATTGGGCGAATTACGACCTGGCCTCCATCGTCGGCGAAATTCAGACCTGGTTGAAGGCCGAGCAGCTCGATATTCCGTTGATTCCGGCCGGCGGCATCTTCACCGGCAGCGATGCCACCGCCTATCTGGAACAGGGCGCCGCCGCCGTGCAGGTGGCTACCCGCTTTACCGTGAGCAAGGAATGCGGTTTGCCCGATCCGATCAAGCAGGAGTATTTCAAGGCCGACGAGGACGACATCGAGGTCAACGGCATTTCACCGACCGGCTATCCGATGCGGATGATCAAGAGCAGCCCCGCCATTGGCGCCGGCACGCATCCCAACTGCGAGTCGTTTGGCTATCTGCTCGACGCCAATGGCCGTTGCGCTTATATCGATGCCTACAACCGTGCGGTTGCCGAGCATCCGGGCGAAAAGAAAATCCGGGTATGGGATAAAACCTGCCTCTGCACCCACATGCGCGACTTCGATCTGTGGACTTGCGGCCATTACACCTATCGGCTGAAAGATACTTCGGTGAAACAGGAAGACGGCAATTACGCCCTGCTCAGCGCCGAGCATGTCTTCCACGATTACCAGTTCAGCAAGGATGGCAAGATCGCTTTGCCGGCCGCTCCGGGTTGATCCGGTCGCGGCGGTCTTGCGCCGGATCGCCGCCGTCCGCGCATGGTCGGCGCGATCAAACTTTCACCACGTCAACGGCGTTTCGCTATTCTTGTTGAGTTCGGCCAGATAGGCGCTATGCAGCGCCAGCTCGGTTTCATTGGCGCGCAAGACCTTCAGCGCGCGCTGCGTGCCAGCCAGTCGTTGCGCCGCCGAGCCGGGCATCTTCGGGGTTGGCAGGATGTCGATGCCGAGTGTTTCCTGCCCCCGCGTCATCGCCAGATAAACCTCGGCCAGTAATTGTGCGTCCAGCAATGCGCCGTGAAAGGTTCGTCCGGCGTTGTCGATAAAGTAGCGTCGACACAGCGCATCGAGGTTGTTCTTCTGTCCGGGATGCAGTTGCTTCGCCAGTTTGAGGGTGTCGAGCACGCCGCAATAGCGCTTCATCGGGCCGTCATCCAGGGTCGCCAGTTCGGCATTCAGAAAGCCGATATCGAATGGGGCGTTGTGTATCACCAGTTCGGCGTCACGCACAAAATCGATGAACTCGGCGGTGATATCGGCAAAGCGGGGTTTGTCCGACAGAAATTCGCGACTGAGTCCATGCACCGCCAGCGCGCCGGCATCGATGTCGCGCTCCGGGTTCAGGTAGACGTGATAGGTGGCGCCGGTAATCCGGCGATTGAGAATTTCCAGCGCGCCAATTTCAATCACGCGATGCCCCTGCGCCGGGTCCAGTCCGGTGGTTTCGGTATCGAGAACGATTTGTCGACTCATGCTTTTTTCACCCCTTCGTTCGCCAAGGCATCGGCGATTTCATTGCCGGGATGCCCGGCATGCCCTTTTACCCAGAACCACTCAACTTGATGCAGCGCCGCTTGCTCGGATAGCGCGAGCCATAAATCCTTGTTTTTTACCGCGCCGCCGGCAGCGGTTTTCCAGCCCCGGCGCACCCAGTTGGGCAGCCATTCGGAGATGCCTTTTTGCACATATTGCGAGTCGGTATGGACGCGAACCCGGCATGGCCGATTCAGCGATTTCAAACCTTCGATCACCGCCATCAATTCCATTCTATTGTTGGTGGTGTCGCGTGCGCCGCCGCAAAGACGTTTCTCGTTCTTGCCGTAACGCATCAGCACACCCCAGCCGCCGAGGCCGGGATTGCCTTTGCAAGCGCCGTCGGTGTACAGGTCTACCGCTTGGGTTTCGTTTTCTGTGTTGCTATCGCTCATGTTCGATTTTCTGAGATGAAGTTCTTGTAGGTTGTGCCCAAGCCGGGCGCGCGTGCCAGGCGGCGTCCCGTTTCGGCAAGATAACGCGCATGCCATGCACGCGCTTGACCGCATGGATCAGATAAATTCCGCCGCCCAAAGCCCACCAGCGATCGCCCGCCGCTTCGAGAAAACCGAAACGCGTCAGCCAGGTGGCGCGATCGATCGGCGGGGCATAACAGGCCATTCTCCCGCCCACCAGCTCAAAACCCATCAGCGCCAGCCAGTCCTTGATCCGGGCGAGATGAATGAAGCGGCCATGCCACGGATGCAAGGATCTGTTCTTGGCAAGCAGCGTGGTCGTGACGCGGCGTAATCCCCATAGACTCATCGGATTGAAGCCGCTGATCAACAGGCGTCCTTCCGGCCGCAGAACACGTTCAGCCTCGCGCAAGACTTGATGCGGATGCGGAGAAAACTCCAGTACGTGCGGCAGCGCCAGCAGGTCCAGGCTCTGACTGGCGATCGGCAGCATCTCGGGTGCGGCGCGGAGCGGGCCGGCATCGAGGCCGGCGCAGAAACGATGCGGCATCCGGTTGGCGCGCAGGAAGTCGGTGTCGCATTCCCCCATCTGCAGGGCGTGAAAGCCGAACAGGTCAATGCTGACCGCATCGAACCAGGCCAACTCATGGTCAAGTACATATTGGCCAAGATCGCTTTCATACCAGCGTTGCATGGTTGACGCCCGCAGGCTACCTCACGTAAAAAACAACTATGAAAATCGAAGCCATCCCCACCTTTCAAGATAACTACGTCTGGGCCATACACAACGGCCATTCAGCCATTCTGGTCGACCCCGGCGAAGCGGCGCCGATTCTAACTTGGCTGAAGCAACGCGGCATGACCCCGCACGCCATCCTGGTCACCCACCATCATCGCGACCATGTCGGCGGCATTGCCGAGTTGCTCGCCCGCTACCCGGTTCCCGTTCATGGGCCGGCGCGTGGCGCGGTGAACAGCCACCCTGCGTGCGAGGCTGAAATGTTGGAATTCGGTGCTATCGGCATGCGTTTCAGGGTCATTGAAACGCCTGGCCACACCCTGGACCACGTTTGTTATGTCGGCCAGCGCGATGAAACCGCGCCAGCGCATTTGTTTTGCGGCGATACGCTGTTTTCTTGTGGTTGCGGCCGATTGTTTGAAGGCTCTCCGGCGGCAATGTATGCGTCGTTGAGTCGCTTGGCGCAACTGCCAGAAGACACGCAAGTTTATTGCGCGCACGAGTACACGCTGGAGAACATCGAATTTGCGTTTGCAGCCGAACCGGATAATCCGGAATTGCATGTCAGGCATGCCCAGGCTTTGGCGCTGCGTAAACTCGGCAAGCCCACTTTGCCGGTTTCTATGGGCACAGAACGCGCCACAAATCCGTTTTTGCGCTGCGACTTGGACACCCTTGTTGTGGCGGCTTCGCAACATGTGAAAAAGCCCCTGAGGCCAGGCGCAGAAACGTTTGCGGTGGTTCGAGCCTGGCGCGATGAGGTCTGAGCCAGGGCGGAATGCGGGCTAAATCTTCAGCCGACTTGATGGGGAAGTTAGGCTTGGGGTAGAATACATAATCACATCAATAACTTGCGATCTCTTCTTGAGGTTGCCGCCAACCGGATGCCCCATTTGCTTCGATCTGCACTGCATTCCCTTGTCGCATTTTTCGGCGCGGCGGTCATCTCTACGTTCGCTGTTGCCGACGAGCCATCCAGCAGTCAGACCGGGCTGAAGATCAGTTATTCCATTGCCGCATTGCCACAATTGGACACCGCTGCCGAGCATGACCTTTGGTCGCGTATTCGCAGCGGGTTCAAGTTGCCGGAGTCCGATCCGCGTCTGACGCGTTTGCATGAACAAAATTTTTCAAGAAATTCGACCCATATCGAACGTATCGCGGAACGCAGCCGGCCCTACCTTTTTTACATCGTCGAAGAAGTCGAGCGGCGCGGCATGCCGATGGAAATCGCCTTGCTGCCGATGATTGAATCCGCATTCAATCCGCTTGCCTTGTCGCCAATGAAAGCCGCCGGTATCTGGCAATTCATTCCATCGACCGGGAAGGTCTATGGTCTTGAGCAAAATGCCTGGTACGACGGTCGTCGTGACATTCTTCAGGCAACCAACGCCGCGTTGGACTATTTGCAGAAATTACATGGCATGTTTGGTGACTGGGAGTTGGCGCTGGCGGCTTATAACTGCGGCGAAGGTTGTGTCGCGCGGGCTCAGTCGCGGGTCGCCGGAAATAGTTACAGTGCGATTCATTTGCCGAAGGAAACGCGTAATTACTTACCCAAACTGATTGCTGTGCGCAATATCGTGCTAGATCCGCAACGTTTCGGCATCAAACTGGGAGATGCCCCGAACGAGCCCTATTTCTTGCAGATCAATCTTGAGCATCCGATGGAAGCGCGCCAGGCGGCCCGTCTGGCAGAAATGAATCTGGAAGATTTTCTCTCGCTCAATCCGGCCTTTCAACGCCGCGTCATTCACACGGATACGCAAAGCGTTCTTCTGTTGCCGACCGATAAAGTTGAAGTTTTTCAATTCAATTTCCACCAGCAGGGCGGGCAATATCGGTTGCAGAATTACGCCGCGCAGAAAGGTGAGAGCGCAAAAGGAATCGCCGAGAAATTCGGTGTGACGCTGAACTGGTTGAAGGAAATCAACCCGTTGAAACTCAACAATGGCAAAGTGTCGAAGTCGCAAACCCTGGTTGTGCCGATGGCCAAGGGTAATATCGTGCCGATGCAACTTGGCGCAATTACACCGACCAAGAAACCCGTCCGCAATGCTGTCATGCGTACGCATACCGTTCGCAAAGGCGATACCCTGGCGCGGGTGGCCAGACTCTATAACGTCAAGGTCGCCGATATTCGCCAATGGAACGACAACGCCGAGCCGCTGACGTTGGGCAGCAAACTGGCAATACCGCGCTCTAGCTAAGCTTAATCAAGCTCTGAAGGCCTTGCCGGGCGCCGAATCCAGCAACAACCGGGTGTAAGCGTTTTCTGGCTGGATGAGCAGTTTCTCCGCCGCGCCGGCTTCAACGATTTTCCCGCCCCGCATGACCGCGACCCGGTGCGCCAGGTAACTCACTACCGCCAGGTTGTGGGTAATGAACAAATAAGCCAGCCCATGTTTCCGCTGCAGATCGGCCAGCAGATTGAGAATTTGCGCCTGTACCGAGACATCCAGCGCGCTGGTCGGTTCATCCAGAATCAGCAATTTCGGCTCTACCGCCAGCGCCCTGGCGATGGCGATGCGCTGGCGCTGACCGCCAGAAAATTCATGGGGATAGCGGCTGGCGGCATCTGCGGGCAGGCCGACCTGGTCGAGTAAATCGAGGATTTTCAGGTGCTGCTTTGGCGCTGGCAGCGACAGCAACGCAGCCATGCCTTCGGCCAGAATCTGGCCGACTTTCATGCGTGGGTTCAACGACGAAAACGGGTCCTGGAAGACGATCTGCATTTGCGCGCGTTTACGCCGCAAGGCTTCGCCCCGCAGACCGGCAAGCGGCTCGCCGAGCAGACTGACCTGTCCCGCTGTTGGCTCGATCAAACGCAGAATCGCCCGTGCCAGCGTCGTTTTGCCGCAACCTGACTCACCCACCAGCGCCAGTGTTTCGCCGGCGGCAACCTGCAGGCTGACGCCATCCACCGCTTTCACATGACCGACGGTGCGTTTCAGCAAGCCTTGGTGAATCGGGAAGTGCACGGCGAGATCGCGCACTTCGAGCACCGGAAGAAGGGCGGCTGCGGAGGGCGTGTCGTGTGCACCGCTTGGCGTTATTTGGTGCGCATGGCGCACCCCGCTTGTTGGTGGTTGATCGGCTTCAGCCAGATGGCAGCGCGAAAAATGCCCGGGGGCAGCTTCATGGAAGGCCGGCGCTTCAACCCGACAACGCTCGAATACCGCCGCGCAGCGATCGGCAAATCGGCAACCTGTAAATACGCTATCCGGACCCGGTACGCGACCGGGCAAGCTGTCCAGTCGTTCGCCGCGCCGATCCAGGCGCGGCAACACGGCAAACAGCTTTTGCGTGTAAGGATGCTTAGGCGTCGCATAGAGGGCGTCGCTAGCGGCCCATTCGACAATCTGGCCGGCATACATCACCGCGACACGGTCGGCCATGTCGTGCGCCACGTCGAGATCGTGGGTGATCAGCAGCAAGCTCATGCCGCGTTGCAGTTGCAAGTCTTTCAGTAGTTTCAGAATTTGCGCTTGCACCGTCACGTCCAGCGCGGTGGTCGGCTCGTCGGCGATCAATACCTCCGGCTCTCCCGCCAGCATCATCGCGATCAAGGCGCGCTGGCGCTGGCCGCCGGAGAGCTGGAATGGATACGAAGCGAGTTTTTCCCGCCCCAAACCCACCGCATCGAGCAAGCGGACGGCTTCTTCGGCGGCCGCCGCGCCGGTCAAGCCACGATGCGCCGACAGCGCCTCATCAATCTGCTCGGCCACCGTCATGACCGGGTTCAGGCTGGTTTGCGGCTCCTGGAATATCATCGCCAGACGGCCGCCGCGCACCTCACCCATCTCGGCTTCGGTGATGCCGAAAATATCGGCATCGGCCAAGTGAACGCTGCCCGACGCCACCCGGCCGCCATCCGGCAACAAGCGCATCAACGCCAGCGCGGTCAGCGACTTGCCGCACCCGGATTCGCCCAGCAAAGCGACGCATTCGTTCGCGCCGATCTCGAAGCTGACGCCATCGACCGGTTTCAGAACGCGACCACTGGCGACAATTTCGACACGCAGGTTTTCAACGACAAGCCGATTCATGCCGCGCCCCTCGATTCTGGATCGAGCATACCGATGCGGTTCGCAAGCTCACCGCATCCTGCGACTACCCGGTAGGTGGGATGGGGTGAGTAACGAACCGCATCGCGCCGTCTCATACGCGCCCCCGCGACTTCGGGTCGAGCGCATCGCGCACCTGATCGGCGAACAGATTTGCCGCCAATACCAGCACGAACATGAACATGAAAGCGGCGGCCAGTTGCCACCACACCACCGGCTCGCGCGCCAGTTCCAGGCGCGCGCCGTTGATCATGTTGCCGAAGCTGATCATGCCCGGATCGACGCCGACGCCAACATAGGACAGCACGGCTTCCGCCAGCACCAGACCTGAGAAATCGATCACCACGGTTATCAATACCAGATGCATGACGTTGGGCAACAAGTGGCGCAGCAGGATGCGGGCATCGGTAACGCCAAAAGCGCGCGCCGCCTGGACGAATTCGAGTTCACGCAGTTTCAGCGCTTCGGCGCGCAACAGCCGCGCCAGGCCAGTCCAGCCGGTGACCCCGAGAATCGCGCACAGCGCCAGCAAGCGCACATCGGAACGGGCGGCGGCGGTGTTGAACAGTTCGGCGTGCGCTTCAATCTGCACTTGCACCACCAGCACGGCGGCGGCGATCAGCAAGACGCCGGGAATGGAATTCAAGGTGGTGTAAAGATATTGAATGGCGTCGTCGATACGGCCGCCGAAATAGCCGGCGGCAATGCCCAGGCTCAGCGCGAACGGCAGCATGATCAAAGTGGTCAGGCTGCCAATCAGCAAGCCGGTGCGGATCGATTTGAGCGAAAGGTAAAGCACGTCCTGACCGACCTTGTCGGTGCCGAGCAGATGCGTGCCGGGATATTTCAGCGGTGGATAGTCGCGCCGCTCGACACCATCCGGGCCTTGCAGGGTTTCCTTGGCGTAGAGATGCGTGGCCAACGGCGCCGAATAGGTTTTCTCGATATTCACCCGTAATGGCGTCAGTAGGGCGTCGAGGGCGGACAGCACCTCGCCGCTGTATTGCGCTTCTTGCCCTGGGGCGGTGGGTAATCGTTCGACATAGTGCATCGAATCGAGCAGGCCGATGCCGGTGTATAGGGCCAGAATCAGCGCGGTGACGAACCCCATGCGACTCGCCATGACTTGCCGCCAGGGCGCGCGAAAAGTGTCATTCTTGCGCGCCAGCCAGACCAGCGTCGCCACCGTCGCCAGCAGCAACAGAATCAGCGCATCGGACCAGAGCAGAACGGGCTTGATCAGCATCGATTCATTCCAGCCTCACGCGGGGGTCAGCCCAGGTGTAGGAAATGTCGGTCAGCACCAGACCGACGATATAAAGCAGTGAGCCAAGGAAAACCATGGAACGCACGATGGCGAAATCCTGTGCCTGGATCGCATCGATGGTGTAACTGCCGAGACCGGGAATGCCGAAGAACGATTCGATGATCAGACTGCCCATGAACAGGCGCGGAATCACCACCACAACGCCGGTGAGGATCGGAATCATCGCGTTGCCCAGCACATGTTTGAACAGCACGCGCAGATCGGACAAACCCTTGGCGCGTGCCGTGCGGACGTAATCCTTGCCGATTTCCTCGATGAACAGCGCGCGATAAAACCGGCTGGAATCGCCGATGCCGCCGATCAGGCTGACCAGTACCGGCATCACCATGAACTTCCACGCCTCCAGCCCGGGCTGATAGCCGGAAATGGGAAACCAGTGCCACAGCTTGCCCATCAGGTACTGGCCGCCGATGACATAGAACAGGCCGGAAATCGACATCAGCGCGACACACAGGATGACGCCGCCGGTATCCAGCGCGGTGCCGCGAAAAAACACCAGCAACAAGGCGAAGCTCAAGTAAGCCAGCAAGCCGACCAGAAAGGTCGGCAACGCAATCGCCAGGCTGGGCCACATGCGCTGGCCGATCTCGCGGGCGATGTCGCGGCCGTCATCCGCCGCGCCGAAATCGAGCACGAACAGCTTCAGCGACTTCTCCACGAACAAGGTATCGGTGGCTTGTTCTATTCCCGCCGCCGCCGGATTGAAGAACAGCGGTTTGTCGTAGCCGTGTTCGCTCTTCCAGCGTGTAATCGCCTCCGCCGTCACATGCTTGGCGCCGAGGTGGATGCGCGCCATGTCGTCAGGCGTGTTGACCATGAAGAACAAGGCGAAGGTGAGCAGATTCACCCCGAGCAGGATCGGGATGGCATACAGCACGCGGCGCAGGATGTAGTTCAGCATGGCTGGAGCGGGCTAAGCGACTGTGCCTAAGAACCTGCCGAGACAACCAGCAGCCCAAGCAATATCAGCAATACCGCATAGGGAAATGCTACCGTTGGGCGCAATGCGCTGGCGCCATATTCAACCAGCAGGCCGAGGATGCCGGGACGTGACGCCAGCCACTCGGAATGCAGTTGAAAAGCGGCAACTTCGCTTGTCCGCAGGCCTTGCTCCAGATGCAGAATTCGAACCCCCAAGCGCGCCTGAGCAGTGCGAAAAATGCCTTCTTGCAGCCACAACACCAATAACAACAAGGCAATTACTACCTCATGCAGCGCCAGTACGAAACCGATCACGCACAGCACAATGGCCATCAGTTTGATGAGCAACGCGGTCTTTTCATATTGCTCGTAGTTGTTTTGCAGGGTGATCCATTCCTGGCCCGGAGGGCTGATCTCTGAATTCGGCATGATCAGGCAAAGCGGGTGTTCAGATACTGGATGATCTGCGCCGACTCATACATCCATTCGGTTTTGCCCTGTGCATCGGTGATTTTCAGGCAAGGCACCACCGCTTTGCCACCGCCACGCAACAAGTCGGCTCGTATGGGGCCATCTGGTTGCGCATCCAGCAGTGGAATGTTGAGCGATAAACGCCGCATTTCACGCCTCACCTTGACGCAGAAAGGGCAGGTCTTGAATTGATACAGGGCTAGATCGCGGCATTCCGCGTCGATCCGGCTTTGCAATTCTGGCGCGCGCTGCAGTCCTTTGGGGGTGGTGACGAACTCCCAGAGCAGAATCAATGGGGCGATGACGACGCGGAGCGTCTTGAAAAACAGTCTGAAAAAAAACTTCATGGCGGTCCATGTCAGGCAATCAAAATAAGGTTCGGACTATGGCGATGCCTCGATTTCTGGTCAAGGCGGTCGTGGCACGAAATTAGCGCTTTAAACTTGCGCTGTTGAAGAGTCGAGTTAAAGATCATCATGACTCGCACCACCCTTGATGATGAAACATGAGTAGGATGGATAAAGCGCAGCGCGCCCATCAAAGCGCAGCTACAGATGGCCGCTGCGCTTTGCCCATCCTGTTGAAACTTTGCTGGTCTGTTGCTTCACGTTAAATCTTTTCTCCGTTCCGCAAACAACGCCACGCCCTGAGAACACGCCATGTCCGCCGCCAGTCCTTACTTCACTTATCTCGTCGAGTTGTTGAAAACCATGTTGGATAAAGGCGCATCCGACTTGTTTATTACCGTTGGCGCGCCGCCCTCGATCAAGGTCAATGGTGAATTGACCCCGTTCAATACCAAGCCAATAAGCCGTGAACAAGCCGATGAAATTCTGCGTTCGGCGATGAATGAAAAACAGCAAGCCGAATTTCGTGACAGCCACGAATGCAACTTCGCCCTTTCGCTCGACGGTATCGGCCGCTTTCGTGTCAACGCCTTTGTCCAGCGAGGCTCGGTCGGGTTGGTCGCGCGGCACATCAACACCGATGTGCCGACCATCAGTCAACTCGGTTTGCCCGCCGCTTTGGGCAAGTTGGTTCTGGAAAAGCGCGGCCTGATTCTGATGGTCGGCGCAACCGGTTCCGGTAAATCGACCAGCCTGGCGGCGCTGGTGAATCACCGCAACGAAAGCTCGCGGGGCCATATCATCACCATTGAAGACCCGATCGAGTTCATGCATCCGCACAAGAAAAGCCTGATCATGCAGCGCGAGGTCGGGGTGGATACGGACAATTGGTTTGCCGCGCTGAAGAACACCTTGCGGCAAGCTCCGGATGTCATCTTGATCGGTGAAATCCGTGACCGCGAGACGATGGAATACGCCATCACCTTTGCCGAAACTGGTCATCTCTGCCTGGCCACGCTGCACGCCAACAACTCCAATCAAGCGCTGGATCGCATCATCAACTTCTTCAGCATCGATCGCCGGCCACAATTGCTGATGGACCTGTCGCTCAACCTGCGCGGCATCATTTCACAGCGTTTGATCCCCAAGATCGATGGCGGCCGCGCGCCGGCCATCGAAATTCTGTTGAGCAGTCCGCTGGTGTCCGATCTGATCCACAAAGGCGAGGTGCATGAAATCAAGACCATCATGGCCAAATCGCGTGATCTGGGCATGTGTACCTTTGACCAGGCGCTTTACGACCTCTGCGCGGCGGGGTTGGTCGCGCCCGAAACAGCACTTCGCTTTGCCGACTCGCTGAATGGACTACGCCTGATGTTGAAAAACCTGATTCGCCGCCCGCTACCCAGCGACGCTGACGAAGCGGGCGATGATGGCGGTTTGTCGATCGTTTGAGCGCAGCTTGAGCGAACCTTGAATAATCCAGGATCAATATGTATCTCGGTATCGACTTTGGCACTACCGGCGCGCGTGGTTGCGTAATTTCCCCGGGCGGGGAGATTGAGGACATGGCGCGCATCGATTTCGGCTGCCTGCCTGATCATGAAGCCGCCGCCACCTGGCGCGACACACTCTATTCTTTGATCGCCCAGATTCCGCTGGGCATGCGCAAACGCCTGCTGGGGCTGGCCATCGATGGCACTTCCGCCAGCGTCCTGGCCTGCGACGAAGCGCTCAATCCCACCTTTCCGCCCATGCTTTACAACGATGCGCGCGCGACGGAAGAAGCCGCCCGCATTCGCCTTACGGCGGGTGAACAACATCCCGCCGCCACCGCCACCTCCGGCCTGGCCAAGGTGATGTGGCTTAAAAAACACCTCGGATTGCAACGCGCCCGGCTTTACCTGAATCAGGCCGACTGGCTTTCCGCGCTGCTCTCCGGTAATCCGGTCAGCGACTACCACAATGCGCTGAAGATGGGGCTGGATCTGGAAACCGGCCAATGGCCGGCCTGGGTCGAATATCTGGCCGATATCGACTACCTGCCGATTCCGGTGAAACCCGGTCAAGCGCTCGGTCTGGTCAGCCGCAGTCGAGCCCGCGATCTCGGCGTCAACCTGGATTGCCTGGTTCGCGCCGGCACTACCGACAGCATCGCCGCCTTCCTCGCCGCCGGTGGCGAGCAACCCCGACTACCCGGCGAAGCAGTTACCTCGCTGGGCAGCACGCTGGTGTTGAAACTGCTGTCCGAAACGCGTGTCGATGCCGGCGAATATGGTGTTTATTCACACTGGTACGGCCGCTACTGGCTGGCGGGGGGGGCATCCAATGCCGGCGGCGCGGTGTTGCGTCAGCATTTCAGTGACGACGAACTGATTGCGCTCTCGAAAGACATCAATCCCAATATTTCGACGGGCCTGGACTATTACCCTCTGCCTGGAATGGGCGAACGTTTTCCCTATAACGACCCCGTACGCCTGCCTCGTTTGGACCCGCGCCCCGAAAATCGACGTGACTTTCTGCACGCCATGCTTGAAGGCCTGGCCAATATCGAAGCGCTCGGCTACGCCAGACTTGCCACGTTGGGTGCTTCGCCGCTGAAATCCGTGGCAACGGCTGGCGGCGGTGCCAAGAACGCCGCTTACAGTCGGATTCGCGCCCGTTTGCTGAATGTTCCAGTGACCGAAGCGGCTGAGCATGAGGCCTGCTTCGGCAGCGCCCGCCTGGCCTGCCACGGCACGGACTTGTTCCCCGGCGGCGGCGATGTCTGACGGCCTGTCGTGCGAATGTCGGATGCCGCTGCTTTGGCAAGCCGCAACATTTGATCCTGCGGCAGGCCAAAGCCTGATACACCAAGCCGCCGTCCTGCTGAGCGCGTTGAATCAGATCGAAAGCATGCATGAGCAGGAAGCCGGCAGCCCGGAAAACCGCCGCCTGGATCGTATCGAAGCAAAACTCGATCTCACCTTGCTGCTGCTCGCCAGAACGCTGGAAAACGGTTCGCCGACGGACAGCAAAATCGTCCAGCTCAGCCCTGCCGAGGCGTGCTGGCCCGATCCCGAACCGCCAGCGGAAGGAACCGCACTGATCGTCGAATTTCGCCCCTCCGAAGCGCTGCCGCTAAATCTGAAAATCCCGGCTATTGCATTGAAACCTGAAGCGGGTCACGCCCGGGTGAGTTTCGCGGGGCTGGGCGAAGCGCTGGATGAGGCGCTTTATCAATTTGTCTTTCGCCGGCATCGGCAAGCGATCCGGGCGCGAACGGTTTGACGGGAGGTAAAAAAATCACCCTGATCCCGGCGCGGGCCGGGGTTGACTCGGGATTACTGCGATTTATTCCTCGACACAGATTTCCTGTCGTTTCACCGCCAGCGCGGTACGCACCAGCAATCCGGCAATGACCACAGTGGTAATGCCCAACAAAATGCCGGACAGGCGCAGGAAGAGCATGTTGCCGTTATGTTCGAACATTACCAGGCTGGCAATGGTGATGGCGGCGAGCGGGAATGAGTAAGCCCACCAGGACAAGAAAAACTTCAGGTTGGCGAAGTGGCGAATCTGGGTGAATAACAGCAGGGTGAAGAACAGCGCGGAGTGATAAAGAATTTGCGCGAAAGCATCCACCTCGCCGGTGAGTTTGACGTAGGAAATCAGACCGACGGCGGGCGGTGCGATGAGGATGAACAGCGTCGGCATCAAGCGTTCCGGCATGCTGGCGTGGAAGATGACGCGATACAGGATGATGGTGAGCAGCGGCAGCCAGAACACCAGACCAATACTGAAAAAGAACCAGGATACGTCGACCGGCGCATGCGCCACTCCGGCGATCGGCACCAGAATGTTACCGACAACCGGAATGAACCAGGCCGGATTGAGATGCACGATCTCGAATTTGCTGTGATGCATCCATTGCGTGATGACATAGAGCGTCAGGATCAAGTGCAAACCAACACCGGTCAGCCACAGCAGTTTGGAGTAGGGCGCGCTGACCGGCAGCCAGGCGATGGAAAGCAAGATCAGTGAAATGCTGACCGCCGGCACGAAATGCATCTTCACCGGATGTGACCATTCCTTGTTCGCGGCAACTCGGAATTTGATCACTTTTGCGGCATAGACGGCGGCAACCAGGGCGAATAAACCGGTTGCCAGCAACAGCAGCCAGGCGCTGGGGGTGATCGTCAGATTCAGGTTTTCCTCCGCTTTGCGCCAGGCCAATGTGAGGCCGGTCAGCCCCATGATCATGGCAAACCAGGCGACGGGGAAATGTGGCAAGCGGGAGTGAGCGGTTTCGGTCATGGTGGCGGGGGTTGACGGCGAGCGGGATTGTCGGAGCAGCCAGCAGGCCGCTCCGACGCGAAGGCGTTACAGCGATTTCTTGATAGAAAGAACGCCACGAATCATGCCGGGGGTATAGCCGATGGCCTTGTCATCCGGATACTCGGCGGTGAGCCGGGCTTTGACATCGGGAGACAACTTGTCCTCGGCGCCATGACAATTTGTACACATGGGTTGCATGACCAGCGCCTTGGCATAGCGGAAAACCTTGCCATCCGGGGTGTTCACGACGCTGTGTGTGTCGAGTGTTTCCGGCTTTTCGCCAGCCGCCAGACGTTGTTCCAGGCTGGCTTGCGCCTCGGTTTCCCAGGCATCTGGCACACCCTTCGGGTTGCGATTCTTCGGACTGACACGTTTGATCTGCATGCCGGTGCGCTGTGCCGCTTCGGCGGCGATCTTGGGCGCTCTTTCCTTGCAAACCCCGATCGCTTGCGCAGGACCGCCCGCAGTCATCGCCGTCTTCAGTTCGCCGCCCAGTGTTTGGATCAGGCCGCCAGCGGTGTTACGCGCCTCGTCCACTAATTGCGCGCTGTCTGGTGCGCTGGCGCAGCCTGCAAGCAGAAATAACGGAAGTACGGCGAGGGTGATGGTGTGATGTTTCATGAAGCCTCCTTGAGAATAAATTTCAAACATTGAAAAAAGTGTGGCGACAGGCTTGATAGTAACGGGTGATCATGGCAGCTCAAGTCGCTGGAATAGTTTACTTGGTGAAGTGGACCCTTTCCTTGTCGAGCTTGTAGCTCCATGGCATGCCGTTGTTCTTCCAGCCATTGACCACGCGTTTGCCCTTGTTGGGGCCGTCCTTCGCGGTGTCGCCCTCAAAGCCATCTACCACCGACCAGACATTGGTGTAGCCGTGCCGAGCAAGGAAGTTGGCACCCAGCGCGCTGCGGTCGCCGGAGCGGCAGATCAGCAGAATCGGGTCGTTTTTCTCGGTGCCTTTGTCCATTGCGCGGAGTTCGAACTGGGACAGGAAGTCAGGGTTCGGATTGCGGATATAAGTGCTCATCTTTTCGTCCCATTTGTCGTAGTGCATGATGCCAAAAGGCACCAACGCATCAATACCGTCAGGGACGCCGACAAATAACTGTTCTTCCGGCGTGCGCAGGTCCAGGAACAGCACTTTGTCCTTTCCGTGCTTTTCCAGAAAGGCCGGAATCTCGCTGGATTCAAGATAAAGACCGAGTGTGGTGATCTTTATCTTGATCAAACTGGCGGGGTCTACCGCGTGTGAATTGAGGGAGAAAATAGCTAAAACGAGGCTGAACAGGAAACGGCGCATGTCGGACTCCTTGGTGTTGATGAGAATGTATCAGGCCTTGAATCAGGCCTTCAGTTTGGCGATGACGCCGGCCAGGTGACCTTGGGCGATCGTCATTGCGGCGGTGATGTCGGCATTGTCGGCCAACTTCGCGATGCTGCCAGGGTCTTGCAGAGCGATACGGGTGTTGCCGGGGGAGATTTCATAAACACAGCAACCGCATGGCAACAGCGCACCCGCGTCGCGATCGGCTTCGATTACCGCTTTGGCAATGCCTGGCGCGCAAATTCCGAGCAGACGATAAGGCGGGATTTCATGGTTGATCTTGGCCTTCATAATGGCTTGAACATCAACTTCCGAAACCACGCCCATCTTGGCTTCGGTCAAAGCGGTTTTCAGTTTTTCAATTGCCAGATCGATTGGCAGAGCAAGTTCGATGGTGTGTGCGTACATGGAGAGTCCTGAAAAAAGTAAAAAAGTTATTGGGTTAGATAGGTCTTGACCAGATGCACCCAGTAACTGGAGCCCAGTGGCAGGATGGCATCGTTGAAATCGTAGCGTGGGTTATGCAACATGCAACCGCCTTCGGCAAGGCCGTTGCCGATCCAGACATAACAGCCGGGTTTTTCCCGCAGCATGTAGGAAAAGTCTTCCGCCCCCATCGAGGGCGCCGCCTCGGTGAGCACATTGGACGCACCTATCAGTTTGCACAACACATCGCGACACAAGGCCGCTTCGGTCGGCGTGTTTACCGTTGGCGGATAGCCGCGCCGGTAATCCAGTGTTGCCTGAACGCCATGCGCGGAGGCAATGCCGGCGCAAAGCCCTTCCATGGCGGATTCGATTGCGTCTTCGACCTCCGGCTTGAAAGCGCGCACCGTGCCGCCAATACGCGCTTCCGCAGGAATGATGTTGTAAGCCTCGCCACCGGCGAAGAACTGGGTGATCGACAGCACCGCCGAGTCGAGTGGATCGAGTCTGCGACTGACCACACTTTGCATCGCCTGCACCAGCGCCGCGCCAGCCAGCAGCGGGTCGCGGCCCTGATGCGGCATCGCCGCATGCGCGCCGTGACCTCGCAGCAGAACATCGAATTGATCGGCGCAGGCCATTACCGGTCCGCTATGCACGGCGAATTGTCCAGCCGGCAAACCAGGCCAGTTGTGCATGCCGAATACCGCATCGACCGGAAAAAGCTGGAACAATCCTTGTTCGATCATCACCCGAGCGCCGCCATCGGATTCCTCCGCGGGCTGAAAGATGAACACCACCGTGCCATCAAAGTCACACCCCCCCTGAGCGCATCGCGCCGCCAGATACTGCGCCGCGCCGAGCAACATCGCGGTATGGCCGTCATGGCCGCAGGCATGCATGCGGCCATCGTGCTTGGATCGATGCGGAAACAGATTCTGTTCACGTACCGGCAAAGCGTCCATGTCGGCGCGCAGCCCGATTGAACGGGTGCTATCGCCGCATTTGAGGACGCCAACCACCCCGGTGCCAGCCAGTCCGCGATGCACCTGGATGCCTTGCGCTTCAAGAAAAGCGGCGACTCGATCACTGGTGCGCTGTTCCTGAAACGCCAACTCTGGATGTGCGTGCAAATCATGGCGTAAATCCACCAATTCATCGCGTCGGGCGGAAATCTCGGGTAAGACTTGCATATATCGACCTCCTCAAGTGACGCCGGGAATGATCTGTTTGGTGATGGCCACCGCCATGATGTAGCCGAACATGCCGAGCGCGGCGATCAAGGCTTTGATGCGAATAGATTTTGTTTTGCCGGTCTTCAACGCAACCACGCCAAAACCGATGTAGCCCAGCAAACCAACGATCTTCGCCAGCAACCAGGGTTGATCAAGCGGATTCATGCCTGCCACTACTAGCATCCCGATAGCCGCGAGCAGCAGAAAAGTATCGTTGACATGCGGCACGATGCGCGCCCAGCGGGCTTGCAGAAGCGGGGATTCAACCAGCATCCAGAATCCGCGTAACAAAAACAGAATCAGCGTCAGATGGACGGTAGCGGTATGCAAGCTACGCAGGGAGGAATAGTCCATAGGTTGAAAATGATTGAACAGTGTGCAAAGAGGCGGAATTTTAACCCCGCCAGTTGAGACATTTTGCGTGTAGGGACAAAGCAATCCGCTAATCCTCCTGTCGAAATCTAGTCAATTAACGCATCAAGTTAATGTAATTTCATCAGAGTACTAACGAACTAGATGCTGCCAAAGGGAGTTTTCGGTTTGTCCACGGAAGCTGTGGATAAGTATGTGGAAAACCTGTCATCAAACTGCCCTAAAGCCTTGTGGCGTGTAGCCTCAAGCCTATGGCCTAAAAAATGAGCATATAATTATTCTTCTATTAATCAACTACTTAACTGTATTTTGTGATCTTGGCCCTGTTAGCCTTTGGCGTTATCTCTGTCAAGTACGGCAATGTGCATAAGTGGTTGCTTAAATGCTGTTCAAGACTTGATTCCTCACTCGATACGTGCATTACAAGCAGTGTCTGGCGCAGCGACGGTATCGCCCAGCGGTGTATCGATACCGTCTTTCAATGCGTTCTCCTCAACTTTAACCAGCCAGTGGCGTCGAAAAAGCCAGACGCCAATCAGGCCTGATACGGCAAAAAGCACCACCGCCAGCGTCAAGGGTAGAACGGGGTCAAAGGTGACACCACTGCCAGCCAAGGCAAAGACCACTGTTTGCGGCAAATAGCCCACCCCGGAACCGGCAAAGTAGGGCAATCCACGCACGCTGGACACGCCCGCCAACAAATTGTTGATTGCATTGCTGCCAACTGGGAGAAGATGAATCACCATCGCCATACTGAAGGTGTTCTGTTTCAGAAAGACATCAATTTTGCGGATGCGGCCGGCAAAGCGATGTTGTACCAAGCGACGTCCCATCCCGCGCGCATAGTAAAAAAGTCAAAGCGCAGCCTGTTACGGTGGCAAGCAACGCTAAAACGCCGCCTGCAATGAAGCCGAAGGCATAACCGCCAAGAAACGCCACCACCAAGTGCGGAAAACCAATCGCGCAAGCCAGCGAACCAATCTGGCAATAAATCTTGCGTCGCGAATTTCATATTGCATACGTGCAGGCCATGAAGCGTTGAAATTCGGCAGCGATTGTCATCAATCAAACTTGAATTTCTACCACGCAAGAATGCAATCAGCGCTAACGAACCTTGCCTTGAGCAGCCTGTACGTGTATTCTGCGCCGCCTTCCGGAGAGGTGGATGAGCGGTTTAAGTCGCACGCCTGGAAAGCGTGTGTAGGTTAATAGCCTACCGCGGGTTCGAATCCCGCCCTCTGGGCTAAATTGGCTGGTTTGGTCAGCTTTTTGGTCAGTTTTTCCTTCCCAGAAACGATCGACAGCCAGTCCGCCGGACTTTATGTTTTCGTCTGGCATCCAACGTCCATAAACTCGTCGGATCATTCCCCAGTCGCTGTGCCCCATCTGCTGCGCAACCCACATCGGGTTTTCGCCGGCACTTAACATCATCGATGCGTAGGTATGCCGTGTCTGGTAGGGATAGCGATACCTGACTCCTGCTTTTGTGAGCGCATGCGCCCACAGTGATTTTCTGATGGGTTGGTCGCCGCCCCATCTTTCCAGAGTCCTCGGGTTCTGGAAGATTTCTTTCCCTTTCAGAAAGCTTGCTGCCTTCTGCTTTTTCAAAGCCTCCAGTGCTGGTGGTAGCAGTTTCACCGTCCGGGTGCCGGCACGGGTCTTAGTGGTTTCCGGGCCGGTTTTTCGGGCGGCGTTAGTGAGTGCGCGGCGCACATGGATACTGCACTTGATCCAGTCCACATCACCCCACTCAAGTGCGATCAACTCCGAGGTGCGTAGTCCGGTCCAGAAAGCAAACTGGATTAGGTTACGGCCTTGCCCATCCAGGGCAGCAAGGATGGCTGTCTGTTCTTCAGCAGTGAATGGATCAACGTCCTCTGACTTCTTCGGCGGCTCTGCCTTTCGGTAGACCCATCCAGCCAGTGGGTTGCTCTCGATCAACTCATCCTCGAAGGCTTCCTGGAATGCAGCACGGAAGACGCTCAGGATGTTAGCAATGGCCTTGTTGCCTGCTGTAAGCTTGGCTGCCCAGGTCTTGATATCGATGCGTTTGATGTCAGCAAGATTCTTATGTCCAAATTCCGGTATCAAATGGCCGTTTACAACCTTGATGTAGCCGCCCAGTGTGCTGGCTTTGAGGTTGGGCTTGCGACGATCGAGCCAATCTTCCAGGTAGGTGGTAACTGAGAGCGCCATACCCGGCACGGCAGTGAGCATTGGCGCGCGCTTACTGGATGGAAAGGTAACTGCGTAATCGAATGTGCCTTTTTCGATGGCATCCAGAATGGCAGCACGGTGTTGCGCCGCTCGCTTTAGATTAGCGGGGCTGGGCTTGAGCTTGATGCGCTCCCGGCAGCGCTTGTCCTGGAAATAGAAGTCGATCTCGATGGATGTTTCCGAGGCCGCCCTAACGCCATCGTGGTTCCGCTCTCTGCCCATTCCTTGTACCCCTCTATGTCGATCAAGATACGTCCGTCTGGTGC
>JAIFKV010000120.1 GCA_020049415.1 Betaproteobacteria bacterium
GGAAGCCAACTTGCTCGGTCAGCAGCTTGTAGGCGCGCGCGCTGATCTCGACCTTGCGCGCGTAGGTATCGGCCTGGCCGGCTTCGTCGCACGCCATGACGATGACCGCTGCGCCGTAACGCCGGGCGAGCCGGGCGCGCTCCAGAAACTCGGCCTCGCCTTCCTTCATCGAGATCGAGTTGATCACCGCCTTGCCCTGCACGCATTTGAGGCCGGCTTCGATGATCGCCCACTTCGACGAATCGATCATGATCGGCACGCGCGCGATGTCCGGCTCGCTGGCGATCAGATTCAGGAAGCGGACCATCGCCGCCTCGCCATCGAGCATGCCTTCGTCCATGTTGATGTCGATGATCTGCGCGCCGGATTCCACCTGCTGGCGGGCGATGGTCAGCGCCTCGTCGTAGTTGCCGTCGATGATCAGCCGCTTGAACTTGGCCGAGCCGGTGACGTTGGTGCGCTCGCCGACGTTGACGAACAGACTGTCCTTGCCGACGTTGAACGGCTCCAGGCCGGAGAGACGCAAGGACGGTGCAATGGTTGGCGGCACGCGCGGGGCACAGTCGGCCACCGCGTCGGCAATCGCCTTGATGTGTTCCGGCGAAGTGCCGCAGCAGCCGCCGACGATGTTGAGCAGTCCGGCGCGCGCCCATTCGCCGATCTGTTCGGCCATTTGCGCGCCGGTTTCGTCATAGCCGCCGAAGGCGTTGGGCAGGCCGGCGTTGGGGTGGGCGGAAACCAGGCAATCGGCCTTCTGCGAAATCTCGTCGATGTGCTGCCGCAGTTCGGCGGCACCCAGGGCGCAGTTGAAACCGAACGAGAAACAGTCGGCGTGACGCAGCGAATTCCAGAATGCTTCCACCGTCTGGCCGGACAACGTGCGGCCGGAAGCGTCGGTGATGGTGCCGGAAATCATGATCGGCCAGGTCTTGCCGGTGTCATCGAAATACTTCTTCACCGCGAACACCGCCGCCTTGGCGTTCAGCGTGTCGAACACGGTTTCGATCAGCAGCAGATCGGCGCCGCCCTTGACCAGACCGTCGGTGGCTTCGTAGTAGGTGGTGACGAGTTGGTCGAACGTGACGTTGCGGAAACCCGGGTCGTTGACGTCGGGCGACAGCGTCGCGGTGCGCGAAGTCGGGCCGAGCACGCCGGCCACGAAACGCGGTTTGTCCGGCGTTGAATATTCGTCCGCCGCCGCCCGCGCCAGCGCAGCACCGGCATGGTTGATTTCCCAGACCAGCGCTTCCATGCCGTAATCAGCCATCGATATGCTGTTGGCGTTGAAGGTGCAGGTTTCCAAGATGTCGGCGCCGGCGGCGAGATACTGGCTGTGAATCTCGCGAATGACTTCCGGCTTGGTCAGCAACAGCAGATCGTTATTGCCCTTCAGATCGCTCTGCCAGTCGGCGAAGCGCTCGCCACGATAATCGGCCTCGCCCAGGCCGTAACGCTGGATCATGGTGCCCATTGCGCCATCCAGAATCAGGATGCGGCGAGCGGCGAGCGCGCGAAGTTCTGCGGTACGGTCGGAAGTAGGGGCAAACATGGGTGGGCAGTCAGCGAAAAGGGCGGTTATTATATGAGAGTTCCCCAAGAATAATCAGTCACTTACGCGAGGAGATCGCCTTGAAACACATTACCCCGAAAGAAGCTTTCGAGTTTTTGCAGAAACAATCAGATGCGGTACTGATTGACTGCCGTTCAGAATTTGAATTTCTTTTTGTCGGCCACCCGGTTGGGGCAATTTTGATTGCCTGGTATGAAGGCATCAACTGGGATTTGAACCCGCATTTCCTTGGCCAGGTTCGCATGGCTACCTCGCATCATCGACCGCTGATTCTGATCTGCCGTTCTGGCAATCGCTCAAAAGAGGCGGGTGAGTATCTGGAGCAAAACGGTTTTACCGACGTGTACAACGTGCTCTACGGCTTTGAGGGTGAGTTGGATGACAACCACCAACGCTCCACCCATAACGGCTGGCGCTTCGACGGCTTGCCATGGGAGCAGTGCTGATAGAGCAATGGCGAGCGCAAGAAAAGCGCTTTATGGCCACCTGTAGAACGCGGTTGATCGACGTCCATTCTGTTCATAATATTGCTAATTGCTTATATTCTGATATAAAGACGTTCATATCTTGAATATGCAAGTAAAAGTTTTGAATAAACCCTATATAAAACAGATGGATGGAGCGACAAATGGCTGGCAGAACTGCATCTCGAAATGATCTCGCCTGCTTGTTTGGGCGTCACTTCGCGCACTCTACCGAGTTCCACTGCCTCTGCACCCGCTTCCGCCCCCGTTGAAGGGTATTGCCTTGAACAAACTCCCCCTGTCGTTTTCGCTGATAACTGAAACCATGCGTCGACTGGCCTATTTCAATGACTGGCCAGAGGAGGTTCTTGAACGCTTGGCGGTGGGTGCGAAAGTGCTCAGCGTGAAAAAGAATAATGTCCTCGCCAGCAAGGGCGAACCACTCGACCAACTCTATGTTCTGGTCAGCGGACTGGTTCGACTATCCATTCCTTTGCCAAACGGCATGGAACGAGTGGTGGCCTTGGTGCATCACGGCGATGGATTGGGAGAATCCTGCCTGGTGTTGAATGAAGCCTGTCCATTTCACGCGGTAGTGTGCAAAGACAGTCGCTTGCTGGCCATCGACGGAATGATTTACCGGCAAGAACTGGCGCGCCATTCCGTGCTGGCCAGCAAAACCTTGGTACGCATCTCCAGGCGTCTGATGGAAACACTGCGTGATACCGAAATCTGCGCCCAACGTTCCAGCGTGCAGCGGGTTGCCTGCTACCTGATGCGGTATCAACCAACGCCGCCGACCAGCGCATTCAAATTTCATCTGCCGGCGCGCAAGCAAGACATCGCCGCCAAACTGGGGCTTACGCAAGAAACGCTGTCACGTGTTCTCAGTTTTCTCGACAAGCAAGGCGTAATCCAGATGAATGGCGCACAGATCAGCGTCGAAGATGGCGGCAAACTGACTGAAATAACATCGATGCGCGACCCTAAGGGCGCCGAAGCAGAGATGTCTTTTTGATTGCAATCAAGAAAATATCCGGTTATCAATAGTTCGTTTGAACAGGTGGCCTAACCTTCGCCGTTCATAAAGGCGTCATGTACCGTATTACCTCGGATGCATCGCCAACTTCAATCAACCTGGAGAACGAGCCAACATGACTACGAAGTACCTGTTTGCCTGCGCGGCCGGCACGGCATTGATTCTGTCCGCGCTGCCTAGCCTTGCCACCGACGCACCCCTAGTCGCTGCGAAAAGCAAGCCCTGCTTGATCGCTGGTTGGGAGCAGTCGGCCCACACTTGCGTCATTCATACCAAAACCATTGCCGCAACCTGCTTCATCTGCCATGGCCCGAATGGAAAGAGCACTGGTGCCGTACCTAGTCTGGCGGGTCAGGACAAGGAGTATCTGGCGGCAGCGATGCGCGATTTCAAATCGGGCAAGCGCGATTCGACCGTGATGAAGAAATATGCCCTGGGTTACTCCGACTCGGAATATGACGATCTCGCCGCCTTCTTCGCGGCAATCAAATAACCAGGTCCGAGGAGAACCGCAATGTCATTCAATCGTCGTAGTTTTCTGAAGTTTTCCGGCGCCGGCCTGGCTGCCGCCGTAGCCCCTCAACTTGCTTTCGCGAAAGCCGGCAAGCCGCATGTGGTAGTGGTGGGGGCTGGTTATGGCGGTGCAACCTGTGCCAAGTATCTGCGCATGTGGGATCCCAATATTCAGGTCACCCTGATCGAACCGAACGCACAGTTCTATTCCTGCCCGATGTCGAACTGGGTCATCGGCGGTATGCGTTCGATGGACGACATCATAAAAAGCTACGCCAACCTGCCTGGGTACGGCATCAAAATGGTGCAGGATACAGCGGTTGGCGTAGATGCCAACAAGCGCGTGGTGACTACCGGCAAAGGTAAAAAAATCAGTTATGACCGCTTGGTGCTGTCACCCGGTGTCGAATTCATGACTGATCAAATCGAAGGTTTCGACGAGGGCGAGGCTGCAGGCAAAGTGTTGCATGCCTGGAAAGCCGGCCCGCAGACCCTGTCCTTGCGCAAACAACTGGAAGCGATGCCGGATGGCGGCGTATTTGTCATCGGCAGCCCGCCGCCGCCTGGACGCTGTGTCTCCGGCCCCTATGAGCGCGCCAGTCTGGTTGCGCAATACTTCAAACGGAACAAGCCGAAGTCAAAAATCATCATGCTCGATGGTCATTTCGACGTGGTCTCGAAAGGCCCGATGTTCAAGGCGGCCTGGAAGAAGTTCTATCCCGGCATCATCGAGCACCGCCCGTATAACCTGGTTACCAAGGTCGATCACAACAGCATGATCGTGACCAGCGAGTTCGAGGACGTCAAAGCCGATGTCATCAATATCGTGCCGAAACAACGCGCGGGTGCAATCTGCGCCGCAGCTGGCGTGCGCACAGATAGTGCTGGCGTCTGGTGTCCGGTCAACGGCGTGACTTATGAGTCACCAACGGTTCCTTTTGTGCATATTCTGGGTGACTCGGTGGCATCCAATATGCCCAAGTCGGCGCATGTCTCGAACAACCAGGCCAAGATCTGTGCCGCTGCGTTGGTCGAGATGTTCAATGGTCGCGAGCCGAATCCTTATCCGGTGATCGGCAGCACTAGCTACTCGGCAACCTCCGACGAAACATCAGGCCCGATTGCCGTGGTGATGCGCTATGACCCGGACAAGGAAGCCTATATTCGGCAACCTGGCGGTGGCGCGGCGGATGTCAGTGATGAATTGAACTTCGCCTACAACCTTTCCTGGTTTGAAAATATCTGGGCGGACACGTTCGGATAAAACATTTCGGGGCGTTGAAAAGCGCCCCGAAACAGTTGGAAACCAGCCATTCCGGCTGAATGCATAAACCCCGGATGTGAGGAGACATAAAAAATGATCCAGAAGAACCTGCACGAAAAATACAGCCCGATGTACCACTTGGGTGCGCTTGGATCGGGTGGCCTGGCCATCTCGTTCTTTCTTTATCTCAACTTTCTTTTGCCACACGAGAGCGGCATCATTTCGTTCGACCAGCTATGGCCGGTCCTGAGCGGTGAGCCGAGCATGAGGGCGTTGTGGATCAGTCTGTGTTTGATCGTTGTGTTTGCGTTGTCAGCAATGCACATCGCGCTGATGATATGGAACACACGTGAATTTACCCTTTTCAAGAAGACCGAGGCCTATCGCAATTTGCGCAATTCAAGTGCCGAGATCAGCCTGATGGTGGTGCCGTTGACCATGGCAATGACGGTCAATGTGTTGTTTGTAAATGGCTCTTTGCTGGTGCCGGGGCTCTGGGAATTCATCGAGTACCTGTTCCCGATGGCAATGATTGCTTTCGTGGCGATCGGTATTTATGCCTTGCGCATCTTGGGTGACTACTTCGTCCGCATGCTGTTGCACAAGGGTTACAGCTTCGAGCAGAACAATAGTCTGGCGCCGATGGTGTCGATCTTTGCGCTGTCGATGATCGCTGTCGGCCTTGCCGCGCCCGCCGCCATGAGCCATGTGCGAGAGGTGGTGGCCATTGCCATCGCCTTGTCCTCGTTCTTCGCCACCTCGGCGGCCTTGTTGATGATTGTGATGCTGGTGATCGGCTTCCATACCATGCTGACCCACGGCATCCGTCCGGAAGCCGCGCCCAGTCTATGGCTGATGATTCCAATCACGACGCTGCTTGGTATTACCTTCATGCGTACTTCTCATGGCATGGGGGAGGCATTTGGCGGTCATACCAGTTCAGGCGAAATTTTTATCGTCCTGATGGCTATTTTCTCGGTCCAGCTGATCTTTGGCATGATCGGTTTCACCGTGATGAAGCGACTGAATTACTTCAAGGACTTCATTTATGGTGAAAAAATCCACGCCACCACCTACGCCTTGGTTTGCCCGGGTGTTGCCTTGCCGGTATTTGGCCTGTTCGTGGTCAAGTTCGGCCTGATGGGCAACATGCTGGTGATGATGTGGACGCCTTGGATGTATCTGTTCCTGTTGCCATTCCTGCTGATCCAGTTGAAGACCTTGCAAGTGTTGCTGACCTTGGTAACCAGGCTGCAGTTGTTACCCGCCGCTGCCCGTATGCCGAAGATGCAAACAGCCTGACATTCGTCAATCGTCAATCTATATCCGGGCGTGCCGGCTTCGCCCGCATCTTATCCATCTCAATGCCGAACTTTTGTTGTGATTATTTGAGGAGAATTATATGAAGCGTTTTACTTTACTTAGCGTGCTGATGTTGATTTCCGGTGCTGCTTTCGCTGCGGCGCCGCTTACCGGCGATGAGATCAAGACGCTGCTCGCCGGAAATTCGGCCTCCGGCTTTGCCGACGCCCTGGGCAAGAATTACACCGCCTACTACGCTGCTGATGGCAAGCTGGTTCAGGACCTGGGCAAGGGCAAGCGCCGGCAAGGCACTTGGAAGATCACGGATAACAATTTCTGCACCCAGTTTCCGACCGAGCCGGCACGCTGTACCAAGGTGATGCCAGGTGACAACGGCGAATATGTCCGGATCAAGGATGACGGCATGGTCACCAACACCTGGAAAAAGTTTTACAAAGGCAATGCTTACAAGTATTGAGCAAGCGGCTATTTAGGTACCGCTGGCGCAAGCTTGCCAGCGGTACCGATCGGCTTATGACGGGTTGATCATCGAGTCTTCCAGCGACTCATTGAAAGTCATTGTCCACACCAGCGCATCGATGTGTCGCTGGTTGACCATCGTGGCATCCATTCCGCACTCGGCGGCCAGCGCACGAATCGTCGCCTGATCACTTTCCTCGCAAGCAATCGCCAGTTTGAGATAAGGCGCATATGGGCCCTCGCGATTCAACAAAGCATCGGCCACCGCCTCCGGCAGCGTTAGTTGCGCAAGGGCATCTTGCATCGTCATCTGCATTAACGCGTCGATGACCGACAGGATGCCAACGACAAAAACCTCATCGCATTCCTTGCGCGGCATCCGTCCCTCCGCCAGTTTTTCCGCCAGCCGGGCGCGTACCAACGCGTTCTCACGCAACGATTCGTCAAGTTGACTCGGCTCCTTGTTGCTGAATAGCAACAGCGTCAGCCAGCGGTAAAGCTCATCTCGTCCGACATAAGCCATGGCGTGCCGCAGGCGGTCGATTTTTACGCGCAAGCCGAAGGCGGCCGAGTTGACGAAACGCAGCAAACGATACGCCAGCACCGGATCTCTCCAAGCAATGCCCGCCAGATCGCCATAGTCGGCCTGGCGCTTGATGGCGTTGAGCAACTCCACCACAAATACCCGGTAGGGCGATATCTTGTTGGCGGTTTTAGCCTCGCGGTGGGTCAGGAAATGGCCCTGGAACAGGTCGATGCCCATTTGCTGGCAAGCCTGATAAAGCTCGGTGGAGTCGATGTTGCGGGCGACCAGACGACTCTCCGGGTAGCGTGCGGCAAGTTCGCGGCTGCGGGAGAGAAGATCGGGCGGGTCCATCCTGGAGGCATCTCCGAGGCTGATGAATTCGGCTATTTGCAGGGCCTCGGACAAATTTCGTTGTTCCAGCCGATGTCCGCAGGCAAGCTGAAAACCGCTGTCGTGGAGAAAGGTCAATCTCGCCAGCACGTCCTCCCGATCAAATTCCGCTTCCGCTGGCGGATCGAATTCGATCACCAGGTTTTTTCGTGGCAGGCGTTCCAAGCGGGGATGTTGCAGGCCATCTGGGCCGAGTGGCAGAAATGCCAAGCGCTTGCCGAGCAGGCCGGCCAGTTTGTCGCTGGCAAAGTGATCAATCAGGACGCTGTCAAAAAACTTGCGCGATGCGGCATGCCAGCTATGGGCGTGCATTGCGGCAGGGGTTTCGGCGGTAAAGACATAAGCTACAAGCTGTTGTCCGCGATCAAGAATGGATTCACGACGCAAAAAAGGCGGCGGAAAAGTTTCCTCCGCTAGCGCCTTGGCCTCCGCCTCATATTGGCCGCTTCTGGCGCGCTCAGGGGCGTTGAACAAGTTAAAAAACCACTGCAGCATGAGGCGTTCCTTGAAAGGGTTAGCGGCGGGAAATCGGCAACACACCGGGCGGCAGTCTTTGCGCCAGCGTTTCAGCCAGCCGCTCGATGCTGGCGGACATCGCCGAACGTTTGCGCCAAACCATTCCGATCACGCGCGATGCGCCAGGCTTGGCAATCGGCTTGAGCACAACCTGAGTACCCGTGTTGCCTGCTCCAGCGCCGGCCAAGGTTGGAATCAAGGTGACGCCGAGTTCCATCGCCACCATCTGGCGCAGGGTTTCAAGACTGGTAGCGCGAATCTCTTCGCTCTTGATGGTTTGCAGATGGCAGGCCGCGAGCGCTTGATCGCGCAGGCAATGGCCTTCTTCCAGCAGCATCAGACCGGCTGCGGCGAGTTCATCGATATCGATTGACCTGGACTTGGCCAATACATGCCCGGCGGGCACGGCGGCGAGGAAGGGTTCTTCAAACAACGGCGCGACATCCAGACTGGGATCGTCAATCGGCAAAGCAAGCAAACCGGCGTCCAGCTTGCCATCGGCCAAGTGTGCGAGCATGTGTGGCGTCATTTCCTCGCGCAGCAGCAAACGCAATTTGGGATGCGCCTCGCGCACACGGGTCAGCACATGGGGCAGGTAATATGGGCCCAAGGTCGGGATCACGCCGAGGTGCAATGTGCGGTCCATCGGGTCTTTGGCGTAGCTCGCCAACTCGCGAATGCGTGCGGCTTCGTCGACGATGCGTCGCGCCGACTCGACAATTTCTCGCCCGATCGGCGTTGGGCTGACGCGTTTCAAGGAGCGGTCGAAGACGATCACGCCTAAAAAATCCTCCAGTTTTTTCAAACCGGTTGAAAGTGTGGATTGGCTGACGAAACACGCTTCAGCAGCTTGACCGAAGTGGCCGGTGTCAGCGAGTGCGACCAGATAGCGCAGTTCTTGCAGCGTCATGAAAGTTTTGATTGAATGTGTCTAAAGACTGGAAACTGATTCTAGTCAATCTATTTGGCGGATGGGTTCGCGCAAGGGGTTGCAACCTCTGCCCACCCGATAGAAAGCCTGTTCGGTGAGAATGCCGTCCAATGGCACATCCCAGGCATCGTTCGGCGCGCGTGGAATTTCTTGCACTGAAAACGCAACGCCAATCAGGCGTGGTTGCCGCCAGCGCCGGCGACTTCCCAGATAAGCCAAACTGGCATCGTAGTAACCGCCGCCCATGCCGATGCGCCAGCCCAGACGGTCAAAGCCGAGCATGGGCATGAACAACACATCGAGTTGTCGTACTCGCACGCAGCGAACGGCGGGTGGCAAAAATTCCGGGATGCCATAGCGATTGTTGACCCAGTGCGGGTGCGGCTGTTCGAGCACCTTAGCCTTGCCGATCAGTTGAGTGAACCACAACTTGCGCCGCCCCGCGCTGACCAAGGCGCGCCTTGGCACCACCGGAAGGTAACAGCGCGCGCCCATGCGCAAGGCCGCACGCAGTAACGGCATGACATCGATTTCGTTATTCGACGGCATATAAACACCGATCCGCTTGCGCTGCGCCAACAGCCGGTGACGTAATGCGAGGCGCGCCAACTGCTGGCCGGCGGCGGCGCGCTCAGCGGCGCTGACAGCCGCGCGGCGAGCACGTAATTGCTTGCGCAACGCGGTTTTGTCGGTCAACTCAACTGCGGAAAATTCGGGGATATCGGCCATGCGGAACCAGCAAGCAATTGGGCCATGCAGAAAGTGGGTCTCCCCGCTTACGCCGTCCGGACCGCGATCTTGAACCCAGGGGTCCAAGTTCGGCCATGGCACGACCGCTTCGGGTACATGGACATAATGCCACGCGCACACCAGCGTTCGATTACCGCGACCTTAAGCAAAAGCTTATCGGTTCAAAGAATTGACAGACCTCGCGAACGCAGCAGGGAGATTGATTGGCTCTTCAAAGAAAAGAGTCAGAACAGATTATCTTGAGAAGCGAGCGCTTGATCAAGCAGCTTGCTCATCTGATCGAGTCGATGACGTTGCTCGCGCAGATCAGGTTCTATCGGCTTCGACCCAAGGTAATCGTGGGTGATATTGATCGCCGCCATGATGGCGATACGTTCCAGACCGATGACCTTGCCGCTGTCGCGAATCTCGCGCATTTTACGATCCAGGTAAGAAACCGCCTGCAACAGACCTTCTCTTTCATCTTCCGGACAGGCTACGCGGAATTCCCTGCCCATGATGGCGACATCAAGGCTTACGTTATTGGCCATGCGTTCAACCTCGGGGCATTGAAGTTTCAATCGGGAATTTTGGCTAGCAGCGCTTCTGCGCGGATGCGAGCTTGTTCGAGTTTTTCGCTCATTTGCTTGTTGTTGCTTTCCAGTGAGATGACTTGCTGTCGCAATTTGAGCGTTTCATCGCACATTGCATGATATCGCTCCAACAACAGAGCGAGCTTGGATTCCAGGGCGTCGAGTTCGGCTTGCATACCCGCACTATAATTGCCTGCATTTTCCCGAGTCAACACGGGATTCAACAGCGCGTCCCAAAATCGAGTCTTTACGCATGGATAGCCGAGCCCTTTATTTGCGATTGTTGTCGTATGTCCGCCCGCACTGGCGGATGTTCATGGTCGCCATTGTCACCATGGTGATCCTCGCGGCGACCGAACCTGTTTTGCCAGCGCTGATGAAACCGATGCTTGACGGCAGCTTTGTCGAGAAGGACGCGACGATCATCACCTGGGTGCCGATCGCCTTGGTGGCGTTATTCGTGGTGCGTGGCATCTTCATGTTTGTTTCCGGTTATGCAATGGCCTATGTCGGCCAGCGCCTGGTGATGGACCTGCGCGCCGCGATGTTCGACAAACTTCTGGCGCAGCCCACCGCGTTCTATGACGAACAGGCGAAAGGCCGATTGGTGGCGACGGTGGCGTTCAACGTCACTCAGGTCACCGAATCGGCGACCAGCGTGGTCACCTCGTTGGTGCGCGACTCGCTCTCTATTGTCGGCCTGATGGGCTGGTTGCTCTGGCTGAACTGGAAGCTGACCCTGGTTACCCTGGCCATCGTGCCGTTCTCGATCTGGATCTTCAAAGTCGCTGGCCGGCGTCTGCGTTACACCAGCCGCGAAATGCAGAAAAATATCGGCGACATCACGCATGTACTGGAAGAAAGCATCGGCGCGCACAAACTGGTCAAGGTGTTCGACGGCGGCCACTATGAGCAGGCGCGTTTTGGCCATGCCATCCAGCGCGCGCGCCAATTCGCCATGAAACAGACGGTCGCCGCCAACGCGCATGGCCCCATCCTGCAGCTGCTGGCCGCCATTGCGCTGGCGGTCATCGTCTACATTGCCACGCAGCAGGCATCGACCAACGAAACCAGCGTCGGCGGCTTCGTTTCCTACATGGTCGCCATGTTGATGCTGTCGGCGCCGATGAAACGCCTGTCCAGCGTCTTGCCGACCATCCAGCGTGGCCTGGCGGCGGCCGAGGCGGTATTCGCACTGCTGGACCAGGACAGTGAGCCTGACAATGGCCAGCAGCGGCTTCAGCGCGCACGCGGCGAAGTCCGCTTCGAGAATGTCACCCTGGCCTACGCGGGCAAGCCCACGCCCGCTGTTGCCAATGTCGATCTGCATGTCACCGCCGGCGAGACCTTGGCGCTAGTGGGCGCTTCGGGCAGCGGCAAGACCAGTCTGGTCAATCTGTTGCCGCGCTTCTACAGCCCGACTTCCGGCCGTATCCTGCTGGATGACATTCCACTCGACGACATCAAGCTGGCCGATCTGCGCGCCAACATCGCGCTGGTGTCGCAGGATGTGACTCTGTTCAACGACAGCATCTCCGCCAACATCGCTTATGGCCGCCTGGCCACCGCCACGCCGGAGGCGATCCGCCGTGCCGCTGAAGCCGCTCACGCGTTGGAATTCATCGAAGCCATGCCGGCAGGATTCGACACCTTGGTGGGTGAAAATGGTGTCAAGCTTTCCGGCGGCCAGCGCCAGCGGTTGGCCATCGCCCGCGCCTTGCTGAAAGACGCGCCGATTCTGATTCTGGATGAAGCGACCTCGGCGCTGGATACCGAGTCCGAGCGTTTCGTTCAGGCGGCGCTGGAAAACCTGATGCAAGGTCGCACCACCTTGGTTATCGCCCACCGCCTTTCCACCATCGAAAGTGCCGACCGCATCGTCGTCATGGAACAGGGCCGCATCGTCGAAATCGGCAGCCATAACGAACTGCTGGACAAATCAGGCGCGTATGCGCGTTTGCATCGACTACAGTTTCATGCGGCGGATTGAACGGGAGGCGAACTCGCCGAGCATGCTCAAATCACCACCTCGATCCGGTTATCGGTCGATCGACAGCCTTGCGCCGCCTTGACTGGCTGGCCATTCAACAACACCGAGCTGCCAATCTGGCCGCTGCTGCTTAACAAACGCGGCAAAATTTCCCGACATTTCTCCCGGCTCAGGCCGGCGAACACCATGCCGGAACCCTCGTCAGCAGGATATGAGGCATTTTTCTCCGCCCGAAAAGGCGACTTGACCGCGGCGGTCACTTTCGCAGCGGTTGTTTCGAGCGCATCCAGATTGCCGCTTATCGACGCCAGGTCGGCATTGGCCCGGGCCAGCGTATCGGTCGCTTTGCCGGGTTGCAGATAGAACCACAGGCCGCCAATTGCACCCAGCGCGAACACCAGCAACACAATCATGGAACGAATACTTGAATGCATCGAAGAACTCCCTGACAAGTTCGGTTTGGTGTGTGGCTAAAGAACGAGTCCGAAAAAACTTGGATATTCTGGTTGCACTGACAGGCGCGCTGCTGCGTTGATGAAGCCTTGCAGGGAATGGCCATGCGGCGTATTCGTCGCCTTGCATCGCATCCTGCCAGCACACCCATAATTACCCAAGTTATTCCGCTTCCCTAAGTTGTTTAAAGACCTGGCCGCAGGTTAACGCGGCCCGGTTTGTCAGGCGCCGAGATGAAACGCCTTGCTCTTTTCGCGCACCGTCTCGACCAGGACTGAGACATTTTCCGGCTGGGTGAACTGTGAAATGCCGTGCCCCAGATTGAAGACATGTCCGGAGCCATGGCCATAGCTGGTCAGAATCTGCTCGGCTTCTTTCACCACCGCTTCTTGCGTAGTAAGCAGAATATTCGGGTCCATATTGCCTTGCAGCGCCACTTTTTGCGCACCGCCCGCATCGCTGACTCGACGACGGGCATCGCCGATGTCGATGGTCCAGTCCAGGCCAACCGCATCCGCGCCGCACGCGGCGATCTTCTCCAGCCACAGCCCGCCGCCTTTGGTGAACACAATGCGCGGCACCGTGCGACCTTCGCGCTCGCGCGTCAACTCCGCCATGATGCGGGTCATGTAGGGCAGCGAGAATTCCAGATATGCCGCCTGCGACAACATGCCGCCCCAGGAATCAAACACCATCACTGCCTGTGCGCCGGCTTCGATCTGCGCGTTCAGGTAATCGATCACCGCGCGGGTGGTCACTTCCAGAATGTGATGCATCAAGTCCGGTCGGCCATACATCATCTTCTTGACCTGTGTGTAGCTGTCGCTACCCTGGCCTTCGATCATGTAGCAGGACAACGTGAATGGACTGCCAGAGAAGCCGATCAGCGGCACCGAGCCATCCAGCGCCTTGCGAATTTCCGCCACCGCATCGACGACATAGCGCAGTTGGTTATGTGGATCAGGCGCTTGCAGATTGCGAATGGCCCATTCCTCGCGCAGCGGCCGCTCGAACTTGGGGCCTTCGCCTTCGGCAAAATACAGCCCCAGGCCCATTGCGTCCGGCACGGTGAGAATGTCGGAAAACAGAATGGCCGCATCCAGGTTGTAGCGTGCCAGCGGTTGCAGAGTGACTTCAGTCGCCAGCGTTGGCGATTTGCACAGATTCAGAAAACTGCCGGCGCGGGCACGGGTAGCGCAATACTCCGGCAGATAGCGTCCGGCCTGCCGCATCAGCCAGGACGGCGTGTATTCAGTCGGCTGACGTAGCAGGGCGCGTAAAAAGGTATCGTTTTTGAGGGCAGTCATGATCAACTCGAAAAATGGACCGCCGCATTCTACCGGAGGGTTTTCAGCTTCCGGGCGGTCGAGGGCCGGCAAAAGTCGGATATCGCACTTCCTCGATCAT
>JAIFKV010000054.1 GCA_020049415.1 Betaproteobacteria bacterium
TCAGCCAGCCGCGACATCACGGCAAACGCCAATTGCCGGTAATCCATGTCGCGCATCGTACTCAGATCGTCGGCGCTGAATTTTGGATAGGTTTCCGGCAAATACAGGCCGCCATCGGGTGCTAGACCGCCGAGCAGAATTTGCGAGAAGGTCAGAGCGGATTTATCGCCGCGGGTACTGAGATAGTGCATATCAGCCATTCAATTGTTCAAGTCGAATCCGCGTCACCTTGCCGGCAATGCTGGGCAGCGCTTCGATACTCGCCATCGCCGCATTCACCGCCTTTTCCTTGGCGACATGGGTCAGCAGCACAATGTCGGTCTGATCTTCACCTTCAGCAGGTTCTTTTTGCAGCATCGCATCGATGGAAATACCGAGATCAGCAAGAATGCGAGTGATATCGGCCAGCACGCCAGGTTTGTCAGCGGCGCGCATGCGCATGTAATACGCTGTTTCAACTTCTTCGATCGGCAGAATCGGAAAATCAGTCAGCTGATCCGGCTGGAAAGCCAGATGCGGCACACGATGATGCTTGTCGGCGGTATGGAGACGTGTGACATCGACCAAATCGGCGATAACCGATGAAGCGGTGGGTTCGGCGCCGGCGCCTTTGCCGTAATACAAGGTCGCGCCAACCGCGTCGCCCTGGACCAGCACCGCGTTCATTGCACCTTCCACGTTGGCGATCAGACGTTTCGTCGGGATCAGGGTCGGATGCACGCGCAACTCGACACCATTTGTCTTGCGCTTGGCAATGCCCAGCAACTTGATGCGATAGCCAAGTTGTTCGGCAAAACGGATGTCCTTGGCTTGCAACTGGGTAATGCCTTCAACGTAGGCCTTGTCGAATTGCACCGGAATGCCGAAAGCAATGGAAGCCATCAGCGTTGCCTTGTGCGCGGCATCGATGCCTTCGATATCAAACGTCGGATCGGCTTCGGCATAGCCCAGCGCTTGCGCGTCTTTCAATGCCATGTCAAAAGACAAGCCCTTGTCACGCATCTCGGAGAGGATGAAATTGGTGGTGCCGTTGATGATGCCGGCAATCCACTGAATGCGGTTGGCTGACAAACCTTCGCGCAACGCTTTGATGATGGGAATGCCGCCGGCAACTGCTGCCTCAAACGCCACCATGACACCTTTCTTTTGTGCGGCGGCAAATATCTCGTTGCCATGTACCGCCAGCAGCGCCTTGTTGGCGGTGACCACATGCTTGCCGTTTTCTATGGCTTGCAGCACCAATTCCTTGGCCGTGGTGTAACCGCCGATGAGTTCTACGATGATATCGATATCCGGATCGTTGACCAGACTGAACGCATCGTCGGTGAGCTTGACCTGATCACCGGTGAGCGAACGGGCGTGTTCAAGGTTGCGATCGGCGACTGCGGTGATGCGAATCGGGCGTCCTGCACGACGGGTGATTTCTTCCTGATTACGCGTCAGAACGGTCCAGGTACCACCACCGACGGTACCGATGCCCAGCAGGCCTACATTGATTGGTTTCATTTAAGCAATCCATCTTTCTTGAACATGTCGCGCAGGCCGCGAATGGCCTGACGCGTACGCATTTCGTTTTCAATAAGTGCAAATCGGACATGGTCGTCACCATAGTCGCCAAAGCCCACCCCTGGGCTGACAGCAACTTTGGCATCGGCCAGAACCTTTTTGGAGAATTCCAGCGACTTCATCTCGGCGTAGGGTTCCGGAATCGGCGTCCAAAGGAACATCGTGGCCTTCGGCGCTTCGACCTTCCAGCCGACCTCATTCAACCCTTTCACCAGCGCATCGCGCCGCTTTTGATACATCAAGCGAATATCTTCGACGCAATCTTGCGGGCCTTCCAGAGCGGTGATTGCCGCAACCTGAATCGGCGTAAAGGTGCCGTAGTCGTGATAGCTCTTGATGCGCGCCAGCGCCGCGCAAAGTTTGGCATTGCCGACCATGAAGCCGACGCGCCAACCCGGCATGTTGTAACTTTTCGACAGCGTGAAAAATTCGACCGCGACTTCTTTCGCTCCTGGCACTTGCATGATCGAAGGTGCTTTGTAGCCGTCAAACACGATGTCGGCATAGGCGATGTCATGCACCACCAAAATGCCGTACTCCTTCGCCATCGCCACCACTTTCTCGAAAAACTCGAGTTCAACGCATTGCGTGGTCGGGTTGCTGGGGAAGTTGAGGATCAGCATCTTCGGACGCGGCCAGAAGTCTTTGATCGCTTTCTCCATTTCCTCGAAGAAATTCACCCCTGGCACCATCGGCAGATGGCGGATATCCGCGCCAGCGATCACCGGGCCGTAAATGTGAATTGGATAACTTGGATTGGGCACCAGCACGATATCGCCACGATCCAACGTCGCCAGGGCCAAATGGGCGATGCCTTCTTTCGACCCGATGGTCGCGATAGCTTCTTTTTCCGGGTCAAGATCGATGTCGTAACGCTTCTTGTACCAATTGCAGATCGCCTTGCGCAGGCGCGGAATGCCTTTGGAAACTGAATAACGATGGGTATCGCCGCGACGCGCCGTCTCGATCATTTTTTCGACGATATGCGCAGGCGTCGGCTGGTCTGGATTGCCCATGCCGAAATCGATAATGTCTTCGCCCCGTCGCCGGGCAGCCATTTTCAGGTCGCCGGTGATGTTGAAAACGTATGGCGGTAGTCTTGAAATTCTAGGGAATTCGTCCATCACGGGGCTTTGTAAAGTCGGGCTTTATAAAAGCGTGTAATCTTACCCGAGTGCCCAATACACCGGCAAACCAAAGCATTCAAAGTGAATGCCCAAACTGGTGCCGCGCGACCTTCCAAATCTATGAAACTGCATCTCTCCAGAAGCCCGAACACCAATCTCATCTCAGGCTATGGCCGCGATCACTTTATGATCAATGGTGTGCGCCATATAACCAGTCTGATCGTGCTCCCCGACGAAGTGGTCACCCACTGGGCGCGCAGCTTTGATGAACTGAGCCGAGTCCACTTTGATGCGCTATCGATCCGCGCGCCGGAAATTATTCTGTTGGGCAGCGGCGCAAAGCTGCGCTTCCCCTCCCCTACCCTTTATGCCGGATTGATCAAGGCGCACATTGGTGTGGAAGTCATGGACACAGCAGCAGCTTGTCGCACCTACAACATTCTCGCCGCAGAGGGTCGGCGGGTCGCCGCAGCCTTGATTCTGGATTACCCAGCCGGTTGAACTGGCGTGATATCGCCAAACCGGCGAATGGCGGCGAATTCCGCGACATCCTTGTCAGGTTGTCGCGTGTCGGGTTGCAAGACGGCAAGCAGATGTGCAATGCCGAACTGGCGGGCGGAGCGCAACACCGGCAAGCTGTCGTCAACCAGCAAAGTCCGATTGCAATCGAATGGCTCACTGCATTGCAGAGCGGCCCAGAAAGCCGGATCTTCCTTGGCGATGCCATATTCATGCGATACATGCATGGCGTCGAAATGTACCGCCAGACCGGTTCGGTCCATTTTCAGGTTAAGACTCTTGCGGTGCGCGTTAGTGACCAGCACCACCCGCTTGCCGATTGTTTTCAAAGCAACCAGAAAATCGCTGACATCTGGATGTACGGCGATAAGGTGGGCAAGTTCCAACTTTAGTTGAGCAATATCCAGTTCAAGTTGTTGCGTCCAGTAATCCATGCAGTACCAATCCAGCGTGCCAGCTTTGGCGTTGTAGCGTCGGAAGCACTCTGCATGAGCCTCGGCATGGGGAAGACCATGCCGCTCAGCGAATTTCTCCGGCACATAGACTTGCCAGAAATGATTGTCGAAATGAAGATCGAGCAATGTTCCGTCCATATCGAGAAGAACAGTATCGATCGCTTTCCAATCCAGCTTGGGTGTCATATCAAACCTTCTTTTGACATCCCGTTTCGGCGCAAGATTCGACGCAAGATCTGCAATGCTTCGAGTTGAATCTGCCGCACACGCTCGCGCGTCACTCCTAGATGTGCAGCCAATTCTTCAAGTGTGGCGACATCCTCGTCATTGAAACCAAATCGCCGCTCGATTACCCAGCGATGTTTATCACTTAGTTCAGCCAGCCAAGTCTGCACATAATTTTCGAGCTCGGACATTTGCAACATGTCTTCAGGCCGCTCTGAATTCTCGTCGGCAATGGCCTCGCCGATTGACAACGTAGGGTCGATATCGAGTGGCGCGTCGAGAGAGGCGACACGATCGTTCAAAGACAGCAACCGGCGCACTTCTTCAACCGGCTTGCCGGTCAGGATGGCGATCTCCTCCGGACCCGCATCTTGCACACCGTGCGTTTCCAGATGGCGCTGCGCACGCAGAAAAATATTGAGTTCCTTGATGATATGGACAGGCAAACGAATGGTGCGAGACTGATTCATGATCGCCCGCTCGATATTTTGTCGAATCCACCAAGTCGCATAAGTGGAAAAGCGGAAACCGCGCTCCGGCTCGAATTTATCCAGCGCATGCATCAGACCGAGATTGCCTTCTTCGATCAGGTCGAGCAGGGAAAGACCGCGATTAAGGTAATGTTTGGCGATATTCACGACCAGGCGCAGGTTGCGCTCGATCATTTTTTGGCGCGCTTCGAAATCGCCTTGGCGCACGCGCATGGCGAGCACTCTTTCTTCTTGCTGCGAAAGCAGACCCTCGCGTCCAATCTCGTTCAGATAAAGCTGAGTCACATCCGGGTTGTCGTCCAACTCCGGTTCGAGTTCAGCCTGTGGAAGATCCTGAACCGCTTCCAGATCAACCTCGGCCGGAGGTTCCACCTCAACATCAGGATCAACCTGATCCAGATAGCTATCTTTTTCCATCGTCGTCCTCAACCCAGTTTCGGTAGGTAATTGAGCGGATCAACGGGTTTGCCATATTCGCGTATCTCGAAATGCAACTTCACCCTGTCAGTATCTGTATCGCCCATTTCAGCGATGGGCTGTCCAATTGTCACCTTTTGGCCTTCAATGACCAGAATGCGCGTGGCGTGAGCATAGGCCGAAAGTAATGCCTTGCCGTGTCGGATGATGATCAGTTTTCCATATCCTCGCAAGCCTGATCCTGCGTAGACAATTTTTCCGGCAGCTGCGGCCTGAATCGGACTGCCGCGAACACCACCCATATCGATACCTTTGTTGATGCCTTCGCCGTAAGGCGCCAGAAGCACGCCCCGCGTCGGCCAGACCCAGAACTTCGGGGCGGCGTCATCTTCCTGCTCGGAAGCCAGAGCAACATCGGGCTTGACTACTTCGGGTTTGACTACATTGGTTTTAACGGAATCGACTGGAATCACCCTGGCCACGATTTCGGGCTTGACTGGAATCGGGGTGGTCACAACCTTGGCGGCGATTGGCGCCTTTGGTGGATGCAATTTCAACAAATCGCCACTACGAATGTAGGTGGCATCCGACAACTTGTTCCATGCCGCCAGATCGCGGTAATCGAGGCCATTTTCAAAAGCGATCTTGAACAAGGTATCGCCGCTCTGAATTCGATAAAACCCTGCCGGCGCTACAGGAAAACGTTTCGGCGGATAGCTCGATTCGCGCACCGGCGCGGCTGTTTTCGTACTGGCGCAGCCGGAAATCAACAGCGGCGCCAGCAAAAGCAAGATGACAAAACGCCGCTTCAACTCACCCCGGAGAGCAAAGGCACGAATTTCACTGCCTCCAACTCTCTCTCTTTGTAGCCGCCTTCAACTTCAGCTTCCACCATCACCAGCCGTTGAGAATCGCCGCCGCCAACTGGCGCGACCAAACGACCACCTGGCTTGAGTTGACGTTTCAACTCATCCGGAATGTAGGGCATTACCGCCGCCACGATGATGGCATCGAAAGGGGCTGCGGCTTGGTAGCCGAAAGTGCCATCGACGTTTTTCATCAGCACATTATTGATGCGTAATTCACGCAGCGTTAGACGGGCCCGCCCCACCAGTTTGGCAATCCGCTCCAGACTCAACACTTCCTTCGCCAGTTTTGACAAAACGGCAGCCTGATATCCGCAACCGCCGCCGATTTCCAGTACACGCTCCAGCGTTTGGCCGCGAAATGCCAACTCGCAACTGCGGGCGACGGTAAAAGGACTTGAAATGGTCTGCCCCTGACCAATTGGCAGCGGGATGTCGTCGTAAGCGCGTTGCTGGATGCTTTCTTCCAGAAACGGGTGGCGCGGTACCGCGTTCATCGCCGCCAGCACAATTGGATCCTTGATGCCCTGTTCCTTCAACCGTTCCAGCATGCGCGCGCGCGCGCGCTGGGAGGTCATGCCAACGCCGCTGATACTCATCGAGACAACCAATTCTCGACCAACTGCATTTGCGCGTAGCGGGTCAGATCCAATTGCAACGGAGTGAGTGAAATCCGGCCTTGCGAAATGGCATGAAAATCCGTTCCTGGTCCGGCATCTTGCGCGCCCCCCGCAGCCCCCACCCAATACATGGTCTGGTTGCGCGGGTTGATTGTTTTAACTGTGTCCTGCGCCTTGTGGCGACGCCCCAAACGCGTCACCTCGACGCCCTGTATTTCATTGGCGGGTACATCCGGTACATTGACGTTCAGCAAGACATGCTCCGGAAAAGGCTGACTGGAAAAACGACGCACCAGATCGGCGATGAAATTGGCTGCGGTGTCGAAATTTTCGGATTGCATATTGGCCAGAGAAACCGCGATGGAGGGAATCCCCAGCAGGAAACCTTCCGTTGCTGCGGCGACGGTGCCGGAATAGACCGTATCGTCGCCCATATTGGCACCGTGATTAATGCCGGAAATCACCATATCCGGCAATTCGGGCAACAGCCCGGTCACCGCCAGATGCACGCAATCAGTTGGCGTGCCATTGACGTAATGAAAACCAACGGGCGATTTACGCACCATCAAGGGCCGATCAAGGGTGAGCGAGTTGCTGGCGCCACTGCGATCGCGCTCGGGCGCAACCACGGTGACACTGTGCCCCTGAGATTTGAGTGTCGCGGATAGAACGGACAGTCCCGGGGCGAAATAGCCGTCGTCGTTGCTGAGCAAGATTCGCATTTGCCGCGATACAGAAGAGAAGAAGGTTATGTGAATGATTCAAGATTCAGTGTTTTCAAGCCGGATTGTTTTCTTCAAAAACCATCCTTCGGAACTGCGCCACCCGATCAAGCCTGGCACAAGGCAACAAAGCCAAACAGCCCGTTAGCAACCGGTCAAAAACCTAGCGTCGAACTATATCACCGCCGCTGGCGGGAAAAACAGCGCGATGCCGCAGCAGAACAATCTGCCACGCCATCAAACCGAGGAGGTGAAGTGAACAAGCATGCCTTGCTTGGCCGCTCAATCACCTCGATATGCCGGTTGAAGACGGCAACCGTTATGACACCGAATCTGTGTAGCGGAAATATGATGTTGACAGAACGGCTCGCACCAGACGAATCAACGCTGCGCACCTTTGCGCGCCATCGCGATCAAGCCATCGGCAATCGGCAAAAGATCAGCCAGACTTTTTGCAGCCTCACCAGTTACCGCATAACGCCCGGCCACAGTGAGCAACGGCACGCTGTTTACTTTGTAGTTTTTGACCAATTGCTCATCGCGCGCCAGTTGGGTATTGATACCGAAGGAATCAAGCGCATCTGAAAGCCGCTTGGTGTTGACACCCTTTTGTTGTGACCATTCCAGAATGGCTTTGCTGGAATACAGATTGGTACGCTCGGAGTGAATGGCATGAAAAACCGCATCATCCAGACGAGCAAGATCGCCACTGAAACGCAGACCATGATAAAGCCGAGCCAGATTGACCCATGCCGCACGGCCAAAACTGACCGGCACCCGTTTGAAGCTGACATCGCGCGGCAGCTTTGCCACCCAGGCCGTCAGCAGCGGATTAAAGTCTTTGCAATGCGAACAACCGTAAGAGAAAAACTCCAGTACCTCGATCTTGCCGCTGGTCTCACCTGGCTGCGGCGGCTGGATCAGGGTGTAATCGCGCCCCTGCGCAAGGCTGGCGGCATTGGCGGGAAGGGCTGCGCTGGCAAGGCCGGCGAGCAGGAAGGTGTTGAATTCGCGACGAGATATTGTCATGGTTGAATCGAGGATTTATTGAACAAGGCCCAAAGGGCAACAAAGAAAAAGGCGGCAAAACTGAGTAACGCCCAATTCGCCAACGTCAGACCCAGAATACTGAGTTCCGCTTCTTCGCAGAACCCTGTCGCCAAAAAAAGTTCCGGCGCACGTTCTCCCAGCCATTCCACCCAACGCTCAATCAGCCCAGGTTCACCTGCCACGCAAGAAATACTCCCGGGCGGCTGGGCTTGCAGCCAGCTTTGATAAGCAGCAACACCAGCGCCTGGGGCGGAGACCAGCAAACTCGCAAAAACAGCTACTCGGCGAGAGACACCCGGTGCAAAAAAAGCCAGCAGCGCAAACAGCGTCAGCAACATAAAAAGCAAGCGCTGAAAAATACATAAATGACAGGGATGCAGATTCAACCAGGTGGTGAGGACGAAGCTGCCAATAACCAATCCAGCGGCAAACAGGCTCATCAGCAACCAGAGATACTTGGACTTGAGCAGATTCATATCAAAGAGTCGATGTCGATGGCGGCGCATCGCCAGCGCATGAATCTATCAGCACCGACGCACTGCCGATGATATGCAGATCACGCTGCGGATAAGGAATGACGATGCCGGCTGCTTTAAAGGCGCGCCAGATCGCAACGTTGACATCGGAACGCACGTTGCCCAGTCCTGCCTCCGGATCTTGCAGCCAAACACGCAACTCCAACTCGATACCATTATCGCCAAAGGCCATCAAACGCGCGGCGGGGGGTGGATCGACGAGCACACGAGCACTCGATTTGGCTGCTTCAAGCAGCAAGGCCATGGCCTGTTCCGGGTCATTGTCGTAACTGATAGACACGGGAATCTTCAAACGCACGTTGCGGTCGGTATAGCTCCAATTGATCACCTCGGTGGTAATCAGCGTCTCGTTCGGAATCAACCGCTCGACGCCATCGCGATCGCGCACCACCACATAGCGCGCATGCAGTTCCTGCACCCAGCCGAAGGTGTTATCAATGGTAATGACATCGCCGGGACGAATCGAACGGTCGAACAGCAAGATAAAGCCGCTGATGAAATTGCTGGCGATACGTTGCAGGCCAAAACCCAAACCGACACCGACCGCCCCGCCGAACACCGCCAGCGCGGTCAGATCGATGCCCACCACATTGAGTGCCAGCAGGAATGCCAGCACCAGCAGCACAAACTTGCTCAACTTCACCAGCGCTACCCGCATGCTGACGTTGATGTATTGCGCCTGGTTGATACGATTTTCAAATACTGCCCCCAACCACAAAGCCAATATCCAAAGCAGCGCGATCGATAAAATCAGCTTGCCAACCGCCAACACGGAAAACCGGTTGTCGCCAACGTGCAGGGCCATGCCATCCAGCCCCGCCAGCACCGCCGGCAACCAACCCAAAAGATGCAGCGCAACGATGATCCAGACCGAGATGGCAATCAGATTCTCCCAAGCCTTGACTGCGGGCCCAGGCTGAAAAGTCTTGCGCAACAGGTAGATGACGATACGGATGGCCGCCATCGAGGTCAGCAACGGCATCGCCAGATTCAGCAGATCTATCGGCAGCGCCCAAATCTGCAACAAAGCACGTCCGGCGAGCACACCCAGCAACATGCTGAGCGGGAACAAAATGCGTTGCAGCGTCTTCAAAGCCATCCGCGCCACGGTGTAGTCGTCGCTTTGCTCTGAACGCTCCGTCAGACTTTGACTCAGCGTGATATGCACCATTACCGCGCCCGTCGCGGCCAGCAGCAATACGCCAACCTGCCCCCAGAACAAGGGCGTGCTGATCAAAGCTTGCCAGTAAACAAGCAAATTCTGGATATCGTCGGGCAAAGGAAAAGGCATCGCAAAATGGTCTGAATGAAAGTGCGTGTAACCATACCGGAAACTGTGTCAACGTCGCAAAATCAAACTGCAAGTCAGGGTCGATATAAATTCATAACGGACTCAAGCAGACGAAAAAGTGACCAATGACCAACCGAAAAAAGTGTCGGCAGAACAATGACGCAACATGGATGCCCACTGGCGGTGACAGATTTTCTTACAGCAGATATTTGTCCGCGCGATTCAATCTTTCGGTGCAAAGCTCAAGTTGCAGCCTGCCTCGGCCGCGTCATCCGCGCCGCGATCCAGGTCACCCCGACCGCAACAGCCATCAAACCGAATGCGATACCGGCTTGGCTGATTCGATCGGGTGCCAGCAACAACATAGCCCCCAGCTCCAGCATCATGATCCCGGACATCAGCTTGAGTAGACGGCCTTCGCGCTCGGTGAGTTTTCTGGCGCCCAGACTGCGTGCAAAGACCACCACAATCAGCGCCAGCGGCACAACATAGATCACATTGTAGAAAGCAAGATAGCCATAGCGTGCCGCTGAAGAAAGATCGGCCAGAGTCAACAAACGGGTGTAAACCATGGGAAAGCCTGCCGTGCAAAGCAATTCATAGAAGTTGGCTGCTACCGCCAGAAAGATCGTCGCCGAAAGCATGGCCGGTAAATTTTCCGCGCCTAAAATGTCACGCGTTCGACGGAAGATATCCGGCTTCTTCGCTTCCGGAATCGACAATGAAAGGCCTTTCTCAAACAGAAAAAAATCTTTCACATTGATTGCGCCAACAAATACCGCTAACGCACCGGCCGCCAAGGTGACCGCCGCAAGATGCCCAAAAAGTTGAAATACATTCAACCAAGCGGCCATGAATGCGAAATACATCAAACCGGAAACGAGCACAAACACGCCGCCGATCAACATCATGCGCGCACGACTTTTCTGGTGCGCCATCATCGAGAGCAGAAACAGCAAGACAAAAAAAGCACATGGGTTGAACGCATCCAGCCCAGCCAACACAAAAGTCAGTGCCGGCAGTGAAAAACGGTCCGTATCAACAGAACCGATCAGAGGAATATCGATAGACGCAAGACCTGGAACAGGTGCGGTTTCGGCATCTCCCCGAATAACACGCGCATGACAGTCATCAAGCCGCTGCCGGATCAATGCGCCAGTAGTTGCATCACGGTCCCAACCGACATGGATTTCGCCACAGAACAAGAACGCGGGAACCGATGCCGCATCCGCATTCAAATGTCGCGCCATCGCCTCATAAAGCCGCACATTTTCGCGATTGCGCGAAAGCTCCAGCATATGCAACTTGACCCAGGGCCGCGCCTGCGGGATGGCCTCGACATGAGGATGCGCCTGTTTGCAATGCGGGCAATTCAACGCCCAGAAAAAATAGAGCTGAATCTCAGGTTGTCCATCCGCGCCTGTCGAGGTCCACGCATATTGCGCATGAACAACCGGCGCCAACAACAGAAAACTGACAGCGATCAGGTTCAGGATTCTTTTGATCATCGGATTTATTGCCCATCAAAAAACCGCCTGATCTGACAAACCCAGTTCAGTACGGAGCCGCCACGTATTCAAAATGACGCATTCATATTGATTATTGTTTGGCACAAGCCAAGCGCAACCCCGTTTTCAGCAGCAAACGATGGAGCTACCAACCAATCTAATCTTCTGAGGGGTTCATCAAAGCGATTATTCGCCACTGGTGACAACGATGACCTGTCGTTAGCCCGGTAATTTCAAGAATTCACGCGCCCTCGCTTGTCCCTTGTCCGCACAAAGAATCCTGCGTCTACCCGCAAGGGGCCGGCCGGATTTAAAGCGTTAAAGCGCTAACAACGCCGCTCCGTCCGGCGTATGAAATTTCTCCGCAACCTTTGTCGCCCTCACGCGAATTTTGATGTCAGATTGAATGCGGCGCGGAAATCAACATCTTGCAAACGAACGGCAGCCCACGTCGGGCGAACACCGTGCGGACTGAACCGATCAGCGCCACGCTTGCGAAGCCGCTCCAAGGCGAAGGGTGGGCGGGCGCAATAGCGCAGTAGCAAGCCAGCCTTGCTTGAGCAGGCAGGTGATTCTTGCTGGGGCCGAAGCCAAACATTCCATCACCAAAGCGCAGCCCATACCTCCTGGCCATGCAGATAGTGAACTTCAAGGCCGTTCATGAAAGCACGATCGTCTGAACCCCCCACTTTCGGGTAACTCACTTCGCCTCTCGATTCGGCCACGATTTCACCGTGGGAAGCCAGTCCGGTATCGGTCACGGAGAACAGGTGCAGCCCGGTTTGACTCCAGTCATACCAAGTGCGCGGGTCACTGGAATCGCCTACAAGCATGAGTGGAACCGAATGTTGGGCAATTGGTATCGCCAACCGCGCCAACTCACCGGTTTCGTTTCCCGTTGTCAGCATCGTAAAGGCATGATGGTCATGCAACACTGCGGAATCAGTGCCGCGTTTACCGATAACCAGACTGTTCACCTCTTTTGGCCGTGCAGGGTCGCCAACATCAAAAAGCGCCACCTTGACGCCCTGATACCACGCCCCACGGCCATCGCCAACGCTGCCGGTGGAATCGGCCACAGCATCCTTGCCCACCCCAATCAGCCAGCGTTCACCCAATGGCTGGAGATAGTCCGAGTAACCGGGTATGGCAAGTTCGCCAACGATGAAGGGGTCTGTTGGTTCGCTGAGGTCGAGCACGTAGAGCGGATCAGTCACTCGAAATGTGACTAGATAAGCCCGGTTTCCAACAAAACGTGCGGCGTAGAGTCGCTCACCAGGTTTGCCAATCGCAGCTGGGCGGCGGGCATTGGGCAGTTCAGAAACTACTTCCAACTTGCCTGCCGCTTCTCGCAACAAGGTAAGTCGGGTAGTCGCACTGCCATCCCAGTCCTGCCCCAAGGAAGTGAATACGCGCAACACAGCATCGTGCTCGCCCATCCGGAAAGATTTCTTGTTCTGTTCCCACCCAAGGTGGCCAAGCACACTGCCTGAACCGCGATAAGCGGGGGCAGCTGCTTCGAGAGCAAACTTGTGGATGTCCGTTGTGGCTTCGGCCGGGTAGCTGACGACCTGATTGTCAGAGACTGGCGTGGCCGATACCCCATAGCCCTGACGCGCGGTGGCGACATAGATTGCCTTGCTGGAAACGTAAACAGCCTCGCTGCTGCCTGTCAGGCATTGGCTGCGTGGCGCTTTGGCCGGGCTGGCCAGATCGATTGCGCTCACCACAATCAGATCGGCAGTCGCTTCGGCGGTTGTGCCGACGGGCTGGTAACAAGTGCTTGCTTCAACTACGGGGCCTTGTTCGACACCATCGACTGACCATTTCGGCAACAAGTCTGCAAGGCTTGCCGCGTCAATCTGCTTCTGATTATCTTTCTGTTGCACCTCATCCACAGGGTAGGGAACCAGATTTGGAATGCTGGGGGTATAACGCGTGACCAGGTAGAGTATTTCACCAATACGCCGACTCGCCACGAGATAACCGTCGATACTGATACGTTGCCCCAACGTGGGTGACTCCGGATTAGAGACATCAACCCATTGCATCTCGGTTTTGCCGTTGAGCCATTGCCAAGGCATGAACCAATCTCGAGTCAAGGCGATGGGTGCGCCGATGCCGATGCCAGGGGGAAAATACCCTTGCCCCGATTCGCCTATTGCAAGTAGCAAATCCGGCCGCGCATCAGGCCGCTGATTCGCGAGATATGCCCGTTCATAAGTGCTTCCTGTAGGTAGTGCAACCTTCCCGATCAGGGTGCTTCCCGCACCAGAAGCCGGTTGACCAGTGGAGACGCCCGTTATTTTGCGAATGCGCAAAGAGTCGGTGGCTTCCTCTGACGTGCGGCCGACAATAAAAAAATGACGTCCATCAGTTTTGAAACGATCGGCTTCATCCACGTCGGATTCCTGCAGGTTCGTCGGCGTGAAAGTCGACTTGCTCTCGGCGATAGAGACAATCATGTCAGCGACAGGATAGGTATTGCCAGTCGACGCGCTACTGGCGAGGGCTTGCTTGAGGTAGTCCTCCATGGCCTGAGCACTGGCAAAAGCTTTCAGCGTTCCCGTGTCCGAGGCACCATTTCCAACCTCAGCGCTGGTTGAATTGCCCCCTGATTGGCAGCCGGAAAACAACATTATCGTGACCAGAACAGACATCAATCCCAGCCACTGTCCGAAGGGCAGGTTTTTCATCATCGATTCCTTGAACATAGATTCTTGAACCCTCTGTTGAGACCTTAT
>JAIFKV010000202.1 GCA_020049415.1 Betaproteobacteria bacterium
TGCGCAATCGGCGGTCGGCGATGGTTGCAACGCCAGCGGCTTCGATCATCAGTTGCATGACGGTGACGAACTGCGCTTTGGCAACGAAGTGCTGCGCGTTATCGGCACCCCCGGCCACACCCACGGCAGCATCTCGTATCAATGGCGTGACCGCGTGTTCACCGGCGACGCGCTGCTGATCGGCGGTTGCGGCCGCACCGACTTCCAGGCCGGCGATGCCGACACGCTGTACTTCAGCATCACCGAAAAACTGTTCAAGCTGGCCGATGAAACCCTGGTCTATCCCGGCCACGACTACAACGGCCGCCGCGTCAGCTCGATCGGCGAAGAAAAGTCTCTCAACCCGCGCCTGGCCGGCAAGAACAAAGAAGAGTTCGTCGCCATCATGAACGGGCTTGATTTGCCCAAGCCGCGCCTGATCGACATCGCAGTACCCGCCAACCTGGTTGGCGGCAAGCTTTGATCCAAAACATCAACTGAACTGGAGACACATCATGCAGACCATTAGCGCTACCACTCTCGCCAACATGCAGCAGCAAGGCGTAGTCAATCTGATCGATGTTCGCACCCCGGCCGAGTTCGGCGCCAGCCATGCCAAGGGCGCGACCAACATTCCGCTCGACAAGCTCGACCCGAGTTCTCTGGCCTACTGTAGCGGCAACACGGTGTACTTCATCTGCAAATCCGGCATCCGCGCGCAGAAGGCGATGGAAAAGCTGGCTGACTCCGGCTTCAGCAACATGGTGCAGGTCGAAGGCGGCACCGATGCCTGGATCGATGCCAGGTTGCCGGTACTGAAAGGCAAGAAAGCGCTTGGTCTGGAACAGCAGGTCCGTGTCATCGTCGGCGGCATGTCCCTGCTCGGTGCCGGTATCGTCATGGCCGGCCAGCCGCTCGGACTGGCCATCGTCGCCGCCATGGGCGCCGGCATGATCTACGCCGGCATCACCAACAATTGCGGCATGGCAATGATGCTGGCGAAAGCGCCGTGGAATCAGAATGTCAAGGCTTGCCCGACGCCGGCGATGTCTTCCTGAACCACTGTTGTTTCCCGGAACCCGCAATCACGGCGGGTTCCGGTTATTTGCGCTTCGTTCATCGCTCGGCCCGCATGCAGTGCAGGTGGCAGGGGTAAAATTCGTCGCATTGGCAGACTCCTTCTGCCTGAATTGAACCGACCCCGTGGCTTGGCGAAAGAAAAATGATTGCCGCCACTTTCCAGAACAGGCGTTGCGATCATGGCGTTGAAAAAGCAGGCAGCAAAACCTAAAGCGGTTACCGCAAGCAAGGAATTCACCGATCCGGCATTAAAAATGGCGGTGCGGATTCCTTCGCCACCGCCATTGCTCGACGATCTCATGCGACTGCTGGTTTCGCCCAATTCCAGCATTGAGGCAATCAGCCAGATTATTCAGACCGATGCCGGCCTGACCGCCAGCCTTTATCGCATGCTGGCGAAACCGATCTACGGCTTGCGGCGTCCGCCCGAGGCGGTTGCCCAGGCGATTTCGCTGGTCGGTTTGACGACGGTTGCCGAACTGGTAAAAGGCCTTTCGCTGGAGAAGGCGATCTTCGGCGATTCGTTGTTTTATCCCTGGTTTTGGGATCGTGCCAACGACATCGCCGCTTATGCGGCGGCTATTGCCTGGAAGCAACGCACGGCTTGCAACATTTTTCCCGAGCATGCCAAGTTGGCGGCGTTGTTCATGGACTGTGGCGTGCCCATTCTGATTCAGCATATCGAGGAATACGAATACGCCTTCATTTCTTCCAAAGGCCATTTCTGGCCCAACGTTCTTGGCGAGGATAAACGTTTTGATACCGACCACGCCGTGGTTGGTTACATGGCCGCGCGCTACTGGAAACTGCCGGATTATGTTTCTCAGGCGGTGCGCTGGCACCACGATGCGATCAATACCAACGACAAGTCGGCCACCCTGGTTGCTATCCTGCAAATCGCGCAACACATCTACAACATGCAATCGATGAAAGACGATAGTGATTGGGCCAAGCACGAGTCCATGGCTCTACAGGAAATCGGGGTCAGCGCGGAAGGGCTGCGGGAGTTCGAGGAAGAAATCGCGGAACGGGTCAGAGAAATGTAAAAACTTGCCAAGCCTGCAGCCCGGAAATTTCATAAAGGCTCATCTGTGCTCGCGGGTTCCTTCTCCTCGCTGGAAGCTTTCATGGAAAGTTCCCATTGCAGACTATGGCCGGTGTGATCACCACGCGAATTGATGAAATATCCGGTTAGATGGCGCTGCGGGTTGGATACACATTCAACTTATACGGAGGGTGATTTTTTCAGCCCGGAAAGTCCGCCATCGAGAACACGCGCATCAAAGCCGCGTTGAGTCAGCAAAAATGCCGCCGCGCTGCTGCGTCGGCCGCTCTGGCAAAACAGGATATAGGTGCGTTTAGGCTCCAGTGTGTTGGCCTTCAGACGCAATAGATAAAGCGGCAGGTTGATGCTGCCTTTCAAGCTGCCTTCCTTGAACTCGGTTTCCAGGCGCACGTCGATGAGTTTTGCACCGTGTTTGATCAACTCCGCCCCCTGCGTGAGGGTGACGCGATGCACCATCGGTTCGCGCAGCAGTGAATCGAAATCATCGGCCGGCAGGCGCATTAATTCGCCAGGACACGTCATGGTCACCGTGGCGTTGCGAGGTTCTCCGGAAATCAGGGCTTCCTCACCAAAACCCTGGCCGGAATGCAGTTCGGCCAAGGTAATTTCTTTGTTATCGCCGACACTGCGGCTGACACGGGCGCTGCCGGAACGGATCAGATAGTAATAGTCGCCGACCCCGCCTTGTTTGACGATGACTTGACCGTTCTCCACCGGCATCGACTCGAAACGACTGAACAAAATATGCAGATTGCCTGGCGGTACCTGTGAAAACGCGGGATTGCTCATCAGGTCGAACATCCACTGCGGATCGTCGCCCTCGAATTCGGTGACTTCATAAGCGGTGGCCTGGTCGCGCGCGACCAGATGATCAAGATCATCGTCGGCAAAACTGACCAGCTTGCAGGGGGTCCGCGCAATGCAGGTATAAGTGCGCGGTTTCAGACGCGACAAGGGATGCAGCGCGGTATCGCTGCCGGCTTTCACCACTAACGGCGAACTGCCGTCTTCCGAATCGAGGCCGACTTCGCCGGCCAGCAGGTAATAAGTGCGGTCGTCGTTAGCGCCCTTGTGAAACAGCGGGCGGCCCGCTTCCAAAACAACGCGCCCGGCGAGATCCGCGGCTTGGGCCAGCGCCTCTTCGGAAAGATCCGACAGCGGGATGAGTCTTGCCAGCGCCTGCAATAGTGTTGCCATGCCGTTACTCTTGGTTCAGTCCGAGCGATGGCCACAACGCATCAATGCGACGTTTGACGGCGTCGCTCATGGCGATCGGGGTGCCCCATTCGCGGGTGGTTTCGCCTGGCCATTTATTGGTCGCATCGATGCCCATCTTGCTGCCCAGGCCGGACACCGGGCTGGCGAAATCAAGGTAATCGATCGGCGTGTTTTCCACCAGCAGCGTGTCGCGCGCCGGGTCGACGCGGGTGGTCAGCGCCCACATCACCTCGTTCCAGTCGCGCACGTTGACATCGTCGTCGGTAACCAGAATGAACTTGGTGTACATGAATTGACGCAGAAAACTCCACACGCCAAACATCACCCGCTTGGCGTGGCCGGGATACTGCTTTTTCATGCTGACCACTGCCATGCGGTAGCTGCATCCTTCCGGCGGCAAATAGAAATCGGCGATCTCGGGAAACTGCTTTTGCAGCAGTGGCACGAATACCTCGTTCAACGCCACGCCCAGAATCGCCGGTTCATCGGGAGGTTTACCGGTGTAGGTGGAGTGATAAATCGGGTCGCGCCGCATGGTGATGCGTTCAACGGTAAATACCGGAAAGTGGTCTTGCTCGTTGTAATAACCGGTGTGATCGCCGAACGGCCCTTCCAGCGCGGTCTCGCCCGGATGGATGACGCCTTCCAGTACGATTTCCGCCTTCGCGGGTACTTGCAGAGTCGAGCCCAGCGTCTTTGCAACTTCTGTTTTCGCCCCGCGCAGCAGGCCGGCGAACTGATATTCAGACAGCGAATCCGGCACCGGCGTCACCGCGCCAAGAATTGTCGCCGGGTCGGCGCCGATGGCCACCGCAACCGGGAACGGCTGGCCGGGATAAGCCGCCTGGAAATCGCGCAGGTCGAGAGCGCCGCCGCGATGCGCCAACCAGCGCATGATCAATTTGTTCGGCCCGATGACCTGCTGCCGGTAAATGCCCAGATTCTGGCGTGGCTTCGACGTCGGCAAGCCTTGCGGGCCTTGTGTCACCACCAGACCCCAGGTCAACAGCGGACCGACATCGCCAGGCCAGCAAGTCTGAATCGGCAGGCGCGAGAGATCGACATCCTTGCCTTCCCAGACAATGTCCTGGCATACCGGCGAGCGCACCAGCGAAGGCGACATATTGAGCACCTGCTTCAATACCGGCCATTTATCCCAGGCATCTTTCAGTCCGCGCGGCGGCTCCGGCTCCTTCAGAAACGCCAGCAGTTTGCCAATTTCGCGCAGTCGCGCCGGGTCTTCCTCGCCCATGCCCAGCGCCACCCGTTTGACCGTGCCGAACAGATTGGTCAGCACCGGCATTGAATGGCCCTTCGGATGCTCGAACAACAGCGCCGGACCGCCAGCGCGCAATACGCGGTCACCGATCTCGGTCATTTCCAGATTCGGGTCCACCTCGGCGCGGATGCGCTTGAGTTCGCCGCGCGCCTCAAGTTGAGTGATGAAGTCACGCAGATCGGAGTAGCGCATCTGATTTATTCCTCTTTGCCGCCAGCGACGAACTGGAACTTGCCATTTTTCTCGTAAAACTGACCCAGCTTTTCGCCCAGATCGGCCGGTGCTTGTTCAAACTTCTGAACGCGGCAAGATTGTGTGCTGATTGCGTAATGTCGGCTGCCGGTTCGCAGGATGAAAATCGGTTCCGGATATTCGTCCGGCGCCTGGTAGAGCGTGAGCTTGCCCTTGCGCGGTACTTTCTCGATCTGAATGCCGTCATTGCAATCCGGCAGGCGAAGGGCAATGACATCGATTTTGACGCTATCCAGCCAGAAAAAGGTCTGGTTGCGCATCAACGTAATGGCATGATCCTTCTCGGGAAATTGATACGACGCAGTATCCTGCAAACAACCGGTCAGCGACAAAACCGCAACCAGCGGCAGCAAGTGAAGAGGATTACGCGAAATCATGACGGTGCGGCTCCCAGTGCTGGCGATGAGAAAAACAGTGCCAAGTTTACCGTGCGGCCAGAAGGAAAAGAAAAAGCCGGATCAAGCCGGATCGACCCCCTGTTGAAAATTGGGTGTCAGGAGCCACTTTCGAAATCATATTTTGCCGCATGCACAAAGACTGCTGCGAAGCGCTGCATCGATTCCGCATCGTTTAGCGACTGTCCATGAATAACCAGGACATTCTGGCTGCACGGGTGGGCGCGGTGCTGCGTTGCCGGTCGCTTGAAGGGAATGACCATGCGCCCAGATTATTCATGGACAGTCGCTTACACCAAACCCGCAATCCCATGTCACGCAGCCGTCGCTCCAGCCGTTGCTGGTTGTTGGAGCACAGCAGGTGTTGCGGCACCTCCACCCTGGCTATTCTCGGTGTTTGACCTGAGGATCTGTGTAATCAGCGCGCGCAGCTTGGCGGGGCGAACCGGCTTGTGCAGGATCTGATGACCAGCGCCGCTCAGGGTGCGGACGCCCGCCTCGGAGACGTCGCCGGTCATGATAATGGTCGGAAACATAGCTTCCGGATAGGCATCGCACAGCCGTTGCGTCAATTCCAGGCCATCTTCGGCACCTAGACGGTAATCGGTGATCAACAGGTCGGGCGCCCGCTCCAGTCTGTTCAGCAGCAGCTGTGAATCGCTCGCTTGGATGACGCTTAATCCCCAGCCCTCAAGCAGGGTTTTCAGGGAATCAAGCACCATGGCGTCGTCGTCGACGATGGCCACCAGACCGTGTAGTTGAGCCAGATCTTCCAGGCTGCTTCCGGCGGATTCCCCGCGCGCAGGTTCGAGTTGGCCGAGCGGAACATCCAGGCTGAATACTGTCCCCATGCCCGGGCGTGAGCACACCTGCAACGGATGCTCCAACAGATGAGCCAGACGATCGACGATCGCCAATCCCAATCCCAGTCCATGTGCGCGATCGCGCTGCGGGTTGGCGACCTGGAAATACTCGCGGAAGATGTGTTCCATATCGCCGGGCCGGATGCCTTGGCCGGTATCCCACACTTGCAATCGCAGCATCCCCTGACGCCGGCGCGCCGAGACCAGTACGCCGCCATGCTCGGTATAGCGCAACGCGTTGGAAACCAGGTTGCGCAGTATCCGCCGCAGCAAAACGGGATCACTCGCAACCAGCCCATCGCAATGGCGGAATCGCAAGCGCAAGCCCCTTGCGTCCGCTTCTTGGTAAAAATCCTCATGGAGTCCATCGAGCAGTTTATTCACCGACAGGCTCGATATCTCGGGTGCAACCACTCCCGCATCCAGTTTTGAAATATCCAGGATGCCGCAAAAAAGACTTTCCAGGGCTGCCACCGCTACCTCGATTTTGCTCAGCGTGCTCGCCGCTTCGCGTCCTGCCACCTGGGGTTTCATGGATTCCACATACAGGGCGATGGCATGCATAGGCTGGCGCAGATCATGGCTTGCCGCCGCCAGGAAGCTGGATTTGGCCTGATTGGCGCGTTCCGCCTCCTCCTTTTTCTGGGCCAGTTCGGCAGTCGCGTTATCGATGCGGCTTTGCATATCCTCCTCGAAGGACTGCAACGCCTCGCTCATCTGGTTGATGCCAAGTTGCAGTTCACGCAATTCGCTCTTGGCAGTAGGCGACAGGCGGACCCGAAAATTGCCCGCCGCGATGCCGCGTACCGTGGCAATGATCTCCATCAGCGGGCGGATGCCGGTCAGAGCCAGGCCGCGTACCAGCATAACGGTGAACAACATGCCCAAAGCGACGAGACCGAAAGTGGCCATCAACTGGTGACGCGCAATAGTCGCGTTGCCGGTGCGGCTGATGGCAACTTGCACCCAGGCGATGCGCCGGGGTGATTCTTTGAGCATGTCCGTCGCCGGCGTTTGAAAAAAGGGATCCTCCAGCGCAAGCGCGGTGAACTCCACCGGCTCGGTGAAGAAGATCATAGCGCCCACATTCAAGCTGCCCGCCGTCAGTGGCAAGTGCAACGCCCCTGGTTTGTTGCCTGCCTCGGCGAAGAGTTCGCCACTTGGCTGGTAGACGCCAACATGAATCACGTCGCGCTCACGCACTGCCGCACCGAGAAGCGGATGCAGTGGTGCAAGATTTCCGCTGGCGACGGCATATACCGCACCTTGCGCGACATGCCGAGCCAGCGCCTCGCCACGCTCGCGTAATGCGGTTTCCAGGTCGTCGATACGGCTCAACCCCAGATAGCCGGCCAGGAGTGCCGCCACAAACAAGGCAGGCAACAGACCGAGCAGATAGGCGCGGCTGCGGATCTTCATCGCTTACGCTCCGCCTCAAGGCGTTTGCCGAGCAACTCGACCGAAGGCAATGGCAGCTCCAAAGTACGCGCCACGTTGCGGTTGACTTCCACCGTGTAGCGCTGCGGGAAACGGGATTCCGCCTCGCCGAATCTCTTCTCTGAGTACATTCCCCGTATCCACTTGCCCGACTCGCTGCCCAACTGCGCCGGCGTCGCGTAAAGCCCGATGGTTGCGCCGGCCTGCACCAGGCTGGATGCATAAGCGACGATGGGCAGGCGGAGTTGATACGTTTGCAGGAACACCGCACGCAGGGATTCGCCGTTGACTACTTGCGGATCGGGCAACAGCAACAGCACATCGACTTCCCGCGCCAAGCCGGTCAAGCCGGCAAACAACCGCTCCCCGCCGTTGATCCGGTACACACGCACATCGAGACCAACTTCACGGCCTGCCCTTTTCAGGTCATCGGCTTGGCTCACCATAGCGGCGCCAAGCAGAACGCCGACGCGTCTGGTTTCCGGCAATGCGAGACGGATCAGTTGCATCTGGCGGGCGTAAGGCTGATCGAGGAAGAGTGCGGAAATCGGACGCCGCCGGCTCGCCTGGGGGTGAGTCGAGATCAACGTCTCGAAGGTCTGGCTCGGCACCAGCAAGGCGAACAAAGGGGCGCTCGCTTGACCATCGAGGGCATATTTCAGGGCGCGCACCCCCAGCGTAACGATCAAGTCGTCGCTTGCCCCGGTCAGGTTTGGGCGCTCATCGACATGCTGCAAACGGATGCCACGCAGCCCGTCATCCTGCGTCAACTCACGCTGCAGCGCCTGCGCCGCTTCCTGATAAATACCCACCGGCTCGGACAGCAGCAAGGTGACGCCCGCCCTGGCCTGAACCGGCAGACAGGCGATGATCGCCGACCACACCATGACCCCACCAATTCGCCGCATCAAATCGAAGCAAACATTCAACCAGCAATGCAGGGTGGACGGGGGCATATGCAACTTGGCGACTGTCCATGAATAACCAGGACATTCTGGCTGCACGGGTGGGCGCGGTGCTGCGTTGCCGGTCGCTTGAAGGGAATGACCATGTATTCATGGACAGTCGCTTAGTAGAAATGCGCTGACGCCTGCACGAAGTAGCGCGTGTCGAACTGGTTGTAGGCCCAGAAATCCGCATAGGGCTGATTGCCCAAATTCTGCGCGATGAACTCGACCAAAACATCGTGCTCTGACCAGCGGAAATGCTTGGCCAGTCGCAGATCGACCCGGTCATAGGCCGGCACCGGAGGCTTGCCGACGCCAACTTCACCGCCACCTTGCCAGCGCATGGCATCGATGTGGTAGTAGCCCAGGCTCATCTGCACATCGTTACTGAAGGTGTGCGCCCACAGCAGGCTGAGGGTCAAGCGCGGCGTGCGTCCGGCTTCGGAAGCGCGGCCGCTGCTGAGCGGATCAAAGCGGTCGTCGGCATCGGCGAAAGAGAACTGCAGCGATGCCAGGTCGCTCGCGCGTGGACGATATTGCAATTGCCCTTCCAGACCGGTGATATTGACCCCTGGCCCATTACCGAGAATCAACGCGCCATTTGGCAAGGGCTCGGGCGCCAGGCCCGGCGTGGCGATGATTTCTTGGCGAATTTCTTCGCGAAACAGCTTCATGTCCAGGCTCAAGCGCCGGTCGAACCAGTGGCCTAGCCAACCCAGTTCCCATGCCAGCATCTGTTCCGGCTTCAAGCCGCCAGGCGAGTAACCTACCAGATTGATCGGGTCGCCATTACTGGAGTAAAGGCCCAACTTCATGCTATTGCTGAACAAACCACTATCGCGCACGGCGCGCGTAACACTGACGCGCAGGGTCTGGTTGGATTGCAGTTGACGGTTGAGCGCGAGGCGAGAGGAGAAGGCCAAATCCAATGTATCGCTTTGCTCCAGCATGCCACTTGCGTTCAGCAGCCAGTTTTCGTCCAGGCGGTAAGCCACATCCGAGAACGTGCGCGCGCCCAGGTTTTGCACAAAACCTGGGCTGCCGAGTTGCAGCAGGCTCCTGGCCTGGCTCAGGCGCAGACCGGCGCCGGTCACCCATTGCAGGCGTTCGGCGCTGGCATCGTTGAGTTGCCACTCCAGGTCATAACGCTCGTCGGTGTGGTCGAAAAGCCCAATGCGTATCACCTGAGAGGGCAGGCTCGCGGTGACGTTGTCTTCCTCCCGCCGGCGCTGATGATAGAACTTCACCGAGGTATCGCGCCCCGCGCCCAGGACGCGGCTCCAGCGAACTTGTTGGCGATTGGTGGCGATCTGATTGACGCCGAGTTTTTCGCCAAGTGGATTGAACAGGGGATTGTCGCCACCCCTGCCGATCGGCCCATTTCGCGCGCCAAGCTGAAGTTCCAGGCTATCCGTATCGTTCAGGTCACACCAGCCGCGCAGGTTCAGCGTGCGCAACAATTGCTCATCATTGCGCCCGGGGAAATTATCCGACTGGTCAAACCCCAGACTGAGTCGATAGTCGAAGCAGCCTGATTTGCCGACATGGCGCAGCGTGCCGGCGCGGGTCGAATTCGAACCCAGCGTGGTTTGCGCAAACCAGCCCGGGTCGGCATACCTCGGCCGGGTGATGATGTTGATGGTGGCGATGAAGGCATTGGAGCCGTAAGTGGGCGAATTTGACCCGCGCACCACCTCGATGCGATCCACATCAGCCAGCGCCACGCCCAGGTCATGCCAGTCTATGGTGAACAAGCTGCTGTAGACCGAGTGACCATCCACCAGCACCTCCATCCGCCTCGGCATGGCATCAGCCTGGCCGTGGTAGGTCACCGCAGTCGTGTTGTTTACTGTGCTCAAGCCGACCTGGATGCCGGGAACTAGCCGCATCAGATCGGCGATTTGGGTGAATCCCGAGGCTTCGATCATTTCCCGGTCGATCACGCTGACCGCCGCTGGCGATTCCGACAACGGCTGCGCTAGGCGCGATGCGGAAATAACAATGGGCTGCGGGGCGAAGAAATCCACTTCGCTGGGTAATGCGGTCTCCGCCTGGCAAGGCTTCGACAACGGATAACAGGCTAGGGCGAGACCCAGCCACAGCAGTCGTTGCTTCATGGTTTGCCTTAGAAACATAGAAATCGGATCTGGCAGCCTGCCGGATGTCGCGTCCAACGGATTCGTAACCCGATTCCGAACCCATACAGCGTAGTAGCAAATGCAATCCGCGATAAGTATCGCCGCATCCTCCATTTGGCCTAGGCCAAATGTTGCGCAGACTTCATGCCTTAAGCCGATGCGCGACAACGGGGTGAAAAGTACATTGAAAGCACGCGGCAAATTAAGTTGTTCAACTACCTCAAGGAGAGAAGCCATGAACAAAACGCGCAGGAAACTGATACTCGGAGCTGGCGCCGCCGGCACGATCACCTTGGCAACACTCGCCGGTTTGGCGCCAGCAGGATCGGCCCAGGCGATCGGTTTGAAAGCGACTGATTTGGGCATCAACGATTTCGATACGGTGATGAACGATATTGGTGGTCTGCAAGCCCAGAGCAGCAACGGGATCAGCATCTTGGTCCCGGATATCGCCGAACAGGGCGCGTTCGTCCCGATTGAGGTTTATTCCCAAATACCGGGCAGCGAGTCGATTGCCATTCTGGTCGAAAACAACGCTATCCCGGTGGTGGCCAAGTTCGAATTCAAGAATGGCGGGGTAGCCCGGATCGCGACACGCATCAAGTTGGCCGGGTCGTCGCCAATACATGTGGTGGTCAGAGCGGGAGGGCAACATTACCGGGCCACGAAATCCGTGAAGGCGGTTATTGGAGGCTGCGGCGATGAGGACTTCTCAACCACGATGAAACCCAAGAGCACAACATAGGAGGCTGTCATGGCTGAAGCAATGAAAATCAGAGCCGATCTGTCAGGAACGGTAGCAAAAGTGAAATGCCTGATCAACCACCCGATGGAGACTGGCCTGCGCAAAGACAAGGCCGGGCAGGTCATTCCGGCTCACTACATTACCCAGGTCAACGCCATGCTGAATGGGGTGGTGGTGTTGGATGGGCAGGTGGGCAGCGGGATTTCAAAAAACCCCTTCCTGGTATTCTGGGTCCAGGGCACAAAACCCGGCGACAAGATACAGGTAAGTTGGTTTGACAACATGGGCGACAAGAATTCAGCCGAGACCCAGATCGCCTGAGTTGACGTCCCTGCATTGAGGCCGCCCCGGATGATGAAACCGTTCGCTTTGAGCATGTCGAACCACGAACGCTCAGTGTTTCACGTCAAATGTGATCTGTTCCGCCAGAACGGCCCCGTAGCAGCGCTCAATCCAGCAACCCGAGCCGGCGTGCGACATTGGCGGCTTCGGTACGATTGGCGACCTCCAGGGCGCGAAAGATCGCGGCGATATGCACCTTGATGGTGCCTTCGCCAAGATCGAGTTCACGGCAAATCTGCTTGTTCGACATTCCGGACGCCAACAGACGCAGGACATCGCGTTGGCGTCCGCTCAATTTGACCGCTTCATCCCGGCCAGGGCTGCAAGGCGAACGGGCCTGCTCGGTCATCATCAATTGCGCCGGCAGATAAACCCCGCCTGACAGCACCAGACGCACGGCCGAGAGCATTACCGCCGCACTGGACGATTTCGGGATGAAGCCCAAGGCGCCCGCCGCGATAGTGTCTTGCACACTTTCCCTGGTTTCCGAGGCGGACAGCACGATCACCGGCAACTGAGGATGCGCCTCGGCCACTCGCCTGATGCCGGCCGCGCCATTCATACCCGGCATGTCGAGATCAAGCAGCATCAGATCGGCATCGGGATGTTGTACCGCAAGTGCCAGGGCCTCTGCCAGGTCGCCCGCCTCCAGCACCATCGCACCCGCTTCCAATTGCTTGAACAGCAAGGCGAAACCGCCCCGGAACAGTGTGTGGTCATCCGCCAGAATGACCTTCAACGCCGGAGATGCAGAACCGATGAACGCTGTCATACAGAGGTTTGGAAGGTCATGGTCGTGGTGCTGTTTGAGTAAATTTCGGCAACTCGGCGGGCATAAGTCAGCGGACCAAGTTCATGCCGATGGCCGCAGCCCTTGCCGCACGGTAGGGTATTTGAGTCGAAACGATAATTCCGACTTGATCCGACGATTCTCCAGCCGGCGTGATTCGGTCAGGAAGGTACGCATCGCCGGGGTCACCGCGGCGATCACTTCCGCGCGCGGCAGTCGCGGCGGGCGCGGCAGGCCGAGGTGGTCGGCGACGACATCGAACCAGTCGCCCATTTTCAGGCCGCTGTCATCAACGGCGTTGTAAATCCGGTTGTGTCGACCGCGAAACACCAACGCCAGGGCGAGCCGGGCGAGGTCTTCCGCGTGGATGTGATTGGTATGCACATCATCTTCGGCCACGATGGCGGGCAGGCTTTTACGCACCCGGTCGGCCGGCATGCGGTCCTGCGCGTAGATGCCGGGGGCGCGCAAAATGCCGACGCGGACGTCTCGACAGCCATTTTTACGTAATTGCGCTTCCGCATCAGCGCGACGCTTGGCACGCGTATTGTTGGGATGTGCCGGCCAGGTTTCGGTCACCGCAGCGCCGCCGCAGTCGCCATAAACACCACTGGTACTGATGTAAACCAGCGCTCTTTCCCTGTTCGAAGCATGGGTTTTTCGCCCTTGGCGGCGTGCTAGACTCGCCGGCCGCGCCAACGCCGCCAACAGGTTGCGAGTCCGCGGGTCGGTCTCGCCTTCGCCGGGCGGCGGCGCGAAGTGCAGCACGATGTCGGCCAGGCCGGCGAGTCGGAGCAGACTTTTTCGCTCGTCCAGATTGCCGGGAAGCGGGGTTACACCGGTGGCACGCAATTCGGCAAAACGTTGTGGAGAATGGCTCAAGGCGTAGATTCTGTCGCGGCGCTGTGTAGTGGCCGACTTTTGTTGATTCAGTAAACGTGCAACCCGCAGCCCGACATCGCCACAGCCAACGATCAAAATTCGCATATTGGTTTCATCAAAAGGAAATGTTCATGACGTACCAGGTCACCATTCAACCCAGCGGTCATCAGTTTACCGTCAAGCCTAACGAAACCCTGCTGTCGGCGGCGCTGAATGCGGGTTTTTCCTTGCCTTATGGTTGTCGCAACGGCGCTTGCGGCGCTTGCAAGGGCAAAGTTCTGGCCGGTTCGGTGGACTACGGCACGCATCAGGAAAGCGCCTTGACGCACGACGACAAACTCAAGGGCATGGCCTTGTTCTGCTGCGCCAAGGCCGAAAGCGATGTCACCATCGAGGTCAAGGAAGTGGGCGCGGCAAAGGACATTCCGATCAAGACGCTGCCTTGCCGGGTCGAACGGATGGAAAAACTGGCCGAAGATGTGATGGCCATCTGGCTGAAACTGCCATCCAACGAGCGCCTGCAATTTTTGCCCGGGCAGTATCTGGACTTCCTTCTCAAGGATGGCAAGCGGCGCAGCTTTTCGCTGGCCAACTCGCCGGAAGATGACAGCCTGCTGGAGTTGCATGTGCGCCATGTCCCCGGCGGCCAGTTCACCGACCACGTCTTTGGCGCGATGAAGCCGAAGGACATCATGCGGATTTCCGGCCCTTACGGCAGCTTCTTCCTGCGCGAGTCGGACAAGCCGGCGATTTTGCTGGCCGGCGGCACCGGTTTCGCGCCGATCAAGAGCATGCTGAATCACGCCTTCAAGCACCACGATTCGCGTCAATTTGTGCTGTATTGGGGCGCCAAGACGCTACCCGACTTGTATCAGGCCAACCTGCCGAGCGAGTGGCAGCGGGATAACCCGAATTTCAGCTTCATCCCGGTGCTGTCGGAACCGCGCGCCGAGGACAACTGGCTGGGACGCGACGGCTATGCCCATGCGGCGGTGTTGGCGGATTTCGCCGATCTATCCGGGCATCAGGTTTATGCCTGCGGCGCGCCGCCGATGATTGCCGCCGCTCGACGTGATTTTGCCGCGCGCGGCCTGCCGGAAGAGGCGTTCTTTGCCGACTCGTTCGAATACCAGTCGGGGAGTTAGCGACAGTCGCTCAGCGAACTAATCAGCCCGCAGCCGCAAATCGCGCCAAACAAACATTGCGGGGCGCGCGCGGGCACGGGGTTGACATGCTCATGAGCGGTAGAGCTTTGACGGCGGAGAAGGCAAAAAATTAATGTTCAGTCTTTTCCACGCTGGCGGCTGGCGGACGTTGCAGACGTTGCAGAAGGTCCGGCGCCAATGTGCTCTCGGCGGCTTTGCCGGTCAGTTCGTCAACCCGCTTGAAGTCGCCATCGAGATACGCGCGAACGGCATCCAGCAAGGCTTTATCGGCCTTGTTCTTGCGCCGTCCAGCATTCCAGGCGCGCAGGTCGCCGGACAAATTGAGCGCGATGCCGAGAAGTCGCAACGCCGCATAGACCAGTACCGCCAAGCCCGCCAACAGCAAAATTGCGAGCATGAACGAGAGTTCCATCCGCCAGGGCGGAAACACCACGATGACATAGCCCTGATCGACGCGCGCCACCAAAGTGAACGCCACCGCCAGCGCAAACAACGCGAGCAACCACAATGCGGCGCGCATCATTGCGTCCCGCGCGCCTGCCGAACCGCCTGCAGACTGGCTGAAATCTGTGCATCCTTCAGCTCGACCGGCGCGCCGCGAAGATTTTCCAGGCTGGCCAGAAAGGCTTTGCTGGCTTCATCCTGGCTGCTGAAATAGCGGCTGATCCAATCGTGCGCGGCGTTGATGTCGGCGCGGAAACTGGTTTCATCGCGCTGCAACAAAGCCAGCCGCGCGGTGAGCAGGCGCAGCTTCAGATTCTGCCGCAGGAAATAATTCTGCGACGGCGTCAGCAACGCCTGTTCCGGGTGATCCAGGCGGCGGATGCGCACCAGTTCCTTGAACTCTTTCCACGCCTCCTGGGAAAACTTCGCCAACGTGTCGGCGGTGCCGGTGCGCGCCGCTGGCGCGACGACTCGGCGGGGTTCGGTGTCGGATTCCGGCTTCAGCTTGTCGACGCTCTGGATCAAGACTTCAAGTCGCGCGCTGATGCCTTCGATATCGGCGGCGGGCAACAGCTTCAAGCGCTCGATATCCTTCACCAGGACGCTGCGCAAACTGGCGAATTGCGGCTTGCCGAGCTGGGTCAGACGCGTTTCCGCTGCTTCCAGGCCCAGCAGGGCGGCGCGTACATTGCCCGCCAATTGCAACTGTTGCTGCGCCAGCAGCAATGTTTGTTCAATGTCGGCGGCAATCCGCTCATCCTGGCTGTGCGCCAGTTCCTGATACATCGCGGTGAGCGCCAATTGCTGGTTCTGCGTTTCGGTGGCGCGGGTTTCCATCGCCAGGAATCGGGTTTGCAGATCTGCCAGGGCTTCGCTGGCGGCTTTGGCGGCGGTACGCGCCTCGCGGGTGGCGGCGTCGAAATCGCCTATCCGGCGCGCCAGTTGCAGTTCCATCCGCTGCCCGCGATCGTAGTTATGCCAGGCAAAACCCAGCGCCGCCAGCAACGCCAGGATGGCCAGGATCAGCGCAATCCAGGGCAGGACGGGTTGCGCCGGGCGAGGTAGGTCAGACAGTTCGGGCATGGTTGAAGTATTCCACAAGCCCGCGCAGCAATCCGCTTTCACCTGGCGGGGTGGTGATAATGTGGCAAAAATGCCGCGTTTGCGCATGTTGCGCGATGCGTGCATGCGGCACGAACAACGCTAAGGCGCGCATCGATTCGGCGGCGTCGGGCGGAACCAGGGCAAGCAGATTGTCGAGCGTTTCGGCGCTGAAAACGGTAATGGCTTGAATCCGTTTCTCCCGCAAGGCGTGCAGCAACGGCGCCGGCTCGGTTGTTGGACACACACGGCGGTAGCATTCGGCGTAATCAACTTCCGCGCCGCGACCGCGCAGGGTATCGGCGATCAGTTCGCGGCCACCCGCGCCGCGCACAATCAGCACCCGCTGGCCTGCCAGGTTGGAGAATTCCGGCAACGCCAGCAGATGTTCACTGTCCGCGCCGGTTTCGGGCGACAGCACCATTTGACAGCCGGCGGCGCGCAAAGCCGCCGCCGTGCCATTGCCGATCGCGGCCGCCTTGATTTTCGCCGCCGCATCGGCCGGTGCCAGACGCAGCCCGAAGCGCACTGCATTCGGGCTGACGAATATCACCCGGTCGTAGCCTGCGATCAGCGCCAAGCTTTGGCGCAGCGCCGCAGATTCATCTACATCGATGATCGCCAGCGCTGGAAACAGCATCGGTGACGCGCCGGATTCTTGCAGACGCGTCAGCATTTTCGCGGACTGCTCCGCCGGGCGCGTCACCAGCACGCCGATCCCGGCCAGCGGCCCGGCCGCATTCATTTTGCGGTCCGCTGAATGATTTCCGCCATCAGCAAATCGGCGCCCTGCGCGATCAAGTCCCGCGCGGCGGCGTGGCCGACCGACTCGGGGTCGTCGAGCGCGCCTTCGGCGGTAGCGCGGAAAAAGCGGATGCCTTCCAGATCGGCGACAAACGCGCGCAGAAAGAGGCGACCGTCGCGCACCACCGCATAGCCGCCGATGGGCGCTTGGCAGCCGCCTTGCAGGACACGGCTCATGGCGCGTTCGGCGCGCACGCAAGCGGCGGTTTCGAGGTGGTTCAGCGGCGCCAGCAGCGCCGCCAGATCCGGCCTGCCGGCGCGAATTTCGATGCCGATGGCGCCCTGGCCCACCGCGGGCAGACTTTCTTCCGGCTGCAAGGTGGCGCGAATGCGGGATACGAAACCCAGCCGTTTCAACCCCGCCGCCGCCAGAAGAATAGCCGCGTACTGGCCTTCATCCAGCTTGCGCAGACGGGTATTGACGTTGCCGCGCAGGGTGTCGACATGCAGATGTGGCAGTCGCGCGCGAATTTGCGCTTGCCGGCGCAGGCTGGAAGTGCCGACGCGAGCGTTCGGCGGCAGTTCTTCCAGGCTGCCGTAATGGTTGGAAACGTAGGCGTCACGCGGATCTTCGCGTTCCAGAATGGCGGCCATTTCGAAGCCATCCGGCAGATCCATCGGCACATCCTTGATCGAATGCACGGCGAGATCGGCGTGACCATCGGCCATCGCAACTTCGAGTTCCTTGACGAACAAACCCTTGCCGCCGATGCGAGAGAGGGGAGAATCGAGAATCTGGTCACCCTGCGTCGTCATGCCGAGGAGTTCGACTTCCAGGCCAGGATGTAACGCCATGAGTCGTGCCTTGACGTGTTCGGCTTGCCAGAGCGCAAGTTGGCTTTCGCGGGTCGCGATGATCAGTTTATTAGGCATGTTGAACTATTCTGTGGGGGTGTCGGACTCATTAAAATAGTCCGCACAATTCGAGGAAAGTGTCTATGAAACAAGCATTTGCGGTGCTGCTGCTGATTGTAGCATGGGGTTTCAAGCTGGCTTTTGCCGACATCGGCGTACCGGTGGCGCAAGACTTGCGAAAAGATGCGGCGCTGGCCAAGGATAAAAATGGCGTCGTGTTGGTGATGTTTTCCGGCCAGCATTGCTCCTACTGCGAGACGGTGTTGAATGAATTCCTGATACCGATGAGCCGCAACGCCGATTACCAGGCGAAAGTGGTGATGCGCAAGGTCGAGTTGTCGAGCTACCGGGAAATGAAGAATTTTCAAGGCGGCAAAACGCCGCATCGTCGCTTTGCCGGTGACAGCGGGGTGCGTCTGGTGCCTACCGTGATGGTGTTTGATACACAGGGAAAATTGCTGGCAAAACCGGTGGTGGGCCTGGGCACCATTGATTATTACGGTCAGCACCTCGACCAGGCGATCGATCAGGGCGTGGCCAAAGTGCGCGGTTTGCCAGAGCCGGAATGAAGCATGCAGCAGAAAACCGCGCATTGCCACTGGCGCTGACTTCCTACAACGGCGCGCCAGCACCGACCAAGGTGAGCAAATGCTTCCGGATCGAGCGCAGCCGGTCACTCGCGCTGCCGTCGACTTCTCTCAGTTTGGCAAGCTCCATGCGGGTTCGTTGAGCCAGATCCGTCAGAATATTTTCCTGGCTATCGGTCAGGCCAAGGCGGGCGAAAGCGCTGGTCATATCCTGCAGATAATGGGTATCGACTTCCGTCGCGGTCAACCGACTGGTCGCCTGAGTCTGTTCGATTTCGTGCAGCGTCTGCGTCAGATCGGCCAGCACTTGTGCAATTCCGTCACCCCGCGACGCATGCAAGCGCTCGATCTCCAGCGACTGTATGCGTGCGCTCGCGCCCTCCGCCAGCACCGCCAGATGGTCGCGCAGCCGACCGACCAATTCTTCATCCGCCGGCAGATTCAAAATCACCAGCGTCACATTCGGATAGTTGATAGCGAGGTGCGAACGAAACCGGAAGATGCGCTCCAGCGATTGCGTATGGGTCAGAATCGACCGTTGCATCGGCGTGCATTCGCCGCTTGCGGCATAGCTCTGGCGAATATCGCCGGTACGCAGTTCGATAAGACTATCCAGCCCATACTGGGTCAACGCTTCCAGCATGGCGGAGGCAATGCCGTCGGCATCCAGGCAGTTAAACGATCGACGCAGAAACTGCATGATCACGCCCATTTCGCCGAGCGAGGACATCGCGGTGAAAGCGACATGCTGGGCATACTCGAAGTTGCTCGATGATTCGGCTTTCCGCTTCAGATAGTCGCGCACCACGTTGACCTTGGCCGTGACTTCCTCCGGCTCGAAAGGCTTCACGATGAAGTCGCGCGCGCCGGCGGCGTAAGCGGCAAGCCGTGTTTCCAGATCGTCATGGGAGGAGACGAAGATGACCTGGATCTGATCCTGGCCGGCATCTCGCAGCGCTTTGCAGACCGCGATGCCGTCCATTTCCGGCATCTCGATATCCAGCAGAATCAGGTCCGGCGCAACATCCATCTCCGCCAGCAAGCTCTTGCCATCGGCGAATTCGCTGATCACATCGCGCGGATCATTCAGCTGATCAACGATGATCATGCGTAATACCGAATCGTCATCCACCACACTTATTTTCACTTTCTACTCCAACGGGCTTGTTGTTCGATGATTGTCACTGAAGCGTATTGCAATGCCGCAAAATTGCTCGGAAATAGCGAGCAAGGCATCCACCATGTCGGGATCGAAATGGCCGCCGCGCCCCTCGTTGATCATTTCGATCGCCATTTCATGCGAGTAGGCGGGTTTGTAAAGCGCCTCGACGAGGGCGCAGAAGGCGGCAAGGGTGGCGCTCTGGGCGGCCAGCACTTCCTCGGCGCGACGCACGATTCAGGCCGGGCATCACGACGTCGAGCAGAATCAGGTCCACCGGTTGCGTATCGGCGCAAAGCATGTCGAGCGCTTGCTGGCTGTTCATCGTGGTATGCACGTTGTATGCGTCGCTGAGGACGTCGTTCAGAATGAGTAGATTGGTCGGCTCGTCATCGACAACGAGGATATGACAGTTCATACCGAATCTCCGTAACGTGTCGATTGCGGCATCTCCAGGCGCTGCCGCAAAACGGTCAGGCAGCGTTCAACCCTCTCGGCCAGCGACACGGCCTGCGTGATCGCTTCCAGTTGACCCTCGCGCGCATGCCGCTCCACCGTCTTGGCGAATTCGCGCAACGAATTGGCCTGCAGCGCGCCGGCGACGCCGGCAAAACTGTGCGCCGCAAAGGCCAGCGCCTCGAAGTCGAATGCCCGCGCCGCAGCCCGCAGTTTGCCCGGCGCATCCGCCTGGCTGCTCAGGGTGGCGGTCAACAACTTGTCGACGAAAGCGTGCCGACCGCGGTAGTACGCCAGCAACTCGGCCCAGTCGATGAGGGCCGTGGTGTCGAGACTATTGTCGACAACACAATCGACCGCCGCGCCAACGACCTCCGCGCCGATCACCACTGCCGCCGCGTCCGCAGGGCTTGCCGCGAGGCTGGCGGCACCATCGGCAGCCAGTTGGCGGGCAAAGCGCAGGATAGTCGCCAGCAGATCTTCCAGCACAATCGGCTTCGCCACATGCGCCACCATGCCGCTGTCCAGGCAATGCTGGCGCTCATCCGCCAGGGCATGCGCGGTGACGCCAATGATCGGCAAGCCAGGCGCGATCTCGCGCAGTTGCCGCGCCAGTTCATGGCCGTCCATCACGGGCATGTGGATGTCGGTAAGCAGAATGCTCCATACCGCCTCGCCCTCCGCCACAATCAAGTCCAGCGCCTGCCGTCCATTTTCGACGCACACCAAGTGCGCGCCTTCCAGACTCAGCATGTCTTGCAGCACCATCCGATTGACCAGGTTGTCCTCGGCGGCGAGGATGCGCAGCCCCAACAGTGCGTTGCGTCCCAACTGAACCCGTGTTGTCGACGGCGTGTCGAGCCGGTGGGTGTTGTCGGGCGTATCCACCTCCAGCAACGGCAGACACACCTCGAAGCAGCTCCCCACCCCCAGCTCGCTATCGACGCGAATTTCACCTTCCATCAGATCAACCAGGCGCTGGGTGATGGCCAGCCCCAGCCCGGTGCCGCCGAAACGACGGGTGATTGAAGCATCGGCCTGCTCGAAAGGCTGGAACAGGTTGGCGACTTGCGCTGGCGTCATGCCAATGCCGCTGTCGCGTACACGGAACACGATGCGCCCCGCATCGCGTGAAATGGTGAGCGCAACCGCACCGGTTTCGGTGAATTTGATGGCATTGCCCATCAGGTTGACCAGAATCTGGGTAATCCGCAACGGATCGCCCATAAACCATGCCGGCAAGGTTTCATCCACCTCGATGCGCAGCGGCAGACCTTTGCTGGACGCACGATCGGAACACATCACCGCGACGTGTTGAACGATACGATCAAGCTGGACAGCGGCCATTTCGATATTCAGCTTGCCGGCCTCGATCTTGGAGAAATCAAGAATGTCATTGACGATGCCGAGCAGCAGTTGGCCCGACTCCACCAGTTGATCGAACAGGCGCTGGCTTTCGCGTCCGGCGTTTTCCCGCTTGCCCACCTGGGCCAGCCCCAGAATGCCATTCAACGGCGTGCGAATCTCATGGCTCATGTTGGCGAGAAATTCGCTCTTCACGCGGGCCAGGCGGGTAGCTTCTTCCAGGGTGGTCTGCAGTGCGATCTGGGTTTGCTTGATTTCGCTGATGTCCTGCACAGAACCTTCGGCATGCAGCGGACGCCCCGATGTATCGTGATGGAACGCCGCCAGCTCGCGTACCCATTTGATCTGACCGTCGACCACAATACGGTGTTCGATGTCATACGGCTGGCCTTGCAGCGCGGCGTCCCAGCGGGCCAGCACCTCGGCGCGATCATCCGGGTGGATCAGGGAAGCAAAAAACCGCTCCAGGCTCATCGGCTCTGCCGCCGGAATACCGAAGATACGATAGGTCTCGTCCGACCAGGCCAATTCGCCATTGGTCAGGTTGGCGCGCCAACTACCGAGATGCGCGATCGATTGCGCGCGTGAGAGTTGCTCCTGCAAGGTCTTCAATGGCGTGATGTCGATGGCAATGCCGAGCAGCGCGACGTTGACGCCTTCGGCATCACGCAGCGGCAGCTTGGTGGTCAGGTAGTTGTGCAACAGCCCGTCCTGCTGCGGCACACACTCCTCGAAGGTTATCGCCACGCCACTCGCCAGCACCTGTCGATCGATGCGGATAATTGAATCCGCCACCGCCAGCGGATGAATATCCAGATCGGTATGGCCGATCACCTGGTCTTTCTGTACGCCCACTTCCGTTTCAAAACGCCGGTTGATCCTCAGATAGCGGCCTTGTACATCCTTGATGAACAGAATTGCCGGCAGGGTATCGATGATCGCTTCCAGTTGATCGCGGCTGCTATTCAATTCCCGGGTTCGCAGCAAGACCTGTTTTTCCAGGTCGGCGCGATGTTGCAGCAAAGCCTGCCGCAACTCCTCATTTCCACCGGCCAGATTTCGCCATCCTTGGTGCGGTGACGCGTTTCGAACAGATCGGCGCCTTGAAGGATGATCTTTTCGATATGGGCGTCGATATCTTCCGCCGATTCTTTCGCCTCCAGATCGGTCAACCGCATACCCAACAACGCCTCCCGGGGGTAACCGGAAAACCGGGTGTAGGCGTCGTTGACTTCGAGCAAGCGGCCGTCTCGATCGGTCAAGCGCTTCACGTTCCTGCAGCACGGCCTCTTCCTGCTTGCGGTGGATGATGCCGGAGAGAATATTGGCGACCGCGGCGAGAAATTCTTCCTTGTAGGCTTCCCGCTTGAAATTGAGCGGCAAATACAGCACCAGCACGCCGAGCAACTGTTTTCCGGCCAGCAACGGCAAGCTGTAATGACCGTGATCCGCCATGCCGGGATAGGTCAAGTCGTGCGCGTCATCGATATGGCTGACATATTGCATTTGCAGACTGCTTGCGGCGCGACCACAGACGCATTTACCGATGCGCACCGCTGCGCAGAGCGCGCAGAGCGCCGGCTCAAAGTTCTTCCCAACCACCAGACGCAGGCAATCCGAATTCGCCTGAGCAAGGAACACCCCCGCCTTGGGCAACAGCGAAAGCCAGGACAAACCGAGCACCCGGGTCAACGCGTGGTCGAGAATCGTCGCCAGCGGATCATTTGAAAAACCCAGCTCCAACAATCCGCGCAGGATGTCACCCTGCTCCCTGTCTTGCCGAATGCGGGCTTCGCTGGCTTTCTGCGCGCTGATGTCGCGCCAGGAGCAATAGAGCATCGGACGCTGATCCACCACAATCGCCGAGAGCGTCACCTCGACCGGAAACTGGCTGCCATCCAGGCGTTGGTGCCGCCACTCGAAACGGTGGATGCCTTGCGCGTAAGCGATGCGGTTCATCCGCGCGCTTTTGTCGAAGGAGGATTCGCCATCGGGCTGGAATTCCGGCGAAAAGACGGCCGGATGAACGTTCATCAATGCGTGCTTGTCCGGATAACCGAGCAGGCTGACGGCAGCCTGATTGCAATCGACGAAGAGGTCGCCATCCATCAGCCATAACGGGTCCGGCGAAGACTCGAAAAGGGTATGAAAACGCTGGGTGCTTTGCTGCAATTCAGCTTCGGTACGCTTGCGCTGGGTGATGTCGGTATGCAAACCGAGCAGACGCAAAGGCTGCATCGGCTGCCCGTTTTCATCGCGCGCCAGGGTGCCGCGCGAGAGCAGGTCGACCCAGTGGCCGTCGCGGTGGCGCATGCGAAATTCAATATCGAACCGGGGAATCCGGCCGGCGAGATATGCATCGACCTGGCGCAGGGTGGCCGCTCTATCGTCGGGGTGAAGCAGCAGCCCCCAGCTGTCGAAGTTGATCTCGAAGGCATCGGCTTCGCCATAACCGAGCAGGGCTTTCCAACCGGCCGAGCAGTAAATCTCGCCGCTTTGCAGATTCCACTCCCACAGACCATCGCTGACGCCCTCGGTGGCCAGACGCAAGCGTTCTTCATTGATGCGCACCAATTGCTGGCTCGCCTTGCGTTCATTTTCGGCCCGCCGCCAGACGCTGATGTCGCGTCCCTGAGCAATGACAAACTCGACCGTGCCGGCGGCGTCAAACAGAACCGTGTTGTACCAGTGAAACAGAATGCGCTCGCCCTTACGGGTAAGCCATTCGTTTTCGTATTCGCTGGGCTGGGCATGCGCTTGCAGGTCTTTGAAAACCGCTTTCACCTCTTCCATCCGCTCGGCTGGAATCAGCCAATCCCAGACCGGCTGACCAAGCAGTTCGGCGCGGGAGAAGCCGGTCAAGCGTTCGACCAGCTGATTCGCGCGGACGATGCTGCCGCGGCGGTCGAGCACCAGCAAAACACCAACGGCGCTCTCGAAGATGGCCTCATTGAACGTCCGCTGCCGGCGCAGCGCCGCCAAAGTCTCGCGGGATTCGGTGATGTCGGTGAAGGTGACATGAACCTGGCTTGGCCGGGCAATGTCGGGATGGAAAATCGGGGTGGCGTTGACCAGAATCCAGCGATAGCGGTTTTCCGCCGCGCGCCAGACGCCCATCACGCGATCGGCAACGGCTTTGCCCGAAGCCAGTGCGAGCATCGACGGATGCTGCTCGCCCGGGTAGACCGAGCCATCCTCGCGGATGCAACGCCAAGCCGGGTCGAGAGAGTTCTTGCCGAGCAGTTGGCCGAGGTTCAGGCCGAGAATCTGGCAAGCGGCCGGATTGGCATCGATGACCGCGCCTTGCGCATCGTGATAGACAACGCCCTGCGCCATGCTGAGGAATAGCTGACGGTATTTCTCCTCGCTAAGACGCAATTTGCCTTCAAAGGCCTGGCGTTCGCTGAGATCCAGACTGCCATGGGAATTTAAAACGCCATTTTCCGACGCCTCCTCCAGGTGCTGAACAAGTGGCGATTCGGGTCGTTTATCAGGCTGAATCTGTGTCAACGCTTTTCCTTCAAGAGTTCCCGATTCCCCATACATTGGCGATGGCACAGGCTGTGGCGAAGTTTATTTACGATGTAGAGAAGCCGCCACAGATATTTCGCCTCGAATCCGACGGCTGGTGGCGGTCATCTGCTGGGAACGGATGGGTCGGGCGGCAACTCGCGCTGCACCGCCGCGAGAAAACTTTCCGTCTTCGTGGCCAGTTCCAGCGCCAGCCCGAAAGCCTCCAGCCGGCCTTGGCGCGCCAACTCTTCCACCCGTTTGGCGAAGGCTCGCAAGTCGTGCGCCTGCATCGCGCCCACTGCGCTGGCAAGACTATGCGCCGCGAAAGCCAGGTCTGCGTGGTTACTCTGCGCGACCGCCGCCCGCAATTTCTCCGGCGTGCCCCGATGGCTGCTCAGCAATGCGGCCAGCAGCTTGTGGATAAAAGCCTGGCGACCATTGAAATGCGCCATCAACGCCGCCCGATCAATGAACGCTGCCAAGGTCGGGCAAAGCGGCTCGTCGAGCGGCGATGCATCGGCCGCTACGCCTGGCTCTGGAGCCTTGACTGACTGCGCGGGCCGGGACGGTTCGGTCTCCAGTATTGCCTCGTTTTTCGTCGGATGACGGGCAAATCGCTGGATCACCGACAGCAATTCATCCAGCACGATGGGCTTGGCGACGTGCGCGACCATGCCGCTGGCAAGGCAACGCTCGCGCTCCTCCGCCATGGCATGGGCGGTGACCCCGACGACCGGCAGATTCGGCGCAATTTCGCGCAACTGACGGGTCAGTTGATGACCATCCATTACCGGCATGTGAATGTCGGTCAGTACGATGTCCCAAGCGGATTCGCCCTCGTGGCGGATGACATCCAGAGCTTGCTGGCCGTTTTCGACACAACGCAGGATGATCCCCTGCATCGTCAGCAGATCTTCCAGCACCATCCGATTGACCGCATTGTCCTCCGCCGTCAGCACGCGCACGCCGGCCAGCGATTGGCGCGTCGGCACTCCCGATGCGGGCGCCTCGGCGCGGCCCACGGCGGCGGGCGCGGGAACAGCGCTCAGCGCCAGATGCACCTCGAACACGCTGCCCAGATTCGGCGTGCTGTCGACGCGTATTTCACCGCCCATCAAATCCACCAGTCGATGGGTAATGGCCAACCCCAGCCCGGTGCCGCCAAAACGTCGAGTGATGCTGCCATCGCCCTGTTCGAACGGCTTGAACAGATTGTTGACCAGCTCTGGCGCCATGCCGATGCCGGTATCGCTTACCCGGAACACAATGCGATCCGATTCGCGCCGGGCGGACAGCACCACCTCGCCGCGTTCGGTGAATTTGATCGCATTGCCGACCAGATTGATCAGAATCTGCGCGATGCGTAAAGGATCTCCCTGGAACCAGGGCGGCAGCGCTTCATCCACCTCGATGCGCAGCAAAAAACCCTTGCTAGAAGCGCGGTCGGAACACATCACCGAAACATGTTGCAGGATGCGTTCAAGCTGCACGGCAACCGCATCAATGCGCAGCTTGCCGGCTTCGATCTTCGAAAAATCGAGAATGTCGTTGACGATGCCAAGCAGCAACTGACCAGACTCAAACACCTGATCGAACAGCCGTTTGCCCTGCGAATCGTGCTTGATTTGCTGCCCGACCTGGGCAAAACCGAGTATGCCGTTGAGCGGCGTGCGGATTTCATGGCTCATGTTGGCAAGAAACTCGCTTTTCATCCGCGCGAATCGCTCCGCGTCCCGCAACGCCAGCTGCAGCGTTTCCTGGGTGTGCTTGAACTCGGTAATGTCCTGCACGAAGCCCTCCGCGACCAGGTAGCGGTCATTTTCGCGGGTGATGATATCGACCCGCTCACGCACCCATTTGGTCTGCTCGGCGAGGATGATGCGGTATTCGATGTCGTACAGCCGGCCTTGCCTGGCGCCTTCCCAGGCGCTTTCAGCCCTGGCCAGATCGTCTGGATGAATGCGCTCGACCAGGCTGTCTATTGTTACCCGCGAGCCCGGCTGCATGGCAAAGATGCCATAGGTTTCGTCAGACCAGGTCAACCCGCCATCCGCCAGTTGCAGCTGCCAACTGCCCAGGCGGGCAATCGACTGGGTGCGCGTCAGTTGCGCTTGCAGCATCTTGATCGGGGTAATGTCGAAAGCGATGCCCAGCAGCGAATGTGGCTTCCCGGAGGCATCCAGCAAGGGCAGCTTGGTGGTCAGATAATCATGCCGACGGCCATCGTGGTGCGGCACATTTTCCTCAAACGTGATCGGCGCGGCGGCGGTAATTGCGCGCTGGTCAATCTGGCGGATGGCTTCCGCCACCGCGGATGGATACAAATCCAGGTCGGTGCGCCCGAGCACCCACGCCTTGGAAACGCCGACTTCCTTTTCATAACGCTGATTGACGGTCAAATAACGGCCGTCCAGATCCTTGATGAACAACAGCGCCGGCAAGGTATCGATGATGACTTCAAGTTGTCTCCGACTGGTCTCCAGTTGACGGGTGCGCTGCTCGACGCGTTGCTCCAGGGTTTCGTTGAGCTCGCGCAATTGATCACTGGCATTGCGCTGGCGAGTGATGTCGCGAAAGTAGCCTACCGTGCCGAGCAAAACGCCGTCCTTGTCATGCACCGGCGCTTTGTAGGTTTCAATCCAGAACCGATAGCCACTCTTCTCGTAAGGCTCCTCGACGAATTTTTGCGTACGGCTGGCCATCACTTCCCGATCGTCGGCATCGTACTTGGCGGCCAGGTCGGCCGGCCACAGATCAAAGTTGTTCTTGCCGATGACACTGGCTCTGGGCCGCTCACCCAGGGTTTCGAGCAGCGCGATATTGGCCGCTCGCAGCCGGCAATCGGTGTCCTTGAACCAGATGGCGAACGGCAGGTTATCGATCATCGCCAGAAAACTGCTTCGGCTTTCGGACAGTTGCCGTTCCAATGCCAGACGATTGCTGATATCGCGGGTGAAAACAAAAAAACGTTGGTCCGGTTCGGCGACATAACTGACGCTGGCTTCCACCGGCCAGATGTGGCCATCTTTGGCTCGGTGCTGAGTTTCAAATCGATTCCAGCCCTGACCAAGCGTGCGCTCAAAATGTCCATTGACTTCCACCTCCGTCCCGTCCGGCTTTAGATCGTGAATGCGCATGCCAAGCAACTCTTCGCGGCTGTAACCGGAAAGCCGGACATAGACATCGTTGACTTCCAACAATCGGCCTTGCATATCGGCCATGAAGAAACCATCCGCCGAGGTGTCCACCACGCTGCGAAACAGCCGCTCACGTTCGCGCAAAGCCGCTTCGTCCAGCTTGCGTTGAATGATGCCGGCAAGCGCGTTGGCGGCGGCGGTGAGGAATTCTTCCTTTTGCGCATTGGCTTGAAAACCGAGTGGCAGATACAGGACCAACACCCCCAGCAAGACTTCGCCCGCCAACAGCGGAATGCTGTAATGGCCGTGATCGACAATGCCTGGATAAACAACCTCGTGCCGCGCATCGATACACGCGGAATACTGCACTTGCCGACTGACCGCGGCCCGACCGCAATGGCATCGCCCCAAGGCCAGCCGCGAGCAGAGGCCGAGAATCTCCGCCGGCAGCCCTTGTTCAACAACCAGATGCAGGTTGTTTTGCAGCGTATCCATCAGGAAGACGCCGCCCTTGGGCAGAACAGACAGCCAGGAAAGCGACAGAATTCGGCGCAGACAACGATCCAGCACGTCTTCCAGAGAACCTTTGGCAAAACCGTCCTCAAGCAATTTCCGCAATACCTTTTGCCGTTCGCGGTCGCGTTCGAGCATCACCTCGTTTTCTTTGGCGGTGGTGATGTCGCGCCAGATGCAGTGCAGCATCGGGCGATCTTGTATGGTGATCGACGACAGCGTGACCTCAGCAATAAACCGGCTGCCGTCCGATCGTTTGTGCGCCCAATCAAAGCGATGAGTGCCGCGTTGCTTGGCAATACGCATCATTTCCGCCGACTTGATGGCCGAAGGTACGCCATCCGGCTGGGTTTCCGGTGAGATGTCCGCCGGATGCGTACCGAGAATCTCGGCTTTGTCCGGACTGCCCAGCAACTCGACGGCAGCCTGGTTGCAGTCGACGAATCGATCATCCTCGATCAGTAATCTTGGGTCGGGCGACTGATCGAACAAGCCACGAAAACGCGCATCGCTCTGCCGCAACGCGCGCTCCATCCGCTTGCGCTCGGTAATATCGGTGTTGATGCCTATCAGACGGCGCGGTTGCAGCGGATGCCCCTCGGTGTCGCGGGCCAACGAAGCGCGCGACAGAATATCGGCCCAGCTGCCGTCCTTGCGGTGCATGCGAATTTCGATTTCAAATTTGTCGCCCCGCCCCGCCAGATAGTCTTCGACACCCTGCATCACAGCAGCCTTGTCGTCGGCATGCATCCACTTTGCCCAACCCGCGAAGGTCGGCTCGACAACATCGTCATCGCTATAACCCAGCATGCTTTTCCAACCTGCCGAGCAGAACACAGAGCCGCTGTCGAGATTCCAGTCCCAGGTGCCATCCTTGACGCCTTCGGTCGCCAGGCGCAGACGTTCTTCGCTGATCTTGACCTCGGTCTGCGCCGTTTTAAGCGCGCTGATATCTTCCAGGCCGACGATGAGCCGCGTCGCCTGACCGAATTGAATCGGATGCAAACTGATGCGAGCCGGAAAATGACTGCCATCGTGGCGCAAAGCGAGCAACTCGACGCCGTCCGCAAACCCGCTGCGCTGTTGCGGCGCACACTGCTCCACCGCGAAATACCCGGCAGTCGACTGGTGATCTTCGGCGGCAACCAGTTGTTCCACATTCAGCCCGACCAGCCGCCCCGACGGATAGCCAAGCATCGCCTCGGCGCGGTGATTGGCGCTCAAAATGCGGCCATCCTGAGCAACCACCAACAGCGGATTCGGTCCGGCCTCGAAGACCACTCCGCGCCAGGCTTCGCTTTCGGCCAACTGTTTTTTTAGCCGCTGGCGCTCCAGCAGGTCATGCACTTTGACTTTCAACCCGCGCGGCTTGAACGGCTTTACCAGCACAGCGTTGGCGCCACGTTGCAACCATTCCAGTTCGGTTTCTTCCGCGTCATCGGCGGTGACGACAATCACCGGAATATCCCGAGTCAGCGCATCGACGCGCAGTTGACGCAGCACGTCGCGGCCATGCAGACCGGGCGGGGCCGGATCGAGCAGAACCAGATCGGGAAGATTCGCCGTATGGCGATCAGTCAACCCGACATCAGCGTCCTCCGCCCAGCGCAAAATATATTCACCTTCCAATAACGAAGATAACAATTGCCTGTTCGCCGCCGCATCGCCGAAGCTCAGGACAATGGGTTTTTCCGATGGTTCTGACATCTCTGATTTCCTCGTATTTGTATCGGCGACTTTACTTTGAGTTGGCCAGGACTCCTAGGAGCACAACCCTAAGCCGATAAAAGTTGGAATCACACAGGCAAAACAAACCCTCGGCCTGGCTCAGATGAAGAGTGGATTAACGCCAGCCCGGTAACCGTCGGCTGGTCGTCTCAACACGCCTGCCCCTTGCTCGACCGCAACCGACAAGAGAATTTACCCAAGTTAAATCCTGCTTAATCCAATAGGGTCATGCCTAAACAGGCTCAGCCTGTGCAACCATGTCGACCTCGCAATGAAATTGCCCAGAACCTCATGTCAGACCGTTGGCTATCCGTTGAAGAAATTGCAGCTCATCTGGGGGTCAGCAAGGACACGATTTACGTCTGGACCGCCAAGAAGCGCATACCAGCGCATCGTGTCGGGCGACTTTGGAAATTCCAGAAGAGCGAGATCGACGACTGGGTCAAAGCCGGCGGCGCGGGGGAAGCGCCTGAAAATTCCGAAGGAAGCTGATGGGCGCCGCGCGATACCGCCTTTCCTTCACCACCGGCGGCCTGTTTTCTCAGGAATCCGCCATGGTCGCAGGACTTTTCTTGCGAAACCGCGACTGGTTGTCGACCCGTGAGCAAGTGCAGTCTGACAACCTCCTGCAGGTGCGGACGGCGTCCGCAGCACTCCGTATCAGCAAGGAAATAGTCTCACGCCTGGAACTGCTCACAATTCCAGAACTAGAGTGCATCGTTGGCGGTAGCATCCGCGAACGCAGCTATCTGCTCTGGAGCGCAACCTGCCGCCGCTATGATTTCATTCGCGACTTTGCTGTTGAGGTCTTGCGCGAGTATTTCGTCACGTTGCGGCAAGACCTGCACCTGAAGGACTTCGACGCGTTTTTCAATGGCAAAGCACTGTGGCATGAGGAGCTGGACAACACAGCGCCCTCCACGCAAAACAAGCTACGCCAGAACCTTTTTCGGATGCTACGGGAGGCGGATCTGATTTCAGCACAGCACGTCATTCAGCCAGCCATGCTGACGCCACGCATTGCCAGCCTACTGGCCAAGCAAGGCCGCGAGGCTTTCTTGATTTATCCGCTGTCAGATACCGACATCAACAAGTGGCTGCATGAGTCATAAACCATGCGCTATAAACCATGATCCGCAACATCCGACGCGAATCCATCGCCACACGCTTTGAACACTTGCTGAAAGTGGTCGCCAACCCGCGTTTCCTGAAGATGGAGGGTCTGGGCAACGAGGTGCCATTCTTCATCTGCGACTTCAGCCCGGCAGAAGCGGTGGAAATGAACCGATTGCAGAGGCAACTGGCAAACCGGCTGAACCAGCAAGGGCTGCGCATTCTGGAAATCAACCTCTATGACTTGTCCATCGAACTCATGCAGGCAGAGGGCGATTGGGATTGGTATCTCGCTGAAGAAGCGGGCATGACCAAGGAAAAGCTGCTGGAAAACATTCAGTCCATGCTGGATGTGGAGCATGTGCTGGTTCCCGCCATGGTCAATCGTATGGCTGAAGGGCCATTTGATGTCCTGTTCATATCCGGCGTGGGCGAGGTCTTTCCGTATATCCGTTCCCACAACGTGCTTAACAACCTGCAAAAAGCAGCCAAGCTCCAGCCGACAGTGCTGTTCTTTCCTGGCGATTATTCCCATTCAATCGCAGCCGGCGCGTCACTCGATTTGTTCGGCCGCTTGCGCGACGACAAGTACTACCGGGCATTCAACATTTACGACTATCAGGTCTAAGCGCAGGGCAAGGGAAAAATGGAACTCAAAACGATATTTGAGCGGGATGTCAGCCGGCCCATTGAAGGCGT
>JAIFKV010000112.1 GCA_020049415.1 Betaproteobacteria bacterium
AAAATCGGCCCCGCCGAGGCCGTTTTTTGCCGGATTCGCCGCCGCATGGTTGTTCCATGGGGCGGCGGAGTCGTAGCGCTTTAGCGCGTACGAATCCGGAGTACCCCTTGCGGGTGCAAGAAACTGGCAAAAAAAGGACCGGCGCGGTCGAGTTTCCGCTTATACCCCCGGGACTTTCCCGCTTATACCCCCCGGGACTTTGCAGCCGACGATTCCAAAGTTCGACAGGCTCCTAGGCTTGCTGGCGCACCGCCAGCAGGATTTCATCCTGCTTCAGACGATAGCCATCGCCCCGGCGGTGGCGGCTGGCGAAATAGTCACGAATCTCGTCGCTGCGCGAGCGGAAGTTGCGGTCGATCAGCAGGAACAGGCCGATTTCCACCATGTCGTCCAGGTTGTCGGTCCAGATCTCGTTGACGAAGTAGCGCACGTCCACCGCCCGGTCGCCGAATCGGTGGATCATTTGCCGCCACAGTTCGAGGATGCCGACGTCGAAATGGGCGAAGCGGTTATAAAAATCCGCCAGTTCGCCGATTGGCGACTGCAGCACGATGGCCAGGCGGCCATCCGGCTCCAGGTGGGCGCGCATCTTGTCGATGGATGGCATCCATTCCGCCGTGTCGAGGTAGTACAAGACGTGCGAGCAGAGGATGAAATCGAAGCGGTCACCGCCTAGTTCTGCCTCGGACCAGGTCGTGTTGTGCAGCTTGAATTCGGGATAACGGCGGCGCAGGAATTCGATCTGGGCCGAGTTCGGTTCGACGATGGTGGTCTCGTGGAAAGCCTGCGCCAGCGGGATAGTCAGGTCGCCGCTACCGGCGCCGACGTCGAGGAAGCGCCGACGATGGCGAAGATCGGCGATGACTTCGCCGAGCTTGACCAATTCGATGCGCTTGTCGGTGGAGCAGCGGATGAACAGTTCGAGCTGTTTCTGGTAAATGGCCTCGTCTTCCATCTCGGGGGACGGCGCGCGGCCCTCGGCGGCGTCCGTCTTTATCATGCGAGCTATCCTTCCAAGCTGTCGCTGATCGCCATGATGTTGGCGAATCCGGAGATGTCTAGCACTTCGCGCACCGATTCAGTTGGACTGAGTAAACGGAATTCGCCGCCGCCAAGCTGGCGCAAGGCCGCCAGGAAGACCCACAGTCCGGCGCTGCCAAGGCATTGCACGCTGGACAAATCCGCCGCAATGCGCAATTCGCCGGCGTCGATGCTGCCGCGCAGCGACGCCTCCAATTGCGGCGCGGTGATGCCGTTAATCCGACCGGAGATGGCATAGACCATCCAGTCACCCTGTTTGCGTGTGTTGATTTGCATCATCAACTCCCCTCATCAATCGCCCCGGGTGTGGACCGGAGAAGACGCGCTTTTGTCGACTTCCTTGTCCGTTTTTAATCATAGGTGATTATTTCCCGCCTCGGCTTCGGCGCACATTCGCGTGGGAGTGGCCTGAACAGGTTAGGACCACAGCTGAGGCCTGGGTCATCGCATCCGTCATAAATCGGTGGCCAGTCGTCTATGCTTGAAGCAGCACGGGCGCATTATTCCATTGCCGATGGGACCGGCGCTTTCAACCAGGAGAAGTCATCGTGCATTTGGTACGCGTCCCTTCGCAGAACTCGCCGCTGACGATGGCCTTGGCGTGTTCTTTCGCCCCGGCAGGGAAGTTGTATTTTGTGTGGATCCCGGCCGATGCCGCGCATTGATCGCCGCGATGCGGACAATCCCGCTATGCGCACCGGTTCCAACGCATTCGACAACCGGGCCATTGGTCCTTTCGAGTCGTACTGCGACGGCTACGGACGGCCCGGCGCAGCGGGGCTGGGCTATATCTGCGTGCTCAAGGTTGCTACCGCGACGGTGGAAAAAACCGACGATGCACTGCTCGACGGCATCGTCGCGCTTGACCGGGCTGAAGCGGCGGAGGCCTACCTCGGTCAGATCAACATGGAAACCGCTTCTTCGTTCTGCGGCCTCGCTGGCCAAGTCTGGGGATATGACCTGGTCAGCGCGGACGCGATCAGGGACGGCTGCCAGCGACCGTTGTTCAGCGTCCGCCAATACGACGGCTCGGAATTGCCCATTCATGACGGGCAGCCGCTGCTTGATGCGGGCAAGGCCCTGTTCGGCACAGCGGCGCAGCGGCGTTTTCCGCTCGTACCCGGCGCGCATGTGATCTGCGCCAACAAGAGCATCACCGCTTATCGTCCCCGGCAGGGCGAGCCGGTTGCGGAAAACGGTCAGGCCTATGGCGTCTGGTGTTACTTGGCGCTATCCATCGCGCGTGACCGCCAGGTCGCCGCCGACCTGTTCATCGAGGACGCCGGCCTCTGGCTGGAAAATGACGACGAAGCCGCGTTCGCCGCCTGGGTCGCGGCGCATCGCCAACGTGTGGCGGAGAGCATCGTGGCCTGCGGACGCGGCCAGCAGATGCTGTTCGAGCGCACCTACCTGTGCAGCGCGCATACGCTTATTCCGCCCGGGTGCCTGGGCATCGCGCTGGCCGTGGCGCCCTATCTGGTGCTGGCGCGCAAGGCGCTGCCCGGCGGCGACTTCGGCCACCTGTCGAAGCTTGGTTTGGCGGAGTGGGAACGGCTGGTGGCGCCGGGTTTCATACCGTCAGCCCGGTGAAGTGGAATTCACGGCCATCGAACAGCCCGCGATCGCTCAGCTTGAGTTCCGGGATCACCAGCAAGGCCATGAACGACAGTGTCATGAACGGCGCGCGCAGTGGCGAACCGAGTTCCCCGGCGCGAAGGGTCAGCTCGGTGTAGCGCGCGGCGACGACATCGCCGTCCAGATCGCTCATCAGCCCGGCCACCGGCAGCGGCAGGCTGGCCACCCTGCTGCCGTCGGCGACAGCGATGCCGCCGCCGCTATCGATCAATGCATTGACCGCCCGGCACAGCGATTCCTTGTCCGCGCCGACCGCCACCAGATTATGCGAATCGTGCGCCACGCTGGAGGCCAGCGCTCCCCGGCGCAGGCCGAAACCACGCACGAAGGCCAGCGCTGGCGGCGCTTCCCGGTAGCGGTTGAGCACCATCAGCAACAGCACATCGCGTTCCGGGTCGGGCACGATAAGGCTGCCCCCCTGGCCGTTTTCCAACCTCGGCGCCAGCAACGCCTCGCGCGTCAGCAGTTCACCGTCGTGCACGTCGATCACCCGCAAGCGTTCGCCAGCGGCGGGTACTTCCAGATCGGCCGGTGTGATTTTCCTGGCCTGAAAACGGTTGATCAGGCGGATCGGCGTCCGCTCGATCAGGCTGCGTCCCGCCTCGGCAACCAGACGGCCATTTACCCAGGTGCGCAGCGGCCGGAAATCGCGCAGGTCGGCCACTTCCGCTGCGTCCATCGCATCGCCCACACGCAGCAAGCCAACCGGCAGGCGATAGTGCAGCACCGGGTTCAAACAGGCGCAGCGCAGCACGTCGAAAGCGTCATGCCCGGCCGCCACCGCCCGCGCCGCCAGGCGGTCGATATGGCCGCGCGCCAGATCGTCGGGATGCTTGTCGTCGCTGCAAAACATCACCTTGTCCGGATGGCTGCGGATGAGCGGCTGCAGGGTGTCGAAATTGCGCGCCGCCGAACCTTCACGGATCAGGATGTGCATGCCGCAGGCGATCTTGTCACGCGCCTCCGCCAGGCTGACACATTCGTGGTCGGTGCTGATGCCGGCCTCGGCATAGCGCCGCGCCCGCTCGCCGGTCAAGCCGGGCGCGTGCCCGTCCACCGGCAGGCCCAGGCTTTGCGCCAGCGCGATCTTGGCCATGACGGCGACATCGCGCGCCAGCACGCCCGGGAAGTTCATCATTTCGGACAGGTAACACAGGCCATCCTCGCGCAGCAGGATGCCGATTTCATCCAGATCCAGGCTGGCGCCGGCGGTCTCGAACGGCGTCGCCGGCACGCAGGAGGGCGCGCCGAAGAACATCTTGAACGGTACCTGGCGGCTGTTCTCCAGCATGTAGCGCACGCCCTCCAGGCCCAGCACGTTGGCGATTTCATGCGGATCTGAGACGCAAGCGACGCTGCCGTGGCGAGTCGCCAGGCGGGCGAATTCAGACGGCGCCAGCATCGAACTCTCGACATGCACATGCGCATCGACAAAACCGGGGATCAGATAGCTCAGGCCGGGAACTTCCGGGCCGATCATCTCGCAAACAGTAATGACACCGTCTCGCCACACCAATCGGCCCGCAGCGACACGGCGTTGCGGGAGATTGACGATATTGGCGAGTAGAGATCCGGAGGCAAGGTTCATCAGTTGGTAATGTCGTCGTTAGGTGCGTTCATTTCTTCCTGAGGCAAACCGCTTTATTGTGATGTCCATGAACGCACGGGGTTGATAATCAATGCAAGCCCGTGTTTATTCACCCTCACAGCCGGCGGCGGATGTGGTTTATTGCCATGCTGGATTATCCAAGTGAAAAGAGGATGCCTATCTGGCCAGAATGAGAAGTGGAACATTCCTTCGTTGAGCGAGTGAACCGTTGCATCAATATAGCTGGGTAAAATCAAATCATCCGCTTTGCGTATAGCCTGGCATTTACCGGGGAGACAAAACAGCATGACCGATTCATCCCCAACGACTGCTGTCAGCCGAGCGGTCCGACTGTTCATGCAGGCCGCCGCCATTTTTGTCGCCAGCGCCGGGGCGTCGCTCTTTTTTCTGAGCGAGTCGACGCATCTCTATTTTGCCTGGACCATCAAGTCTCCCGTGACGGCGGCATTTCTCGGCGGTGGATATTTGGCCGTCACCACCGCGCTGGTGTTTGCGCTGCGGGAGCAAGACTGGGCGCGGGTACGGGTGGGCGTTTCGGTTGTGGCGACGGGACTTCTTTCCATTCTGGCGGCAACCTTGTTGCATCTCGACAAATTTCATTTGCGCAACGCGGTCTGGAGTGCGGAGTTCTGGGCATGGAGTTGGTTATTTCTTTACATCATCCTTGTCCCCGGGCTGATCATGGCACTTTGGAGTCAACGTCAGCAAGCGGCAGCCGCCACTGCGCCGCAAGCGAAACTGCCTGCCTGGATGCGCATCAACTTAGGCTTACTGGGGGTGCTGATGCTGGCGATGGGGGCGCTGATGTTTGCGATCCCGGGAACTGCGGAGCAACTCTGGCCCTGGCCGTTGACCCCGCTGACGGCACGCATGATCGGTAGTTTTTATCTCGCCTTCGGAGTAAGCCTGCTGGCTGCGGTGCGGGAAAACGACTACGCACGCATCCACGTGGCAAGTTTTGCCTATGTTGCTTTTGCCGTGCTCCAAGCCATTACCCTCGTTCGCTACCAACCAGTGAACTGGCTTGAGTTTCCCGGCCAGTTGCTGGCTGCGATGCTGCTTGCACTGCTCGCCCTTGGGGCGGCCGGTGTGTATGGCTATCGGGCCACCCGTTCAGCCAAGCGCCAAACATAACCCACCTCCTGTGGCCCTCCACAGAAAGCAGAACTGCTGCCGCAGCAGGTCAGAACAACGATTGGTATAGCGTCACCGCTGCTTCTCACTTCAATGGAATGGGTTGATCCGGGGAGACGCCGTATTTGCGCTGTCTCGCTCGTCCCCACCAACAACCGCCAAAGGTGACGGCCTGTTCAACTTGCTGGATCACTTTGGCAAACTTGTTTCCGTTGCGCGCTGGCACACAAATTGGACATCCATACTCGCAAAACTCAGGGTCATTGGGATGCAGGATTGGCATCTTCCAGCCTCCCCATCCATATTTTTCTTTGCTCATGGTTCTCTCCTTTCCGGGAATCGGACATACCCCCCACCGTTCCACTATTCATATTGTTTTGGGTATATCCAATATCAAATATCCAAGTTCGTATTTGACAAGTTTTACAAGTTTGAATCGCTGCTCAATCAAAGTGGATATCGGTTGGATATCGGGCGTTTTCAATATAGACCGCTCACAGCAGCCTATCTTTTACCCATACTGAACACAATGACCGGCACCGGGTATCGTACGGCCCATGCAATTGTTCGGTCAGTCCTTTTCCGAGTCCCTTATCGGTCGCATCCGCGATGCCATCGTTGACGCGGCGGTCATTTCGCGCAGCACGTTATCACGACAGCTGTGCGACTGGCTGACTTGGCACAGTCCAACTGGACGTCCACGCGAAGTCGGCGCCCGCAAGGCACTGCTGGAACTTGAGCGGCTTGGCAGGATCACCTTGCCGCCAGCTCTGCACACGCCACCGCAACAGCGGCAAGACAGCCCACCGGTGCACTGGCAGGTGCCGACGATAGCCGGTTCGCTCGAAAGCCTGGGCAAAGTGGAATGGGTGTCCGTGGAAGGCAAAGCGCTGTCTGAGCTTTGGTGCCAGATGGTGGCCACCTATCACCCCTTGGGGCATGGCCCTCTGTGCGGAGCGCAGCGTCGCTACCTGATCAATGCGCCGAGTGGCTGGCTCGGCGCCCTGGCCTTCAGCGCACCGGCCTGGCATCTGGCCGCGCGCGATGACTGGATCGGATGGTGCGCCCATGCACGCCGCGCCAACCTCGAACGCATCGTCGCCAACAGCCGCTTTTTACTTCTGCCGACCGTGCAGGTTCCCAATCTGGGCTCCCATGTCCTCGCCATGGCCGCGCACCGGGTGGTCGAGGACTGGCCGCAGCATTATGGCTACACCCCCGTGCTGCTGGAAACCTTCGTCGACAAAATTGATCCGGCTCTTGGATAACTCGCCGATCAGGAGCAAATGGATGCGCTCACGTTCTAGTTGGTGGTAATAGTCCAGCCGGACAGAGTCGATCCGCGCGATGAAGCTCTCACCGTTTTTCGTCACAATCTTCTCTGCGCCCGCCTTGACCTCCTCCGCCAGTTCAGAAAAGTTGGCACGGGCAATCAGATCAAACAGGATCGAAATAGCTTCCGTTCCATCCATGCGTTCGACAGTGGTACCGATCGCGAAGGACTCTGGTTAAGCGCTGGCGCACAGAGATACCGCCCACTCACGCCATCAGCAATGGCCGTCTGCCGACGCATACGACTATCAAGCGCTCGACCCGAGTTAAACAGTGCTACCTCATCGTGATCTTATCGAAAAACCGGTCACATCAACCCCACATTCCTGCTGATTCTGAAGGGTTTTTGATCGCCCTCACCCGAGGCGAGGTAGAAAGGATTGCTGCCAAGCGCGCTTGCCAGTTTGCTGATTGCGATCCAGGAAGGGACTTGGCGTGAATCCGCCTCAAGCAGCGCGATGTTTTCCTCGTTCAAGTTAGCTCTTTGGGCCAATTTTGACAGACTCCAACTGTTCGCTTCCCGCAGTCTTTTCAGTCTTTCGTGAAATGTCTCTTTCATCTTGATTCCCTCGTTCCGCCATTGGATGAGTAAGGAATTCTACGCTTGTATATAACCCTTTCATCCAGACTCAACGTATCAAGCGGTGGCGGTGCGGGTCAACTATCGCTTCCGAGTGAGGATGCAAACGAATGGCCGCTATCGAAGAAAATTCTGAGGGGCGGGTTCGGAGCAATGCCTTGAAGCGTTCGATATTTGCCTTGGTTACCGGGTTGAACGGTGCCGCCCGATGCGGAACGTGTCAATGAGTTGGCGACACATCCACTCGCGCCCATTGATGTAGGTCTGGATTGAGTAAGACGCCCATGTTTGCCCACGCACTTGCATCCAGCCAAACTCGGGATCGATCAAATAACCATACAGGTTCAGGCATTTACGGTTAGCACCCAAAGGCGCCCTGCGGGATCAGTGAGGCCAGATGCCCTTGAAGATCAACCGAACCAATCCTTCTACGACACCGTGTAGGGCGTCGCGACACTTTTAAGGGCGATATGTTCATCTCGCCCCCGTCGCTGCGGGGTGGTCTACCTCCTCGTTGAGGTTGAGGTTGAGGATACTGCCCTCGAAAATTCAATCCTTCAGCCTCTGAGGCGACACCCTTTGGTTGCGGCCTGCGGCCGCGCCAAGATGAGCCGGGCTGTCATTATTCGTTAGCAATCGCAACCTAGAATGCTTCTCCTAAACCTATTGCAGCAAGTTCGCCGACATGTCCACAGCTTCAATTGCGCAGCCCTACCCTCACGCCCAGGCTAACGCCCGCGAAAGCAGCTTGAAAGCATCGCACGAGAAGGACTGGGGCCAGGAGGCCTACCGTCAACTGAGCCACATCCGCGCATTTTTCATCGGCTTCATCATCATGCTGGCGCTGACGGCAGGCTTGCTGCACTGGGCTTCAGCCGGGCTGCGGGCCGATGTTGCAGTACAGATAGGTATCGCTGGCCCGGTTCTGGAAGGACTGTTCACCGCCAGCATCGTTCTGGCCGTTGGCCTGTTTTCCTTTCTTCTTCTCACCCGGATGAAGATTGGCAGCTGGCGTGGTGTCGAGAACACCTTCTTTTCCAGCCTGGCCTATATCTCCCTGCTGCAACTCGAAGGCGCCATGCTTTACCGGAAATGCCACCAGACTGGCGAGACGCTGGGCCAGGCCCGCGCGCTGGATGCCTCCTTCGAGAAACAAAACAAGGAGATCGTGCGTTTCACCGAACAAGCGACCATCGATACCGTACTGCGACTGAACCGACTGGACGAACAATGCACGCGACTGGTTTCCTTGCTCACCCAGGAACAGCCCGCCGCAGGGGCAACGGCGGATTCCGACGGCAAAATGGCCGATGCCGCATTTGCCGAGGTTGGCCAGTTCATCGGCAACCTGCCTGAACGCATCAGCCGTGAGCGTGAGCGTTTCATGCACATCATCGATGACGTCAGCGAACTGGGAAAACTGGTCCAACTGATCAAGGACATCGGTGCGCAAACCAACCTTCTGGCCCTGAATGCGGCCATCGAAGCGGCCCGGGCTGGCGAACACGGGCGGGGTTTTGCCGTGGTAGCAGACGAGGTCCGCAAACTGGCAGCAAGCTCCGCCGACGCCGCCGACCGAGTCTGGCAAGGCATCGAAAAGGCCCAGAACAGCGTCCAGGAAGCCTTTCACGCCGACCTGAAAAAAGAGAGCGAAGCGGAACTGGAACGCGCTCTGCATCTGGTCGGCTCGGTCGGCGCCTTGCAAAAACAGCGGCAGACGCAGCACCAACAACTGTTCGACCGCATCACCGACGCCGCCGCCATCAACGACGACCTGACCAAACAAATCAACGAGATGATCATCTCAGTGCAGTATCAGGACATCGTGCGCCAGATGCTCGACCGGCTTGATGATTCGCGCCGGCAACGCGACCACTTGTTCCTGCGCATGCAAGAAGCCCTGTCGATCAAGGAGCGAAAAATCGATTTCGCTGGCCACGCCATGACCACCATCCTCAGCGAATTCCAGGAGCGCGAACAAAATCATGGCCATACCCGTGAATACACGCAATCGAACAACAACATCGGACTCAAAGTAGAACTATTTTAAGGAGCAGAAGATGGAAGCTACTGTACATATCCAGAACCGCGTCGGCATCGTCCGGCTGAATGGGCATTTCGACCTGACTAGCCACATGGCCTTTCATAATGCCTGCGAGGAATTGCTGTCGCCTCCCGCCGACCTCAACGCCCTGCGTATTGATCTGTCGGGCGTGGAGTTTATCGACAGTTCAGCGCTCGGCATGTTGCTGGTGCTGCACCGCGAGGCGGAGGCGCACAACCTCCCCATTGCCCTGTCCAACTGCTCCCCGCGCATCCGACAAGTTCTCTCCGCCGCCAATTTCAACCAGCTCTTTCAGGTCATGTCGGACTGACAAAACTCCTCCTGAGTTTTCGCCCCCCGCAAGCAGACAAAAACATCTGCAGGGCCGGTTTGGATTGGTGCCAGAGCGGCTGAGAAAGGGAATCTTCCCTCCGATGCGCCCTCAATTTGTACTTGCCATGTCACGAACATGACACAGCAAATGGCTAACATCAGCATTCCAACCGAATAGTTATTCACCCCTAGCAGCCTGTCGGACTTTGGTCGTCGATAGCGAAACCAGCAGTTGGTTTGCGGAACACCAGTCCCGCTATAAAACAATCGTGTTCTCTGGAGGGATGCACCATGAAGCCGTTGCAAAAGGTTTTTGCGATGGCGCCTGTTCGCCGTGCCTTGAACAGCGTGCGCCAGGCGTTGTATCCGGTCCTTGTCATCGTTGCGCTATCCTGGGCAGCGCCGGTGCAAGCCGATGTGTCGCTCAAGTTCGGCATGTACGCCTCGGAAAAACCCACCCTGCTGGTCGGACAGTTTCGCCCCCTGCTGAATTATCTTGAACAGGCGATGCGCAAGGATTTGGCAGAGCCGGTCACAATCGAATTTCATGTTGCTTCCAGTTACGACGGTTGCATCAAGAAATTGGCCGAGGGAGAAGTCGATTTCGCCCGCCTGGGGCCTGCCTCGTTCCTCAAGGCAAAGCAGATGACACCGGGTATTGAAGTGCTGGCGCTGGAAAACGACGGCGGCGACAAAGTTTTTCAGGGCGTCATCTTCAGCCGTGCCGATAGCGGCCTCAAGAGATTGATCGATCTCAAGGGCAAGCGCTTTGCCTTTGGCGACCCCAATTCAACTGCTGGCCGCTATCTCAGCCAACTATCCCTCAAACGCGCCGGGGTCAGGGCCAGCGATCTGGCGGGGTACGAGTACCTGGGACGCCATGATCGGGTCGCCGAAGCGGTATGGAGCGGAGCGTTCGCCGCCGGTGCGGTGAAGGAAGATGTCTTCGAGCGCATGCAAAAGGAAGGCCGGGCGGTTCAACTCCTGGCCCGAATGAAGAATGTCACCGGCCCCTGGGCCGCGCGGGCCGGTATATCGCCCAGTGTGCTGGCCAGTTTGCGCCGCACCCTCCTCGGTATGCATGATCCTGCGGTGTTGGCTGCCTTTGGCAAAGAAGGATTTTTGCCCTTTGTCGCGGGTGACCTCGATCTGGTTAGCCAGGCCATCCATGAAAACGAACAGTTCTTTCGTTGAGACGCCTGCTTGAGCCGTTGCTTGAGCCACTCAAAGCGCTCCACCCAAGGTCATGAAGCCTATTCCGCACCCCGCATTTATCACCGCGTCAGTTGCATCGGCCTGCCGCCTGCCGGGCCATCCCATGTTTCAACCGAGCCACTGGCGGTTGTCGCATCAACTGTGGTTTTCCTCGTTGCTGGTGACCTTGCTGTTGATGCTGGTCGCCGGATACTGGATCAACCATCTTGAAGAACGCGAGCACCTGCATGCTTACCATGAAGCCTTGGCGGAGAAATTCAATCTGTTGCGGGCCACCAGTCTGGACGCCCTGATCAGCAAGGACATCCCCGTACTCAATTCGATCGTCGAAGCTGCCGGAAAAAAGGATGCCCGTATCCTGTCGCTACAGATCTTTGACCGAGCCGGCGGCAGCCTTGCCCAATGGCAAAGCCCCGCCTCCGGGTCGCCGACAACCCCCCTTGCCATGGAAGCCGGGGTAGAGCAGATGGGAGAAAATTTTGGACGTTTGCATGTGGTCTGGAACACTGCACCCCGGCTCAGCGAGATTCAGAAACATACCCACAACCTGATATTCATCCTGACACTGCTGCTGCTCAGCTTGGCGTTCTGCCTGATATTTTTGACCCGACTGCTGGTGGTTCGACCGATTCGCCTCCTGCACGAGTCCCTACAGACCGAGCACCTGCCAGAGGAACGATTTGAATATGCGGCCCGCGAATTGCAGCGGGTTGGTGATGCGGTCTCGGTGCTGTTGCGCCTCAAGACCGAGATCAAGCGAAGCGAACAGCGTTATCGCGGACTCTTCGACAATATGACGGCCAGTTGCATGGTGCTCTCGAACAAAGGCGATCATTACGCCATCGAGGACATGAACGAAAGTTGCCGTTGTCTGCCCGTCCTGGCGATTGGCGAACGACGGGTAAGCCGTCTCGGGGAAGTACTCGACGAAGATAAATCCGCCGTAGTCTATGCAGCCTTGCGTAATGCGGCGGTAAATCAGGCCCACTGCCATATCGGAGAATTTTCACTCTCGCGCGGCGGACACGATTACTGCCTTGATTGCCATGTCTTTGCCCTGGATGCCGGCGATCTGGTACTGATGCTGCGCGACATCACCGAAAGCAAGATCTCGCAGGATCTGCGACGCGCCAAAGAAGCTGCGGAACAGGCCAATGAGTTGAAGAGCGCCTTTCTGGCCAGCATGAGCCATGAGATTCGCACCCCGCTGAACGGCGTGCTGAGCATGGTCGAACTGCTGCGCGGCACCCGCCTGTGCAACAAACAGCGCCATTGGGTCGAAGCCATCCGGAGTTCCGGCCAGCTCCTGCTTTCCACCATCAACGACATCCTTGACTTTTCCAGGATCGAGGCCGGGCGCTTGCAGTTGGAGGACATCCGGTTTTCCCTGGGCGAGGTGATCGGCAACCTGTTCAACGCCACTTCGCAGCGGGCTTACGGCAAGGGTCTGGAGCTGGTGCTGCACCAAGCGCCGGGCCTGCCGGACCGGTTGATTGGCGACCCCTTCCGCCTGCAGCAGATATTGATCAATCTGGTCGGCAACGCCATCAAATTCACCGCCCGCGGATCAGTGACCATCATTCTGTCCAAGCAGGACATTCTTGATGGCCGACTGCTGCTTTGTGTCGAGGTGCGCGACTCTGGCGTGGGTATCGCGGCCGAGCAAATCGAGCGGATCTTCCAGCCATTCGAACAAGGCGTCGCCAACCGTTTCCTGTTCAGCGAAGGCACCGGCCTCGGCCTGGCCATCAGCAAACGCCTGGTTGATGCCATGGGGGGAGAAATCGGCGTCGAAAGCCAGTTGGGGGAAGGTAGCGTATTTCATTTCGAAGTGCCCGTTGGCGCCGACGAACAGCCGGCGCTGCGCTGGCTGGCGCCGGATAATTGGCGGCAATGTCCCGCCCTGGTCTGTGTGCAGCATGAGGCGGTGCGCGAATCGATCGTGCATACCCTGAACAGCTTCGGCTTCCAGACCTGCGTGGCCGCCTCGATTGGCGACACAGCCCACTGGAATTGCCAGGCGGACAGAGAAAATTGCGCCTGCCTGATCATCCTGGACGATAGCCTGATCGGCCAGGCGGGAACGGATCTGTTGACCGAACTGAAGACTCGGAGCGGCGCCGTACGGCAATTTGTCCTGTATGTCGTGAACATGTTCAACCGCGACAAGGGCGAGCTGAACTGCCTTGATGACCTGCCCGATACCGCCTACCTCATGAAACCGGTGCATGCATCGGGGCTGCTCAACGCCTTGCAGCAACTGTTCGGCTTGACCGACGAATTACCGAGTAACGCCACGAAGCTGGAAAACCTCTCCTGGGAAACGCTGATCGAGCGTCTGGGCGCTCGTGAACGGCTGTCAGGCGCCCGCATCCTGCTGGCCGAGGATAACCTGGTCAACCGAGAAGTGGCCGAGGAAGCCCTGTCGATGGTCGGCATCGATGTGGAAATTGCCATCAACGGTGAAGATGCCGTGAACAGGGTGCGCAACGGCAACGCCTTCGATGCCGTGCTGATGGATTTACAGATGCCGGTCATGGATGGCTTCCAGGCCACCGAGATCATTCGCCAGCACTTCGACATGAACACATTGCCGATCATTGCCATGACGGCTGGCGTCCTGTTCAAGGATCGCCAGCGCAGCCTACAGGTCGGCATGAACGACCACGTCGGCAAACCGGTGAATCTGCAGAACCTGATGGAAACCTTGATGAAGTGGGTCAAGCCGGCGCATCCGC
>JAIFKV010000190.1 GCA_020049415.1 Betaproteobacteria bacterium
TGGAGAGCTAATGAAAAAATGGATGGGGAGGAGCATGAAAAAAATCTGGATTCTTCATTCGAACCAACAAAACATCGATCACCCCATGGTGGTTGATTGCGCTTCCGGTGAATCGGGGCGGATGACGCTTGCAGCTTTCGTTATGGCGTTGGGGGTCGGTAATTTGGAGTGGGTCAACAATACCAGATATTGATTTTGGCCGGATCAACTTACGCGGAAGTTTTGTACATTCGCATCGTTGACATACCTCCAGCGGAGATTCGTTGGTGGCCAGCCAGTAAATCCCCCAGGCCGGATAGCCGGGGCAGGCCGATGTCCAGCACCACCACGGCGGGCAGGTCGGAGAATTCCCCGGCGCGGAACAAATAGTCCAAAGCCTGCTGGCCGTCTCTTGCCACATCGATGCGGTTGGCGACCTTGGCCTTGCGCAATGCGCGCAGAGTCAGCAGTTCACCCTTCAAGCGACCGGCAACGCAGTACCGCGCCCACCCGTGCAGCCAGAATGTCCTGGTTATTCATGGACAGTCGCTTACCGCCAGGTAATGCATGTCGCGGTCGAACAAGGCCAGCGCGGCGGGTGCGTGGTCGATCAAGAGTTGCAAGCGCTCCCGGCTTTCCCGTAACGCCATCTCGTCCTGCTTGCGTTCGGTGATATCGTCGAGTTCACTTGAGTAACCTCGATGCTTGCGCACGTCGTAATCGCAATCGAGGATTGAAAACCTCGCGATAGAATTCACGCTGTCTCCTCAATTGAAAGTTGCTCATGTCCCTGATTCGTCCATTCCCCGCCTTGCGTCCCGCCCCCGGCCGTGCCGCAGAAGTGATTGCCCCCCCCTATGACGTGCTTAACACCGCGGAAGCGCGAGTGCTGGTGGAAGGGCGGCCATGGAGTTTTTTGCATATTTCGAAGCCGGAAATCGACCTGCCGCCGGATACCGATCCGTATGCCCCCGAGGTCTACGCCAAGGCGGCCGAGAATCTGCAAAAAATGATCGCCGCCGGTGTTCTGAAGCAGGATGCGCAACCCTGCTACTACGCTTATCGCTTGATCATGGGCGAGCATGTTCAGGTCGGCGTGGTTGCCGCCGCCAGCGTCGCCGACTATGACACCAACCGTATCCGCAAACATGAGTTCACCCGTCCGGACAAGGAAGACGACCGTGTCCGCCAGATTGAAGCGCTTAACGCGCAGACCGGGCCGGTCCTGCTGGCTTATCCGCATCAAGCCGAGGTCGATTCCATTCTTGCCGCTGCCACGCAAGCGACGCCAGATGCCGACGGCGTGGCTGAATCCGGTGTGCGTCATACCCTCTGGGCGATCAGCGATACGGCGACCCTGGCGCGGTTGACCGAACTGTTTGACGCCATGCCAGCGCTGTATATCGCCGATGGCCATCACCGCTCCGCCTCCGCCAGTCGCATCTGCGCATCTCGCCGCGCTGCCAACCCGGCGCACAGCGGTAACGAGGCTTACAACTATTTCCTGTCGGTGATCTTTCCACATCACCAGATGCGGATCTTTGATTACAACCGTGTCATCAAAGACCTGAATGGCCTGTCGGAGCCTGAATTCATGGCGAAGGTAGCGGAAAACTTCATGATCGAAATGGCGGGTGACGCCGTCAAACCAGCGCATCCAGGCGAGTTCGGCCTGTATCTGAATGGTCGCTGGAGCAAGTTGACCGTGCGCACTGATCTGATTCCGCATGATCCGGTTGGTCGCCTCGATGTCAGCCTGCTGCAGAACAACCTGATTGGGCCAATTCTCGGCATCGTTGACCCCCGTCGCGACAAGCGCATCGACTTTGTCGGCGGTATTCGCGGCTTGGGTGAACTGGAAAAACGGGTCGATTCCGGCGAAATGGCGTTGGCGCTGTCACTCCACGCGACACGCATGGACGACCTGATGGCGGTCGCCGACGCCAACGAAGTCATGCCACCCAAATCGACCTGGTTTGAACCCAAGTTGGCCGATGGCCTCGCTTCGCATACGCTCGATTAAATAGACACTTTTTATCTTCCAGGCGGGCGTCTTGATTCGTTGCCGCTTTAGCGGTTTACGAATCAGGCCCGCCCCTTGCGGGTGAAGTGAAACTTTCCAGTGCGGACAAGGGACTGGCGAGGGCGCGCGAGTATTTATGAAATATCGGGGATATGAAATATCCGGGCTATTACCCTTCGGACCCTTCGGCGCATTCAACTCGATTTCTGCCCCGACTCTTGGCCAGATAGAGCCCTTGATCGGCTCGAAGCAGAAAGCTGTCGACCACGCTGTCGCTTGGCTGCAATTGCGCGACGCCAAAACTTGCGGTTAGTGCGATTTCACAGGAGAGTGCTTGCTTGCCAGTTGCTTCCAACTGGTTGCGCAGTCGCTCCGCGTAATGCAAAGCTTCATTCAGCGATGTTTCCGGCAACAGAACCACAAATTCTTCACCGCCCAGACGGGCAGCCAGATCATTCTGACGAAGGTTGCCAGCAAGCAGACTGGCCAGGGTCTGTAGCGTTTTGTCGCCGCAAGCATGGCCGTATGTGTCATTGAATTGTTTGAAGTGGTCGATATCCAGCATGATCAGAGAAAGCGGATGGTCGTAGCGGCGCGAGCGGGCAATTTCCGCAGCTGCCACAGCAAAAAAATGACGGCGGTTGGCTAGGTCGGTCAGACTGTCGTGAGTGGCCAGGTTTTCCAGAATCTTGTTTGCTTGATGCAGTTCGAGGTTGGCCGCTTGCAATTCCCGGGTTCTTTTCTCAACCATTTGTTCCAATTGGCGATTGAGTTCTTCCAACGCCAGATGGGTGGTCAGGTAGTCGGTCAGGTTGCGCGCGGTTCCCCAAATGTGGGTCACCTTGCCTTCAGTATTCAACACCGGTACCAGCAGGGTCTGGAAAAGACACGGTTTTCCATGCAGAACCGGGCGTTGTTCAAAAGTCAGGGTTTTTCCAGTGTCGCGGCAGGTGAAATAGCCAGCGATCAAATGTTCCGACTCCGGGGTGAAGCCGATGATCTGTCGCAGTGTGACCCCCGGCTTGAACCGCTCATCCAGTCTTGTTTCTGCTGGATTCAATGCGATGAAAATAAAGTCTTTGCCGGCAACTTCGCAGAGCCAGAAAGGATCCGCAGAGTTATCCCAGAGTTGCCTGAAAAAGTTTGCCTCGAATTCTTTGGCAAGGTTGAAATCCATCACTCGGCGGCCTGTAAAAACGCAGCGCACGTATATTTGACTTTTGCCAGGCAGATGTCCATGACTTGAGCGGCAAAATGCCATCGGGGAATTGATCAGAAGGCAGCGTCCCTAACGACTCAAGTCTTCACCTTTCGTGAGCAGAATTCTGCCTGTGCCATGTTGGAATCAGCGCATACAGCGCGCTTGTCCGGTTTGGGGTGAAGTAAACGTGACAGTGCTGGCTGCAATCCCTCTTCCGGCCGCCTACAACTTGGTTTTGCGCTGGACATAAACCTTCAATCCAGCACCGGTCTGCTGTTCGACCGCCACCATTTGGTCAATCAACCGGCGTGACAACTCGGCGCCTTGCGACAGCAGTACGAAACCCTTCGGATGCAACACATTTCGGCTCAACGTCATGCCTTCATGCAGATGCTTCACCGCGATCAGCAGTTCATCCAGTTCGAATTTGCCTTCTATGGCCAGCATCGGTTCCAGCACCTCGATTACTGCCGGATCGTAGCGCGAGCCGGAGCCTTCAATCAGTCATCGTAATCGCTGACCGCCCCGATGATGCGCGCGCCGAGCGGGATGTTCAGGCCGCTCAAGCCATCCGGAAAACCGGAGCCATCGAACAGTTCATGATGCGAGCGGACCATGCCGGCAATGCCCGCCAGGCCGGCAATCTGGGCAATGACAAAAGCGCCATCCGCCGAGTGGCGGCGATATGCGAACAGATTGTCACCGCTCAAACTGCTGACCGGTTTCTCGAACAAGCCGTCCGGAAAGGCGAGCTTGCCAACATCATGCAGCAGGGCGGCAATGAAAACCACCCGGCGCGAGTGATCCGGAATCGCCGCGCCGCGCAGGCCGGCCAACTGGCTGATCGCCATCAGCGTACCGAAATGGGTTTTCTTCAGTTGATCAAGGCTGGATTCGAGTTGGCCCAGCGTCTGCTTCAACGCCAGGGTGCGCTGCGCCACTTGTTTTTCCAGTTCGGCGTTTTGATCGGCCAGCCTGTCGTGCGCCTGTTTCAGTTCCAGATGCGTGCGCACGCGCGCCAGCACCGTGGCCGGTTTGATCGGCTTGGTGATGTAGTCCACCGCGCCCAGTTCAAAGCCCTTCTGTTCATCTTCCTCCGCTGCCAACGCGGTAATGAAGATCACCGGAATCTGCGCGGTGGCCGGGTTCTCGCGCAGTTTTGCCAACACCGTGTAACCGTCCATCCCGGGCATCATCACGTCGAGCAGCACCAGATCCGGCATTGGCTGCGAGTTGGCGGCGCGTAGGGCCTGGTCGCCGTTGCGCGCGGCGCGGACCAAATAATGCGGTTGCAATAACGCGGACAGAACCGCCAGATTCTCCGGTTGATCGTCAACGATCAGGAGGGTGGATTGCGCCGTCATGTCTTGAAACTCCGTCTGTTTAAGCTAGGTACAACGCGGGTTGAGCGATTTGAGTAAAACCAGGGCCTGATCGTAGTCGAAAGCGGCGATCAATCGGCCCAGTTCATCGACACTGCCGCCCAGGAGCGGGCGTAAACGCGGTGCGGCGACCTGCAACATCAGGCCGGAGCGGGTATCCAGGTCGACCAGGCACTGCTCGATCTGATCCAGCTCATGCCGCAAAGCCGCTGGCAATACACCGCCATTGCTGGCGGCGGGATTTTTCGGCGCAGGCGCCGTTTCAGCTTGCGGCCAGGCCGGTGCTGATACCACTGCCGCCGATGCCGGACTCACTTCCAGTTCCAGTTGCGCCCAGAGTTCCAGCCAAAACCGGCTGCCTTTGCCCGGCACGCTGTCGACACCGACTTCCCCGCCCAGCACCTGCGCCAGTTGCTGCGCCAAGGCCAGGCCGAGGCCGATTCCCTCGAACTGCCGTTCCGGCCGGTCATCGAGCTGGCTGAATGGCAGGAACAACCTGGACTGGTCGGCAGCGGCAATGCCGATGCCGCTGTCTTCGACGACAAAGCGCAGCTTGCAGCGCGCGCCATCGCGGCTGAGCTGTTGCGCCCGCAACCGGACGCCGCCGCGTGCGGTGAACTTGACCGCGTTATCGACAAACTGGGTCAGGATGCGCACGATCAGCCCGGCATCGCCAATCAAACCGGGCGGCAGGGCCGGGTCGATTTCGATGCGGGTTTTCAGGCCTTTTTGCGCGGCGACGATGAAGCCGCGCTGGCTGGCTTCGGCGAGCAAGCTGTGTGGCAGAAACACGGCTTCATGCCGGCTGAGCGTTTCACTTCCCAAGCGCGCATAGTCCACCACGCCATTGATCAGTTCGAGCAGATGATCTGATGCATCGACAATGCGCCTCGCCAGATCCTTTTCGCCGGGCGGCAGGCCGGTATCGCGCAACATGCGCGAGTAGCCAAGGATGGCGTTCATCGGCGTGCGCAATTCATGGCTCATGGTGCCAAGAAAACGGCTCTTGGCGCGGCTGCCCGCCTCGGCGGCATCCCGCGCCAGGCGCAGATCGTCGGCCAGGTGTTCGAGTTGCGCGGTACGTTGCAGCACCAGGCTTTCCAGGTTGTCATTGTGGTGCTGTATCTCCACCCGGCTGGCGTCCAGGTCGCGGTTGGTCAGCAACAGGGTGCGATTTTGCTGCGTCAGCGTGGTGTAAATGTCGACCAGCGCATGGCTCAGCGCCGCCGGCGGCGGGCTGGTCTCTGCGCCGCGCGCCTCATCGTAAGCCTGCGCCGGGCTGGCGCCGGCTTGCAACGCGCGTACCTGACGCGCCATCGCCTGATCTTCGCCCAGAATATGCAACACCAGCCAACTGGCGAGGAACGACAGCAAACGGTCGCCGGTGAGACCGCCTTCCCTGGCAAAAGTCTGCACCATGTCGCTCACCTGCTGCGCGAAATAGGCATGTGATTCATGGTGATGCGAGCTGGCGCGCGGGTCCATGCCGAGCTGCGCCATC
>JAIFKV010000225.1 GCA_020049415.1 Betaproteobacteria bacterium
TGGCGGGCTATGGCGTGGTGGTGAGCTACGGCGATATCACGGCACACCTGGAGGCGGAGGAGCAGATTCGCAAACTGGCCTACTTCGACCCGCTCACCGGCCTGCCCAATCGTCGCTTGCTGATGGATCGACTGGGACATGCCATGGTGGCAAGCCAGCGCAGCGGCGCGTACGGCGCGGTGTTGATGCTGGATCTGGATTATTTCAAGATCGTCAACGATACCTGCGGCCATGATGTCGGCGACCAATTACTGATCGAGGTGGCGCGGCGTTTGCTCGAAAACATCCGCCAGGTGGATACCGTAGCCCGCCTGGGCGGCGACGAATATGTGGTCGTGCTCGACGATCTGGAGTCGGATTTCGAGCTGGCGTCGGCGCAGGCCGCGCGGGTCGCCGAGAAAATTCGGCTTGCTCTGGCTGCGCCGTATCAATTGAACGGCGATGGAAGCGCCAGTCAAAGCAGCGCCAGCATCGGCCTGACCCTGTTTCAGGGGTGCGAGAAGTCGCCAGAGGCTTTGCTCAAGCAAGCCGATGTGGCGCTTTATCAAGCCAAGGCGGAAGGGCGCAATCGGGTGCGGACCTGATGCGTCGGGGCCTTGCTCAAGGTGTGCAATGCGTATTCTTTTTCTGACCCATGCCTTCAACAGTCTGACTCAGCGCCTTTATGTGGAACTGGCGGCGCTGGGGCATCAGCTTGCTGTCGAATTCGACATCAACGACAGCGTTACGCAAGAAGCAGTGGCGTTGTTCCGGCCGCATCTGATCCTGGCGCCGTATTTGCGCCGGGCGATCCCGCCGGAGATCTGGCGTCAACATGTCTGCCTGATCGTGCATCCGGGCATCGTCGGCGATCGCGGGCCGTCGGCGCTGGATTGGGCAATCCACCACGGCGAAAGCGAATGGGGCGTCACCCTGTTACAGGCGGAGATGGCAATGGACGCCGGCCCGGTCTGGGCGGCGGCAACCTTCGTCATGCGGCCGGCGATGAAATCCAGCCTGTATCGCAATGAAGTAACCGAAGCGGCGGTGCGCGCGGTGCGGGCGGCGCTGCAAAAACTGCCGGATTACCTGGCCGGGCATTGGCGGCCGCAGCAATTGCCGCTGCAACCGATGCATCCGCTGCTGCGCCAGGAAGATCGCGCGATTGACTGGAGCCGCGATACGACCGCCCGCGCGCTGACCCATTTGCGCGCCGCAGATGGCTTCCCCGGCGTCCGCGATACGCTGTTTGGCCAGCCCTGCCAACTATTCAACGCGCATGCCTATGCCGCCAGCGGCGAACCCGGCGCAATTCTGGGTCGCGCCGGCGAAGGGGTAGTGCGGGCGACCATCGATGGCGCAGTGTGGCTTGGTCACGTCAAGCGGCTGGATACCGCGATCAAACTGCCTTGCGTTGCCGCCTTCCCGGAAGCGGCGGCGCTGCCTGAACTGACGCCGAACGTCGATGAAATTGAATATTGCGAAAGCGGCGAAATCGGCTATCTGTCGTTCAATTTTTACAACGGCGCGATGGGAACATCCGCCTGCGAACGCCTGCTGGCGGCCTTTGCAGCCGCCAAATCGCGGCCAACCAAAGTCATCGTGCTGCTCGGCGGCGAGGATTTCTTCAGCAACGGACTTGATCTGAATCGCATCGAAGCGGCGGCAAGCCCAGCCGATGAATCGTGGCGCAACATCAATGCGATGGATGATCTCTGCGCGGCGATCATCCACACGCAAGACCGCCTGACCGTGAGCGCATTACGCGGCAATGCCGGCGCCGGCGGCGCATACCTGGCCCTGGCCGCCGATTACGTCTGGGCCAGGCGCGGCGTGGTGCTGAATCCGCATTACAAGAATATGGGCAACCTCTACGGCTCGGAATACTGGCGCTACCTGTTGCCGCGCCGGGTCGGCGAGCCACGCGCCAAGGAAATCATGCGCCGGCGCTTACCGCTCGGCGCGACTGAAGCAGTCGAGATCGGCTTTATCGACGCCAGCTTTGGCGACGACTGGCAAGACTTCGACCTCACCCTGCGCGCACGCGCCGAAGCCATCGCCCACGCCCCCAACTTCACCGCCCAACTCGCCGCCAAACAACACCGCCGAGCAGCCGACGAAGCCAGCAAGCCACTGGCCACCTACCGCGCCGAAGAACTCAAACAGATGCAGCGCAATTTCTTCGGCTTCGACCCCAGCTACCACATCGCCCGCCATCACTTCGTCCAGAAAACCCCCGCCTCCTGGACCCCCCGCCACCTCGCCATCCACCGAGAAACAAGCTGGGCGATTCCCGACTGAATCCGTAGGATGCGGTGAGCTTCGTAGGGCGGGCCAAGCGCAGCGCATCCACCTTTGGCGCGCACGGAATGGCGGATGCGCTACGCTTATCCATCCTGCAAGGGCTCTGCCGACATTGGATTTACACGTTTTTGCTCAATGCGCCGGGTGCGCCGAAGCCTCTTCGCGCTCATGCGCCGGCCGTTGCCTTCAACCTTGATTCCTCTGTTTGCGGATTAAATCGTTACGTATCAAGGCATTGCGCGTGACCTGTAGGTGCGAATTTATTCGCACATAACGCTGTTTGAACCGTGCCCGCGCATCTTCTTGACCGCACTGGAAAGTTACACTCCATCCGCGAGGGGCTGGCCGGGTTTGTAGCGTTTGCCCTCTATCCCGAGTTTGCGCATTTTCGAACGCAGGGTATGCGGATTCAGCGCAAGCAGGCGGGCTGCGCCGAAGGGGCCTTCGACGCGACCGTGACATTGACTGAGGGCGGATTCGATATGCTTTCTGGTCGCGTCTTCCAGGCTTGCTGCCGGTGCTGTTGAAGTCTGCACTGCTGTCGGCGCGCTGAACTCCGGCGATACGCCAAGCGCACGCGCTACTTCCAGGCGACGCCCATCACCCAGAATGGCGGCGCGTTCGATCACCGAGGAAAACTCGCGAATATTGCCTGGCCAGGCATAGGCGGTGAGCAAGGCCAGATCTGCCGCATCCGGCATGCGCGGCGGCAACCCCAGACGTTCGGCGGCGCGCAGGCAGAAATGTGCGGCCAACGCCGGGATATCCTGCAATCGCTCGCGCAGTGGCGGCAGCGGTATCGGGAACACCGCGATGCGAAACCACAAGTCTTCGCGGAAGCCGCCTTCGCGCACTGCTTGACGCAGATCGCGGTTGGTCGCGGCGACCAGGCGGACATCGACATTCAGGCTGCGTTCGCCGCCAACGCGCTGAAAACTGCCGTCCTGCAACACACGCAACAGACGCACTTGCGCCGCCAGTGGCAATTCGCCGATTTCATCGAGAAACAAGGTGCCGCCATCGGCGCGCTCGAACCAGCCCTTGCGCGTGCCGACCGCGCCGGTGAAGCTGCCGCGTTCATGCCCGAACAGTTCCGAATCGATCAATTCATGCGGAATCGCGCCGCAGTTGACGCGCAGGATCGGGCCGTTGGCGCGGCGGGATTGCGCATGCACGGCGCGCGCTACAACCTCCTTGCCGGTGCCGGTTTCGCCCAGCACCAACACCGGTACCTCGGCGCGCGCGACCTGACGTACCGCCGCCATCACTTCGCGCAAGCCTTCCTCGGCGCCGACGATGGCCTCATTCAGGCCGGCGCGCTTGCGGCGGAAGGTATTGCGTTCCTCGCCCAGGCGCATCAGCAACTGGCGCGCGCCGGGCCCCAGCGTGTTGCCGAGTTCGGCGAGGAAATCTTCGATCCCCGCGTCGCTGCCGATGCATTGCGCGGCCAGCACTTCCAACGTGTCAGAGGTAGCTGAATTCCGTTTTATTTCATCAATATTCATCATGTTTCATGGATTTTCCGTTGCATGATCCAGTTTAGGCACGACAGCAGCCTTTTGATAGGCGAAAAATCGCATGGCATGACTTATGCAAGACAGAGGCACCCCAACTCGCAAGGAGTCCTTCATGTCTATCCTGTCGCCATCCGTCCTGTCGTTAAGCGCGCTGCCGCCACTCTCCAGTCGGCGGACCCAGGTGTGGTTGTTGCTGGTGGGCGGCGTGGTCGGCTTGCTGGTCACGCTGCACTTTTTGCCCGGTTGGGAAACGCCGACGCATGCATCATTGGGTTTGCCTACGCTCACTGTGTTGGCGATTTTCCTCGCTGCGCTGGCCTGCGAGTACATGGATTCCAGCTTGGGCATGGGCTACGGCACGACGCTGACGCCGGTGCTGTTGCTGGCTGGATTCGAGCCGTTGCAGATCGTGCCGGCTGTGCTGTTGAGCGAATTGATGACCGGTCTCGCCGCCGGATTGCTGCATCAACGCGATGGCAATGTCGATTTTCTAGGCGACGCACGCGCCCGCAAGACTACGTTGTTGCTCGGCAGTTTAAGCGGCGTCGGCGCGTTGCTGGCGGTCTGGGTGGCGGTCAGTATTTCAAAATTCTGGCTCGGCCTGTTCATTACCGTGATCATTCTGGCGATGGGCGTGATCATTCTGCTGACGCGCAATCGGCAAGTCGCCTATCGAGCCAGCGGCATTGTCGCGGTCGGCGCGGTGGCGGCGTTCAACAAGGGTTTGTCCGGCGGCGGTTACGGCCCACTGGTCACCGCCGGCCAGGTTGTCTCCGGACTGCCGGCAAAAAACGCGGTGGCGGTGACTTCCGTGGCGGAATCGCTGACCTGCCTGATTGGCGTGCTTGGTTACCTGGCAATGGGCAAGAACATCGCCTGGGAACTGGCCATGCCGCTGGCTTTGGGCGCGCTGCTGTCAGTGCCGATGGCGACCTTGACCGTGCGCCGCTCGACCGAAGCCGGGCTGCGCGGGGTGGTCGGGGTGGTGACGCTGATTCTGGGCGGGGTAGCGCTGCTGAAATTGCTGTGACGAACCGGGAAAACGATCCAAATCGATATCCGGTGCAATCATCGCCCTGCCGCATTGATAGCGCGGCCGGGTAGTGATTGCGAGCCAACACCGCCGAATTCGACCGCATAGCCGGTCTGCGCGTTGAAAACTGGGCAAGCTGAAGCCGCAGCTATTTTCGGCCAACCGCTCGTTTCAACGCATCCGCCATTGCGCCGCCTGCCGGTTCCGGCTGCTTGCTCTGTGCCGGCCTGCCGCGTCCGGCTGGCGCGGTTGTCGGGCTGGCCGGTTTGACTTCGTCTTGCAGGCGCATGGTCAGCGCCACCCGCTTGCGTGCGACATCGACTTCCAGCACCTTGACCTTGACGATGTCGCCGGCTTTCACCACTTCACGCGGATCTTTGACGAACTTGTTGGATAGCGCGGAGATGTGCACCAGGCCGTCCTGATGCACGCCGATGTCGATGAAGGCGCCGAAGTTGGTGACGTTGGTGACCACGCCTTCGAGCTGCATGCCGGGTTGCAGGTCTTTCAGGTCGTTGACGCCATCCTGGAAGGTAGCGGTCTTGAAGGCGGGGCGGGGGTCGCGGCCGGGTTTTTCCAACTCTTTCAAAATGTCGCGCACGGTCGGCAGGCCGAAGCGGTCATCGACATATTTGCCGGCGTCGATCCGCTTCAATACGTCGGTGTTGCCGATCAGGTTGCCAATCGAGCCGTTCTTGTCCAGCTTCAGGTCGGCCAGGATGCGTTGCACCACCGGATAGGCTTCCGGGTGGACCGACGAGGCATCCAGCGGGTTGTCGCCGCCGGGTACGCGCAAGAAGCCGGCGGCCAGTTCGAAGGTTTTCGGCCCCAGACGCGGCACTTTTTTCAATGCTTCACGATTGGCGAACGGGCCGTTGGCATCGCGATGCGCGACGATCTGGTTGGCCAGCGTGGTATTGAGGCCGGAAACGCGGGTCAGCAGCGCGGCGGATGCGGTGTTGACATCGACACCGACGGCGTTGACGCAGTCTTCCACCACTGTTTCCAGCGCCTGGCCCAGTTTGGCCTGGCCGAGGTCGTGCTGATACTGGCCGACGCCGATGGCTTTCGGTTCGATCTTGACCAGTTCCGCCAACGGGTCTTGCAAGCGGCGGGCGATGGAGACCGCGCCGCGCAGGGTGACATCCATTTCCGGGAATTCGCGCGCGGCAAGTTCCGAAGCGGAATAGACCGATGCGCCGGCTTCGCTGACGGTGACCTTGGCGAGGCTCAGTTCGGGGTGCTGCCGCGAAAGTTGGGAAATGAGATCGGCGGCGAGCTTGTCGGTCTCGCGGCTGGCGGTGCCGTTGCCGATACTGATCAATTCCGCGTGGTGTTTGCTGGCGAGTTTTGCCAGCGTGACCAATGAACCATTCCAGTCGTTGCGCGGCTCGTGCGGATAAATCACAGCGGTATCCAGCACCTTGCCGGTGCGGTCGACCACCGCGACTTTGACCCCGGTGCGGATGCCCGGATCGAGTCCGATCACCGCCTTCGGCCCGGCCGGCGCGGCCAGCAACAGGTCTTTCAGATTGCTGGCGAAGACGCGGATGGCTTCGGTTTCGGCGCGTTCGAACAGCGCGTTCATCAGATCCAGCTCCAAGTGCAACGACAGCTTTACTTTCCAGGTCCAGCGCACCGTGTCGAGCATCCATTTGTCACCCGGGCGAGCCTGGTCGCGCAGGCCGTGGTGGGCGGCGATATGGCCTTCGCACGGGCTGGTGGCGGCGCCTGCCAACTCTTCCGGCAATTTGATGGCCACCGACAACACGCCTTCGTTACGGCCGCGAAACAGCGCCAGCGCGCGATGCGATGGCATTGCCTGCCAGGGTTCGTCGAATTCGAACCAATCACGGAATTTCTGCCCTTCGGCTTCCTTGCCTTCGATCAGACGCGAGACGACGCGGCCGTTGGCTTGCAAATAGCCGCGCAGACGTTCGATCAATGCGGCGTCTTCGGAGAATTGCTCCATCAGAATCTGCCGCGCACCATCGAGCGCGGCCTTGATGTCGGCGATGCCCAGATCCGGGTTGAGGAAGGCAACCGCTTCGACTTCCGGCGACAACATCGGGTCGGCCAGCAGTTTCTCCGCCAGCGGCCCCAGTCCGGCTTCACGGGCGATTTGCGCCTTGGTACGGCGCTTCGGTTTGTACGGCAAATACAGGTCTTCCAGGCGTTGCTTGGTCTCGGCGGAGAGAATGTCGGCCTGCAATTCCGGTGTCAGCTTGCCTTGCTCTGCAATACTGGCGAGCACGCTGGCGCGGCGGTCTTCCAATTCGCGCAGATAGCCGAGTCGTTCTTCCAGATTGCGCAACTGGGTGTCGTCGAGGCCGCCAGTGGCTTCTTTGCGATAGCGCGCGACGAACGGCACGGTGGCGCCATCATCAAGCAAGGCGATCGCTGCGGCGATTTGATTGCGGTGGACATTGAGTTCTTGGGCGATGCGGTCTTCTATCGGGTTTAACATGTTTTCCGCGAATTGTTCGGTCGGTTGGCAAGGGGGCGAGAGGATGAGCCAAGCGGTGTTGATGAACAAGGCTTGACAGCGCATTCGTTGCTTTGCGGTAGAGACAGCATTTTTTTCTGGAAAATCGGGCCTATATAGATGACGAATGATTTATGTTGATTGTTATGCTTAGGCGATGGGCTGTTGAATGATTGTTGGGTGTCTCGATAAATCGGTACTACGATGTTTCAATACGAACGGTATCTTTGAAACGGATGACTTGCGGTAACCGGTCCGCCTTTACAAGTCACTCTGATGAATAACCATGATGATGATATTCACGATGTTGGAATCCGATACACGCCGGCCGGAGTATGCCGGCTTTCGGTTGACTCGCCCCTGTCGCTGGCATTGGAGATGAGTTGATGTCGGATGCCGCATTGCTGGATAGTTGTCGCGACATGGTCGCCACACGCTTGTCCGAAGATTTGGCGGAAGTGCTGGCGCAGATTGCCACTGCGTTGAATGAACTTCTCGGCAAGACTTCTTCCCAGGAGATGTACATTCTTTATGCCGATAGCGCGGATTTGGCTCGCGGCAAGAACGCTGCCATCACGGCGGGCTTCAAGAAGTCTTTTTTCACGCGTTTCAACGAAGAAAAAAGGCGTGGTAATGCCGAGCCCGGGATCCGTAATCTCGACCTTTCCAACCTGAGTCTTCTCGAACCGGACGATCTGGAAGTCTCCCTGGCCGCCAATACCATCGCCAATTCGATAGGCAATATCTGCGGCGAAGAATTGTTCGGCTTGGGTAAACGAATTGGGGTGCTGCTGAATCAGCCGGATCTGAAAACCGAACAGATTCCGCTTGGCCCGGATGTCATCGGCTTCGCCCTGCTTGACGCCCTGAAAGATCAGGACGCCAGCATCAAAATCAAACTGTTGCTGGTCACCCGGATCAATAAATTATTCCCCGCCAAAGTGCGCGCCGTCTATCAGGAAGTGAACCGCTATCTGGTCGAGCAAAATGTGTTGCCGACCATTCGCGTCGGCGCGCCCCGCGCCGTGCCTTCGCCGACGTCGACACTAACGTCGACACCAGCGCCGCAACCCCCGTCCGCGCCGGCAGCGCAAGCGCAAGAGATGTCAGCCTTCGCCGCGCCCGAGGCCAACCCGCAAGACATGTTCGCGATGTTGCAACAGTTGATTGCGCTTGGACGCGGCGGCGGCGGCGGCGGTGCTCCGTTCATATCTGGTTTGCCGGAAGTGCGCGCCGGAGCGGCGATGAATGAGGTTGGCGCGATGCTTGGGCAAGGTGGCGAGAGAGTGGTCAACCCGATGCCCCCCTCGGCGATGGCCAACCCGGTGGCGATCAACTCGGCGGTGATGCAGGCGCTGACCCAGCTTCAGCATGGTCATTGGGAAGGTCTCGGCGCGCCGAGTCTCAACCACGAGCAGTTTGCCAGCGGTCATGTCAACGTGCTGCGGGAGCTGAAAAACTCGCCAGCGGCCGGCATGATGGGGCAGATGGAGACGATGACGCTGGATATCGTCGCGCTGGTTTTCGATTACATCCTGGATGACAGCCGCATACCGGATTCGATGAAAGCGCTGATCGGCCGTCTGCAGATCCCGGTGCTGAAGGTGACGATGATGGACAAGTCATTCTTCTCGCAGAAGGCGCATCCCGCCCGCCGGCTGCTCGATCTGCTTGCCGATGCGTCGCTCGGCTGGGATCCGGCGGAAGGCCATGGCAGCAGCTTGTATCAAAAAGTCGATCAGATCGTGCAGCGCATCCTGAATCAGTTTGATGATGGTCTGGAAGTCTTTTCCGATGTGCTGACCGAGTTTGAAGGCTATCTGGCCGAGGAAAAGCAGGGCCGGGATGAACTCACCCTGCGCAGCGCGCAATATTTGCGCAATCGCGAACAGTTCGATGTTGCGCGGGTGGTGGCGCATGACACCGTGATGGCCAGCCTGCTGGATCGTCCGACGCCGCCGGCAATCCGCGATTTTTTGCTCAAACATTGGGAAAGCTGGCTGGCTCGGATTTGTGTCGACAAGGGTGAAAGCAGCCAGGATTGGGCCGATGCCGTGGTAACGATGGACGATCTGCTGTGGAGTCTGACGCCGAAAACCGATAAGGATGAGCGCCGAAAATTGATTGAATTGCTCCCCCGTTTGCTGAAGCGACTGGATAGCAGCATCAACACACTAGGTCTCGGACAAGCGGTACGTGATGCGTTTTTCTCCGATCTGGTGAAATGCCACGCGGTGGCAGTCAAGGCCGGCTTCCATGGCGATAGCGAGATTGCCGAAGAAACCGGTCTGCCGAAGTCTGAATTGCCGGTAGCCGAGGCAGGCGCATACGGTCCGCGAGATTTTGAGGCCATACCGCTTATTTCTGCGGCCATCATCCCGGATGCCGCGTTATTGCAGGAGATTGCGGCAGCCCAGGAAGAGGCTTCCGATGTCGAGGAAATCACCATCAGCGGGGTGCGCGGCGAAGCCTGGGATGAGCCGCGCGACAGTCATTTCGAAAGTATGGTCAAGCAGCTCAAGCGTGGCGTCTGGATCGAATTCAAACAGGATGACGGCGTCGACTTACGCGCAAAACTGGCCTGGATCAGCCCGCTGCAAGGCACCTATCTGTTTACCAATCGACTCGGCCAGCGCGCCGTCTCGATCAATGCGCAGGGACTGGCGGTGAAATTTCGCGAAGGACGCGCGCATGTTATCGAGAACGTGCCACTGATCGACCGCGCCGTGAACAATGTGTTCCAACATTTTCAGAAGGGTGGCTGAAGCATGGCAACTGCCTCAGCGACTCGGACAACGGCTGTCGACGGCATCGCCAGCCTGCAACGTTTTCTGACCCGGCAGCCGATTCTGAACAACCATCACGGCATCGTCGGCTATGAACTGAAACGCCGCGATATGACTGCCGCCCCGATACCCGGCGCTACCTCGCCCCAACAAGCGGCAGACGAATGGCTGTTGGCCAGCACTATCGATCTGGCGTTTCAGCGCGCTCTGGGCGACAAGTTGACCTTTCTTGGCGTTGCCGCCGAGACGCTGCATAGCCCGCTGATGCAGCAATTGCCGAAAGACAAGGTGGTGGTGGCGATACACCCCGAGCGGAGTTCGCCCGCCCTCATTGCCCGCGCTGAACAACTGGCGCATGAAGGCTTGCAACTGGCGCTTGACGATCCGGGCGACAACCACGATCTCGCCGCCTACTGCCGGTATATCCGGCTCGATACAACCCGCCATGACGCCATGGCGCTGGCTGGGGAAGTGGTACGCAGCCTGAATAACGGGCCGGGCAAGAAACCGCTGCTGATCGCGACTCAGGTTGACACCCCGGAAGTTTACGAAGCTTGCCGAAAACTCTCGTTCAATCTCTACCAGGGGTACTACTACACGCATCCCTTGGCTGCCGGCGCGCATCGCCTGGACAGCAGCAGCATGCGGGTGATGGAGTTGCTCAATCTGGTAAAGAATCGCGCTGACTTCGCGAAAATCGAAGCCACCTTCAAGCTCGACCCGGCGCTATCGTATCGTTTGTTGCGCTATATCAATTCACCCGCCATCGGCCTGCGACGGACCATCGAGTCGATCGGTCATGCGCTCATGCTGCTCGGTCACGATCAAATTTACCGCTGGCTGACGCTGCTGCTGTTCACTGGCGGCGAGGTCGATCCACGCAGCCAGTCATTGCTGCGCAATGCGCTGGTGCGGGCGCATTTCACCGAAAGCCTGGGCCGCGACAGGCTGAAGCCCAACCAGCGCGATGGACTCTTCATCGTCGGCATTTTTTCCTTGCTCGACGCCTTGCTCAACGTGCCGATGAAGCAAGCCCTGGCCGGACTGCAACTGCCGCAAGCGGTGCTGGATGCGCTGCTCGATCGCAGCGGCCTGTATGCGCCCTACGTCAAGCTCGCCCTCGCGTGCGAGCATTTCGATCAAGCCGCTATCGCTGCTACCGCCGCCGACATCGGGGTTGACGCGGATACCGTCAACCTCGCCCACGTCAATGCATTGATCTGGTCAGAAGGCATTGAAATTTGATGATCACCGTTTGTCACCGATCGTCTCCAGCCTTTGCTCTGATGCGGGTTGGTGACGTCGATTTGTGTCATTGCCGACCCAAGCCTGACCGGCTCAACGTAATCTGGCTGCATTGAACACGCGGCATCCAGTTAAAATCCGACGCGAAAATTGAACCAGAGAGAATCCGGAATCCCCTGTGCAAACAAAATCCTGCGCGATCATCGCAAGAATTCATGAAATCTCCGGGCTACCCCGGATAGTCTGTTAATAATCAACTCAACCTATTGAATACCCAGGGGAAATAATGAAACAAAACACACTTGCCCTCGCGCTGATGACGGCCGCGACGATACTTCCCGTGCCGGCTCGCGCGGCGGACGACTTTTGTTCTCGCATCATCATCTACGCGATCAATCAGTTCTGCCAACTGCTGCCCAATGGCCAGAGTCTATGCCAGCCGATTGCCTTGGCTGGACCCGCTCCGGGCTATCAACTGCCCGGCCTGCCCGATCTATTTCAATTTCCGATGGGGCCCGCTTCGATCCAGATGCCGACAGCTCCAGCCGCTTCATTTGGCTCGAATCCTTACCCTGCTCAGCCTTTTGCCGGTAGCGCTTACACGCCGCTTTCCGTGCCGCCCCTTTCTTTACCGCAGTTGCCAAACCTGACATTCGCATCGCCGCCGAGCACCCCTTTTACCTTTCCCACATTCACGATGCCGCCGATGGCGCAAGTCACTTTACCGGTCGCGAATCCGCCCGTCGCCGCGATGGCTGACGGGCAAGCGCTGACCCGCTTGATGCCTGTCACGCCGCTTGCGCCGCCCGATTCCATCGATACCGAGAAGGCTGCCGCGCCGGTGGTGGTCGCGGAAGCCGCGCCCAGCGTGCTGTCCGCGCCTGGCTTGATGCCGGTCACGCCGCTTGCGCCGCCCAATTCCGTCGATGTCGAAAAGGCCGTCGCGCCGGTGGTGGTCGCGGAAACCGCGCCCAGCGTGTTGTCTGCGCCTGCCCAGCCGGAGGCGGAAACGATCACTCCGCCGGCTGCTTTGGCGGTTGTTGCGGTTGTCAGTTCGCCCCCCACTGCGGCCGCCCCGGCGGAGCCGGTAAGCGTGGCATCTGTCGCCCCCGAGGGGGTGAAGTCTGATCCGGCCCCCGTTCCGCCAGCGCTCGAAGTTGTTCAAACCGAAGCGGTAGCCAAAACTGAAGCAGCCACGCCGGCGAGCGCCGATATCCAGCCGGTTGCGGCAACGGTTGCGGTTGTTGACAAAGATGCGCTGGCTCATTTCGAGTTCGACAGCGCCGAGTTGACCGAAGCCGGCCGCGCCATGCTGGATAGCTGGCTGGCGGAATCCACCGGCAACTTGCCGATTCAGGTCACCGGCCACGCCGACCGACTCGGGCCGGAACCCTACAACAAGCGACTCTCATTGCAGCGCGCGGAAACGGTAAAGAAATATTTGACCGAAAAGGGGGTTTCTCTGGAGCGGATTCAGTTGCAGGCTAAAGGTGAAGCCGTGCCAGTGATCAACTGCCCCGGAGGTGCAAACCTGGAGACCATCCTTTGCCTGGCCCCCAATCGCCGCGCCGAGGTGGTGGTGCAAATGGTGGTGCAGCCCGCCGCGACAGCGCTCGCCAAGACCGCCATGGTTCCGGCTACTGATCCGGTCATCAAAGCCGTTGTCAAACGTGCCGCAAAAGTTGCCCAGCCGAAGCGACCACGCTGAACCGATGTTGCCAACATGCTGCATCACACCAGCGCTGATTTCGGCGAGGCAAAAGCGTAACAAACCGCTTTTTCTCATCACAAAAGCACGGAGCTCTGAATGAACGACCCGCACCAAAAACCCACTTTCTGGATCGGCAACGGTCTGCTCGGCCTCGCCTTGGCCATGTTGTTCTTTATTGGTCCGCTCTCCGAAATGTTGGGGGTTTGGGCGATGGTCTTGTGGATGGGCTTGGCGGGTGTCGGCATGTATATGATTACCAGGGACAAGGGTCCGTCTCCCGATCTGCCGGATTGATTTTTTATTTACGAGAAATCGCATGTTGCATGTCTTGTCGCAAATCGAAGCACGCGTCCTTGGCGTGTTGATCGAAAAATCCAGAACCACGCCGGATGCTTATCCGCTTACAGTCAATAGCTTGACTGCGGGCTGCAACCAGAAAACTTCCCGCGAACCCGTGATGTCGGTGACGGAAAGCGAAGTGCAAAGCGCGCTGGAAAGCCTGCGTGGCAGTACGCTGATCATGGAAAGCTACGGCGCTTCCGGCCGCGTTCTGCGCTATGCACACAACTTTGCCAAGGTATATGAGGTGCCAGCGGCGAGCATGGATTTACTTGCGGTTTTGATGCTGCGCGGCCCCCAGACCGCAAGCGAATTGCGCGCCAATTGCGAACGCTTGCACCGGTTTGCCGATGCCTCGACGGTAGAAGCTTATCTGGAAGAATTGGCCGACCGAGCCAGCGGCGCAATGGTGCTCAAACTGCCCAGGCAGCCCGGCGCACGTGAGCAACGCTGGACGCATCTGCTTTGCGGGGAACCTGTCCTGGAGCCCGCCAGTATCAGCTTGAGCGCACCGACAGCCGATCTGGAAGCGCGTGTCGATCAGCTTGAACGGGAAGTCGCCGAACTTCGCGCAATGCTGGTTTCATTGGTCGGTGAATAGTTCAAGTGAACGAAACTGACTCATAATTGAAAGCCTATGATTTCAGCAATGACATTACGCTGGTTTGCGCCAGCCACTTTTCAGCCCCAATTTTTTTAAACAATCGGATTCAACGCCATGACCGACCTCGAAGCAAACTTCAACGTCAGCGACACCACCGAAGCAATCATCGCCAGTTCTAAACGCGTTACACCAGAGTCAACCGACGAGATACGCCTGATTCTGCTTCGCATCGATGCGCCTGCTTTTTATTTTCTTGAAGGCCAGACCATCGGTGTCCTGACGCCTGGCCCGCATGCTTTTGGTAACCCGACGCATCATCGTTTCTACACCATCGCCAACGCGCGCAAATCGGCCGATGGAGAGGGCGTTGAGCTTGAACTCCTGGTTCGGCGCTGCTTTTACATTGATGAGGTTTCCGGTGAGGAATATCCGGGCGAGGCCTCCCACTATCTGTGCAACGCGCAACTGGGCGACAAAATCACCATTACCGGTCCGCATCGCAGCCCATTCCGGATTCCCGCCGACAAGACCAGTAACTTGCTGATGCTCGGCACCGGCACCGGTATTGCGCCTTTCCGCGCCTTCTTGCGGCGGATTTACGATGAGCAAGGTGGCTGGGAAGGCAAGGTAAGGTTGTTTTACGGCGCCCGGAACGGCACCGAAATGCTCTATATGAACGACCTCAACCAGGATTTGACCAATTATTACGATCAGGCCACCTTCTCCGCGATTCAGGCCTTAAGCGCGGGAGTGCTCAAAGATGCGGGCGATGCCCTGCATAGTGGCATCGAAGATCATGCCGCCGAAATCTGGAAGCTGGTGCAAGACCCGAAAACCCACGTCTATCTTGCCGGCATGAAGAAAATCGCCGCTGCTTTCGATGCCAGCATGGCCAAGACCGCCGGTTCCGAAGCCGAATGGGCAAGCGTCAAATCCGCCATGATCGAAGCAAAACGCTGGTCGGAATTGACCTACCACTGATCCAGACAGGCGAGTTTTATTCGCCTTCCACGAAGGTCAGCGACACCGAGTTGAGGCAATAACGTTGCCCGCTCGGTGCTGGGCCATCCGCAAAAACATGGCCTAGATGGCCGTCGCAGCGGGCGCAGCGGATTTCATCCCGAATCATGCCGTGGCTGACATCGCGCAGCGTACGCACGTGTTGCGCGTCGAACGGTTGCGAAAAACTCGGCCAGCCGGTGCCGGATTCGAATTTGGCGGTGGAGCGAAATAAAGGCAGATTGCACAGACGGCAGTGATAAACGCCACTCGCCTTGTTGGCCAGCAAACCGCCGCAAAACGGTGCTTCTGTGCCTTGGTTCAAAATCACCCGTCTTTCCTCTGGAGTGAGTTCGGCGGCCAGCCGATCTCGTTCGCTGGCGCTGAGCGGACTCAAGTCGTGACCCGATGCGGAAATGTTCGGCATATCGGCGTGGCTGGGCGGCATAAAAATAATCTCCTTGAGTTGTGCTGAGCAAAAGTGATCTGGTGGCTTCGCTTGATGAGTTTTGAAATTCTCTGATTCGACTATAGCGCATCTGCTCAAGGTGCCGATTCTGGTAGGTGTCGCACCTTCATTAAGTAGTTACTTCCTCCCTGTTCGGTAAATTGATGGGCACGCTTTCCTTTGCCATCCTGCGGGTGATCCGACTATCAACTCCATTATTTACGGAAGCATGTTTTTCGACTTTCTCAAACGGGAAATTCGAGTTCGATGATGTTGCGTCCGTTGGCGTGACGGTAACGTATCGCGCTGGTCATGGCGCGTACCAGATTGAGGCCGACACCGCCGATACGCTCCGTGCTGGTTGGCAAGGGTTGCGCCGTGAGCAGGTCGAACGGTTTGGCGCAGTCGCTGTAGGTCAGTTTGATTCGCTTGGCATCGACATTGAAGGTGAGTTCGATACTGGAATCGCATTCGGTTTCGTGGCCATGCAGGATGCTGTTGGTGAAAAGTTCTTCGATCACCAGTTGGATTCGTTTTGTCATCGTCGGATCAATTGCGCAGGTAGAGGCATTGATCTCGATCCAGGCTATCAGGCGTGGCAATTGGGCAAAGCGCGCGGCGACGGAAATTTCACCGGCGCCTGCACTAGAATCGAATCTGTTGCGTTGAGGTTCTGAGCCTGAGGACAAGATGGTTAAAGCAAATTGGGTGGTAGCTGCGATTTTCGCTTTTTTGACGCCAAGCGCCATGGCGGATGCGGATATTGCCGCTGGCATGATCAAGGTCAGCAAAGGCCAGGTCAGCATTCTGCGGGCTGGAGTGATGTTGGCGGGGACAGTGGGCGCGCGGGTTTATGCGGCGGACAAGATCCGTACCGGCGCGAATGGTTCGGTCGGCATCAGCTTGAAAGACAATACCTTGCTTTCGGCCGGACCTGATTCAGCGATCAGTCTCGACAAGTTCACCTTCAATCGATCGACCCATGCCGGTGCGATGTCGGTTGGCATCAAACGAGGAACATTGTCTGTCGCTACCGGCAAGATTGCCAAGCAGACCCCGGAGTCGGTTGATTTTCATACCCCTTCTTCGATTCTGGGCGTGCGCGGCACCGAGTTCGCCATCGAAGTCATCGCCAATGAGGATGAGTGAAATGTCGCGCGCCGTGCTTTTATTCAGCTTGATCTTGTTATCCGGCTGCGCCAGCGAGCGGATTGTGTTGTTGCCATCGGCGGATGGCCGCGCGAGTGCGCTGGTGTTGCAAAATCTTCAGGGTGAACGGCGGATTGAGCAAATTCTCGATCAGCCCTATGCCGTCAGTGTGCGGCGAAGCGCTTACAACAGCATTACCCCGGTTGCACCGGAACAGGTGCAACAGCGCTTTGCCGCTGCTTTATCGGCGCGGCCGCCACGGGCGCGCAGCTATACGCTTTATTTCGAATCCGGCAGCGATCTGCTGACCCCCGCGTCAATACTGGAGTTCGAGCAGGCGAAGGTTGAATTTCAGTCACGCGCGGCGGCGGAGATCATGATCATCGGGCATACCGATCGGGTTGGCGAGTTGCAGAACAACGATGTGTTGGGGCAAAGCCGGGCCGAGGCGGTGCGGCTGTTGCTGATCGCGGCGGGGATAGCCGAATCCGCGATTGAAACCACCTCGCGCGGCGAGCGCGAGCCGCTGCTGGCGACCGAAGACGAGGTTGATGAGGCGTTGAACCGGCGTGTCGAAATTAGTCTGCGTTGACGTTTTTGCCGCCCCGCCAATGAAGCAGCAGCAAAGTCAGGTCGTCGGCGGCCGGTTGTCCCGCTTCAAAGTTTCTGACCGCATCGCGCAAATCCTCAATGCGTGCTTGCATACTGGTTTCTCTGGCTGGCGCAATCATTGCGTCAATCAGCCGATCGACGCCAAACAAGCTGACGCCATTACTGGCCTCGGTGACGCCATCGGTGAACAAACAGAGCAGGTCGCCAGGCGCTAATTGCGTTTGCGCGGCCTGATAGGAAAAGTCGCCGACCGCGCATAGCGGCGGTCCGGCTGCGGCTTCGGCATCGATGCGCAGGATCTCTCCGCCGCGCAGCAGCAATGGGGCGTCGTGGCCGGCACGGACGAAATCGAGTTGGCCCGTTTCGACGTCAAGAACGCCGACGAAGGCGGTGACAAACAGGAATTCAGGATTTTCACGATTCAATTCCACTTCAACCTCGCGCATCGCCTGGCCGATGTCGGGTGCGCGGCGGGCGAGGGCGCCAGTGAGGGTTTTGGCGACCGCCATGAATAAACTGGCCGGCAACCCCTTGCCGGAGACGTCGGCGATGGCAAAACAAAGTCGCCGCGCATCGAGTGTGAAGCAATCGTAATAATCGCCGCCCACCGCGCGGGCTGGTTCGAGCAGGGCGGCGACTTCAAAACGGTGTTCTTGGGCAAAATCCTTGCTTGGGTTTGGCAACAGCCCGATCTGGATGCGCCGCGCGGCATCGAGTTCGCCGCTCATCCGCGCGGCTTCTTCCCGGCTGCTGTGCAAGGCGTGTTCGGCGCTGCGGCGCTGATTATCGGCGACGATCAGGGTGCCACTTAACAGCGACATGAAGATCGGGCTGAGCAGGAGGACGATGGCGGTGCTGTCGAACAGCCAGCCGCCGACCTTGAAAGCGATGTAGCCGCTGAGCACCCAAGCCAGGCTCAGGCCGACAAAGGTGGCGGCGGCATAACGTGGTCGCATGGCCGGAATGACGCCGATCAAGATCAGCCCGCTCATCAGCAGCGCGGCCAGTTCCAGATTCGGCAACCAGGGCGGACGCTGCAAGGCGATGCCGGCGAGCAGGCTTTCGATGACCTGCACGTGGATGTCGACGCCCGGCAAACTGTCGCCCAGCGGTGTGACGATACGATCTTGCAGGCCGCTGGCATTGAAACCGATCAGCACCAGACGCGAGGCGAAAATTTCCGCTGCAACCCGGCCCGCCAGCACGTCGGCGGCGGAAAGGTAGTAGTGCGAATCCGCCTTGCCGAAATGCAGCAGCACTTCCCCATTCGGCTGCGTCGGCAGGCTGTAGGCGCCAATATGAATGCGTTGAATGCCTTTCGCTCCGAGATCAAGCCGGGTGGCGCCTTCTTCGCCCAGCGCCAGACGCACCATTTCAAGTGGCAACGAAAGAAACGGTTGTTGCTCGATCAGCGCCAGCGTTGGCACTCGCCGCAATACGCCGCGCTCTCGCGTTGCGGTGAGTTTTTCCGGCGAGGGATTGATGAAGCCTTCCCCAGCCGCTGCGTGCTCAAGGATCGGCAGGCTGGTCAGACCGGCGGCGAAATGAATCAGCCGGGGGCGGGCTGATTCCAGTTGATCAACCTGGGTGAGCGGTTTTTGCGGCGCGCGCGAACCGGATAATTGTCGCGACAGACCCGAAATGGCCAGCACAGTCGGGCCGCTGGCCAGCACTTGCGCCAGATGCCGATCCGGATTCGGCAATTGCTGTAGGGCGGTGGGGGAAAGCGACGGCAGGCGCTGCGCGAGCGCTTCCGGGCTGTAGTGGTCCTGTTCGCTGAACAGCATGTCCAAGCCAACCGCCAGCGGTGCGCCAGCCAGAATGCGTTCGACCAATTCGGCGACTCGATCCCGCGACCAGGGCCACTGACCGTATTCGGCCAGACTTCTGCTGTCGATCTCGACCACGATTGCCGGTTGTTCTTCCCGGGGGCGCGGCATTTGCCGCTGGTAGTGGTCGAACTGCGCCGCATGCAGATTGGCCAGGGGGGTGTCTTCAATGCGGTAAAGCACCAGACCGGCCAGGCCCAGTAGGGCTAGCGCAAGCAGACGTCCTTGGCTGAGTCGAACAAAAAAGAACGTTAAGCGACTGCTGATAAAGCTCACAGCTCGACAGTCAACCCATCGTAGGCGGACAAGATTTCCAGCGGCGCGCGGCCATCTCGGGTGATTTCCTCGAACCGGCGGGTCTCGTCGAGCAGGCTGCACAACTTGGCATCGTCATGAATCGGTTCATGGTGAAACATCGCCAGACGTACCACCTCGGCATCCTGGCAAAGCTCGACGGCGATGATATTGCTCGAATGCCCCCAGTCCGCTTTGACGGTGATCGCATCGGCAAGGCTGTACATGGTGTCGAAGATCACCAGATCGGCTTTGCGAAAAAAATCGATGAAAGTATGTTGCTCGGCGCGGTTTTCGAGTTTGTGTTCAGAATCGGTGGAGTAAACGACTGATTTTTCGGCCTGTTCGAAACGGTAGCCATAAGAGTCGCCGCTATGCAGTTGCAATTTGGCGCGGACTTTGAAGCCCGCGATTTCGTAATCGCGGCCCGGTTCAAGAATATCGAACTCGACTGTTGCGCCAATCTGGCTGAAATCGACCGGAAAGCAGGGGGCTGACATCTGTAGTCGAACGGCGGCTTCCAGATCTGGATGGCAGCCATGCATGACGATGCGGTTGCCGGGAATGTAGATCGGCACGAAAAACGGCAGCCCCATCAAGTGATCCCAATGCAGATGCGAGACAAAGAAATGGTAGGTCTGCGGTTTGCCCGGGCCATAAGCCGCCAGTTTGGCGTGACCTAGCGGCCGGGCGCCGCTGCCGATGTCGCAAATGACATGTTCTTCGGAGGCACCGATCAACTCGACACAGGATGAATTGCCGCCAAAACTGCCGACGACGGCAAACGGAAGACTGTCTGCAAAGGTTGCTATTTCGCTATTTGATGTGAATTGCCGGCCATTAGCCGCCTCAAGCGCGGCGATGATCTTCTTTTTGACTTCGCCAGCGGTGGCGGCCACCGGTAATGAACCGCGTGTTCCCCAGAATTTCACTCGCATGCCGAAAGCTCCTTGGTGGCGGACTCCAATGTATCAAAACAAGCGATAACCAGATTGAAACGCGCAATGTTGAAAACTTCTTGTACTAACGGTTGCAGCGCAACGATGGCGATTTTCCCGCCGCTGCTCTTGGCTTGCCGTGAAGAAACCATCAGCGCGCGCAAGCCGACGCTGGCGATGTAATCGACAGCGGAAAAATCCAGCAGCAGGGGAGGTGAGTCGGGGCCATGCGTTGCCAGTAAAGTCTGAACTTGCGCCAGAAATGCATCAGCGCTGGCATGATCGATACGCCCGACCGGGGCGACAATGGTTGCGCTGGCGTGCTGGGAAACAGTGAGTTGCATCGGAATGTCTCGATCCGTAGCGAGAGGCAAATTATGCTGCTTGAAACAAGACCGCGCATCTTCGTCGAGGTGTTCTGGAAACCCTCTTTTTCAGTCATCCAGCTTGCCATGAAGAACATCGCCCAGTCTTGTATGGCCTTGTCGACCGTCCATTACTTGATTCGCATGCCAGGTTGCGCGCCGCTGTCCGGGGAGAGCAGGTAAGGTCCGCCACGCTCGTCGCTGGCGGCCAGAACCATGCCTTCACTGAGGCCAAACTTCATTTTGCGCGGTGCCAGATTGGCGACCATCACGGTGAGGCGGCCGATCAGCGTTTCCGGGGCATAGGCGGCTTTGATGCCGGCGAATACGGTGCGTGTTTCAGTGCCCAGGTCGAGCGTGAGTTTCAGCAACTTGTCGGCGCCTTCGACATGTTCGGCGTTGGCTATACGGACAATGCGCAGATCGATTTTAGTAAAGTCGTCGATGCTGATGAACGGTTCCCAAGGCGAGGCGGCGACTTCGGCTTTGGCTTCATTCTGCTGGTGTTCTGCGTGCTTGAATGGCGCCGGGACGACGACTTCAGGAGTGGGGGCCAGACTTTGTTTGTTCTCTTCCACCATGGTTTCGAGCCCTCTGCCAGCGGCGCCCAGGCTTCGTTCCAGGTCAGCGGCGGAATATTGAGGAAGCTTTCTACCTGTTCCGCCAGCTTTGGCAATACTGGTTTCAGGTACAACGTAAGGTCACGGAACTGGGTCATTGCGGTAGTGCAGACTTCATGCAACTCTGCTTCGCGGCCTTCTTGCTTGGCCATTTCCCAGGGTTTCTTTTCGGCGATGTATTGGTTGGCGACATCGGCCAGCCGCATGATTTCTCGCAGCGCGCGGCCGTAATCACGTGTTTCGTAACTGCTGGCAATCGCACCTTCGGCAAACGCCGAGCTGAATTCGGCGGCGGCGTTGATGTCGCACACGCCCAGTTTGCCGGCAAAGCGCTTGCTGATGAAGCCGGCGCACCGACTGGCGATGTTGACGTATTTGCCGACCAGATCGCTGTTTATCCGCGCAGCGAAGTCTTCCAGGTTGAGGTCGATGTCTTCCATCGAGCCATTCAATTTGGCAGCGTAGTAGTAACGCAGCCATTCGGGGTTGAGGTGGTTGAGGTAACTTTCGGCGGTAATGAAGGTGCCGCG
>JAIFKV010000047.1 GCA_020049415.1 Betaproteobacteria bacterium
GCCCATCTCGCGCCGAATCAGCCCAAACGGTGCAGCGAAGAAGAGCGTGCCGCACGTGCGGCACAACTGGTCAAGAGCACCGCCTGGATGGTGTCGCCTACGGCCTGATGCTGCTATCTTTCGGCAACTCGATGCTGTTGATGTCGTCGAACTGGCATCGCTTGATGTTGGCGATGGTCGGCCTGATTCTGCTGTTTTTCCTGTGGCGCGTGCCGGTGCGAGAGATCGCAGCGAACGCGCCAGACACCTTTTCCAATTGATCCCATAAGCTGATGCCGCTCCACTTAGCCCAACCCGCATACCCCACCGGCTGGATGCTGATTTTCCTCGCCTGGCTGCTGGCCAGCATTTCGACGCTGGCCGCGCTGTTTCTCGGCGAGGTGATGGGCTATACGCCTTGCGTGCTGTGCTGGTATCAGCGCATAGCGATGTTTCCGCTGGTGCTGATTCTGGCAGCCGGACTGTTTCCGTTCGATCCGCGTGTCGTCCGCTATGCGTTACCGCTGGCGCTGATCGGCTGGGCGCTGGCGCTGTTGCATTGGGGCGTCTCCAGCGGCTTCATTCCGGAAGCCATCACACCCTGCAGCAAAGGCGTGCCGTGCTCGGTGGAACAGATCGTCTGGTTCGGCTTTCTGACCCTGCCAATACTTTCCGTATTGGCGTTTTCCGGCATCATTACGCTGTTATTAATCACTCACTTCAAGGCCACCCAATGAAGAAAACCCTGTTTATCTCCGCCGGCATTCTCTTGTTGCTGGCTTTTCTGGCTGGCACGCTTTACTTCAAAGCGGAACAGACCGGCAAAGCCGAACAACTGGCCGAGCAAAATCGGGCCGGCCTGGTGCGCGATTATTCGCCGCAACTCGGCCCCACCGCCGCAAAAGTGCGCATTGTCGAATTCCTCGACCCAGCCTGTGGCACCTGTAAAAACTTTTACCCTTTCGTCAAGGACATGCTGATCGCGCATCCGGAGCAGCTTCACCTGACCTTGCGCTACGCCCCCTTCCATGACAATTCAAATCAGGTTGTGGCGCTGCTCTATGCGGCTGACAAACAGGGCAAACATTGGGAAACCCTCGAAGCTCTGTTCGCCGCGCAGGACGACTGGGTGACCAATCACGTCGTGCAGCCCGATCGGGTCTGGCGCCATATCGAAGGTCTCGGCCTGGATCTGAATCAACTCAAGGCCGACATGAGTTCGCCCGCCGTCACCCAGAAAATCGCGCAAGACATGGCTGATGTGCAGACACTCAATGTGAGCAAGACCCCGGATTTCTTCGTCAATGGCAAGCCATTGACGAGTTTTGGCTACGATCAACTGAAGCAACTGGTCGACGAGACGCTGGCGAGCGAATACCCGTGAGCTCAGCGTGCGCCTGACGAAGCGACTGTCCATGTATAACCTGGACAGTCGGTAACAAGAGAAAGAAAGTACCCGCACAACGAAGCATGTCGAGCAGGCAAAAAATGCATGCGGCCATTTCCAACGCTTAAATCATTGATCGAGCGCGAGAAATGGCCTGGTTGCGGATACCGCACCTAGATGCAGAATCACCCCACCTTCGGCAACCGAGCCAGTGCGGCCTCGATTTCGTGCTCGGGATACTCGAAGTCAACCAATTCGCCGGCAAAATACTTGTCGTAGCTGGCCATGTCGAAGTGGCCGTGTCCGGACAAGTTGATCAGCAAGGTCTTCGGTTCGCCGCTCACCTTGCAACGCAAAGCCTCATCAATGGCGGCCCGGATGCCGTGGCAAGATTCAGGCGCGGGGATGATGCCCTCGGCACGCGCAAACATAACGCCGGCCTCGAAGGTCGCCACTTGCGGCACCGAAATCGCCTCGATCATCTTCTCGTGATAAAGCTGCGAAATCAGCGGCGAAACACCGTGGTAACGCAGGCCGCCAGCGTGGATGCCTGGCGGCATGAAATCGTGGCCCAGGGTGTACATCTTCATCAGTGGCGTGTAGCCGGAAGCGTCGCCGTAGTCGTAGGCATAGACGCCCTTGGTCAAACTCGGACAGGAGTTGGGTTCCACTGCCACGCAGCGCAGATTTTCCGCGCGCTTGTCGCCCGCAGCCTTGTCGGCGAGGAAGGGAAAGCTGACCCCGGCGAAATTGCAGCCGCCGCCACAGGGCGCAAAGATCATGTCCGGATAGTCGCCCACCTTTTCGAACTGCTTCTTCGCTTCCTGACCGATGATGGTCTGATGCAACAACACATGGTTCAGCACCGAACCCAGCGCATAGTTGGTGTCGGCTCGGCTGGCGGCTTCTTCCACGGCTTCCGAGATGGCGATGCCGAGGCTGCCTTGATTCTCCGGGTCAGTCGCCAGAATGCCGCGACCACACTCGGTCAAGTTGGTCGGGCTGGCGAAGACTTCAGCGCCCCAGGTCTGCATCATCGAGCGGCGGAACGGTTTTTGCTGGTACGACACCTTCACCATGTAAACACGGATTTCCATGTCGAACATCTGCCCGGCCAGCGCCAGGCTGCAACCCCACTGCCCCGCGCCAGTCTCGGTGGTGAGCCGATTGATGCCGGCTACCTTGTTGAAATAAGCCTGCGGAATGGCGGAATTAGGCTTGTGCGAACCAGCCGGCGATACGCCTTCGTACTTGTAATAAATCTTGCACGGCGTGCCCAGAACCTGTTCCAGACGATGTGCGCGAAACAACGGCGACGGCCGCCACATGCGATAAATTTCTCGCACCGGTTCCGGAATTGCGATCCAGCGTTCGCTGGACATTTCTTGTTCCAGGATATTCATCGGAAAAATGGCGCCCATCTTGTCCGGCCCCACCGGTTGTCCATCAGGCCCCAACGGCGGCAAGGGTTTGTTGGGCATATCCGCCACGATGTTGTACCAATGCGTGGGAATGTCGGATTCGTCGAGCAAAATCTTGGTTTGCGGCATTACTGTCTCCGGGATCAAACGGGTAAAAAAATTGGGTTCATGCACTGCATGAACGTTCTCTGCACGGGTAGCCTGCCCCGGCCAGCACCGCGCCGGGCAACTATACTCGCGCCAATCCCATCCTGAAATCGATCACTTTCAACCATGACCACGCCTGACCTCACCGAACACACCCTCGATTCCCACGACGAATATCAAGGCCGATTGTTGCACGTCAAAAAAGATCGGGTACGCCTGCCCAACGGCGCCGAATCGACACGCGAATACATCGTTCATCCCGGCGCGGCGGTGATCCTGCCGATCTTCGATAACGGCGACATCCTGCTCGAACGCCAGCATCGCTATCCGCTGCATCGCGACTTTATCGAATTGCCCGCCGGCAAATTCGACCCGGATGAAAATGAACTCGTCTGCGCGCAACGTGAGCTGCAAGAAGAAACCGGCTATCTGGCGCACGAATGGCGCGAACTGCCGACTTTTTATCCGTGCATCGGCTATTCCGACGAACGCCTGGTCTATTTCCTCGCCCGGGGCCTGGAGTTCAGCGGCGAGAACATGGATGACGACGAATTCCTGGAAATCCTGCGCGTGCCGTTTACTGAAGCGATGGCGATGGTCGGCGATGGTCGCATCAATGAAGCGAAGACGGTGATGGGGTTGTTGTGGTTTATACATTCAGACAAATAGTTTATCCATGGAGGCAGTATGCAACTGACCATTTCTCGCTGGGGCAATAGCCTGGCGGTGCGCATTCCGGCAGAAATCGCACGCAATCTGGCGCTGGAAGAAGGTGAATTGGTGGAGTGCGCCACCACCCCTGCCGGCACTCTGGAACTGGTTCCCACAAGCAAGAGAACGCGAGATGAATGGCTGCGCGCGCACTTTGCCGAAGTCAACGCGCACTTGGCTGGACAGCCAATAACTACTCCCAGCAGCCAGCTGCTGCGCGAATCCGAGCGCTACTGATCCAATGCGCGTCTATGTCGATACCAGTGTTCTGGTCGCCGCGCATGTGCGCGAACCGCATACCGATCTGGCACAACGCTGGTTTGGCGAGCAAAGCAGCGGCCTGTTGTTTTCCATCTGGGCATTGGTGGAATGTGACAGCGCACTAGCCATCAAACACCGGCGCGGCGAACTTGATGCCATTAGCCACGCAATGGCAATCAACGACATAGACGCTTTTGCCGCCCGCTTCGGGCCACACGTCTTGCCGCTGGAAGCCGATATGCAACGCGCCCGCGTCTTATGCCGCAACGTTGACTCGGGCTTGCGCGCGGGTGACGCGCTGCATCTCGCGCTGGCCCTGCGTCTGGGCGCCAGCCATCTGGCTACTCTCGATATCGTCCTGGCTAAAAATGCCACCGCGCATGGCATTGTCCCAGCCATTACTCTGCCTACTTGATCATGACCATCGCCACCCTGGAACTACTCTCGACTGCCGTGCGTGAATTCGGCCGCGAACGCGACTGGCACCAGTATCACACCCCGAAGAACCTGACCGCCGCGTTGATCGTCGAAGCCGCCGAACTGCTGGAACCGTTCCAGTGGCTGACGCCGGAACAGAGTCTCAACCTGCCGCCGGATAAGCATGAAGCGGTGCGCCAGGAGATGGCCGATGTCCGCCGAAGACAAACTGGCGATCAATGCCGCCAAATACCCGGTTGAAAAGGCCAAAGGCTCTTGCGCAAAATCTCACGAACTTTAAGTTTTTCTAACCGATGATGTTGCGAGTTGTCACACGCCAGGCCATGAAACAACACGCCAACCAAGCAAGCGGGGTGCACCGCGCGCACCGGGCATTATCGGCATTCAGCACTTCGATCAACGCGCATGGTGCGCACGGCGCACCCTACAATCCGGCCATAATTTCACGTTAACCCATGCAACTCATCATGAGCCACTTCAAACATCATCTGTTTTTCTGCCTCAACCAGCGCGAAGACGGCGCCGCCTGCTGTACCGATCACAATGCCGAGGCGATGTTCGAACATGCCAAAAAGAAGGCGAAAAAACTCGGCTTGCATGGCAAGGAAGGCAACTGCCGGGTCAACCGCGCCGGTTGCTTCGACCGCTGCGGTGAAGGCCCGGTCTGCGTGGTTTACCCGGACGCGGTCTGGTACACCTACGTCGATCAGGATGACATCGACGAAATCATCGAATCGCATCTGCGCGACGGCAAAGTCGTTGAAAGGTTAAAGATTTGACCCCGTGACAAAGCAACACAAACTGCGCATCAAAGGCCCGGTTGGGGCCATCGAGACGGTGATCGAAGAACCCGTCGGCGTGTTTGCAAATGCACCGGTGGGGCTCGCCTTGATCGCGCATCCGCATCCGCTGAAAGGCGGAAGCCTGGATAACAAGGTGGCGTGGACACTGGCGCGCGCGGCGGTGGCGTGCGGGCTGGTCGCGGTGCGGCCCAACTTTCGCGGCGTCGGCAGCAGCGCAGGCGAATACGACCACGGCATCGGAGAAACAGAAGACCTGCTGGCACTGGCGGCAGCGATAACCGCCCACTACGGCAAGCTGCCGTGGACACTGATGGGCTTCTCCTTCGGCGCTTACGTACAACATCGGGTCGCGCAGGAACTGCACGCGGAACGCTTGATCATGGTCGGCCCGGCGGTTTCGATGTACGCATTTGAAGCCGCCCGCATCCCGACCACCATCCTGCATGGCATCGAAGACGAAGTGATCCCGTTCCAGGCGGCCCGCGAATACGCAGATTTGCATGCCATTCCACTGATCGCCATCGAAGGCGCAGGGCACTTTTTTCACGGCAAGCTGCGCGCGTTGCAAAGCCAGGTGGAAGCCCTTTGCAAACCATGACCTCGCCCCTGAAACTGGCGGGTCTGAGCAAGTCCTACGCAGGTGTTCGCGTTGTCGATGGTCTTGATCTGGAACTTGAACCCGGCCGTTGTCATGGTCTGCTCGGACCCAATGGCGCTGGCAAAACCACGACCTTGCGCTTGGCGTTGGGATTGATCAGCGCCGATACCGGCACGGTCGATCTGCTCGGTTATCCAATGCCAGCCGAAGCCGCGCTGGCCCGGCGCAAAGTGGGCGTGGTGCCGCAGATCGACAGTCTCGACCCGGATTTCACGGTGCGCGAAAACCTGCTGACTTACGGCCGCTATTTCGGCATGAAGGGGCGCGAAATCGAAGCGCGTATTCCTTATCTGCTGGAGTTTTCCGGACTCGCCGGCAAAGCCGATGCGCCGATCAACAACCTGTCCGGCGGCATGAAACGACGGCTGACGCTGGCGCGCGCGCTGGTCAACGACCCCGACCTGATCTTCCTCGACGAACCCACCACCGGCCTCGACCCGCAAGCACGGCACCTGATCTGGCAAGGCCTGCGCCGCTTGATCGGGCAAGGCAAGACACTGCTGCTGACGACGCATTTCATGGACGAAGCCGAACGCCTGTGTGACGTCATCAGCGTGCTCGACCAGGGCCGCGTCATCGTGCGCGGTAGCCCGCGTGAATTGATCAAACAGCACATCGAGCCGCATGTGGTGGAAATCTACGGCGATGCGATGGCTGAGTGGAAGACCTGTGCCTCGACGTTCTGCCGCCGCTGCGAGGAGGCTGGAGAAACCCTGTTCTGCTACACCGACACCCCCGAGCGTGTAGTTGAAGAACTCGAAAACCAGCCTGGCTTGCGCTACCTGCACCGGCCGGCAAATCTGGAAGATGTTTTTCTCAAGCTGACAGGACGGGATCTGCGTGATTAACCTCAACTGGTATCCGGTCTGGCGGCGCAACTTTCTGGTCTGGAAGAAGCTGGCAATTCCGTCGCTGCTAGGCAACCTGGCCGATCCGATGTTGTACATGCTGGGTCTGGGTTACGGTCTCGGCGGTTTGCTACAGGCGGTGGATGGCGTGCCGTATCTCAACTTCCTCGCCGCCGGCACGCTGGCCTACAGCGTGATGAATTCTGCGACGTTCGAGACGCTGTATTCCGCTTTCTCGCGCATGCATGTGCAGAAAACCTGGGAGGCCATCCTCAACACGCCGTTGACGCTGAAAGATGTGTTGCTGGGTGAACTGTTCTGGGCGACGTCGAAAAGCCAGCTTTCGGCGGTGGCGATCATGCTGGTGATCTGGACGCTCGGCTTGTACGACAACTTCGGCATGAGCCTCGCCTTGCTACCGGTCGCACTACTGACCGGCTTCTGCTTCGCCGGAATGGGCTTGGCGATCAACGCGGTATCACCGAACTATGATTTCTTCCTCTACTACTTCACGCTGGCGATCACACCGATGATTCTGCTCGGCGGCGTCTTCTACCCGCCCAGCGCGCTGCCAGCCTGGCTGGCTGATATCGCCGCCTGGCTGCCGCTGACGCACGCTATCGAACTAGCGCGGCCGCTAGTGCTGGGGCGAATGCCCGCAGACGTCGTGCTGCATGGGATGGCGTTGATCGCTTATGGCGTCGTCGGGTTTTCGGCAGCGCTGGCGCTGACTAAACGGCGGTTGCTGAAGTAGTCGGCGACGTCAGACGACGTACTAATTGAGCAGCAGCAAGCCCAGGCCGGAGACGATGGCGGCGATGCCGATCACTTGCACGCCGGTCAACTGCTCGCCGAGGAACAGGTAAGACAACAGCGCCGCCACCAGGGGATAGGCACCGGATACCGCCAGGGAGACGCCGGAACTGAGTCCCGGCGCGGACATGGCCTTGATCAGGAAAATATTACCGACAGCGCCGCTCACCGCCACCAACCCAAGTGCAAGCCAGCCGCCACCGATGCGGTCGAACGGAAACGGTTCCGCGCGTGCCAGTGCGATCATGGCGGACAGTACCGCGCCCAACAGCATCACCAGCGACACTGCCCACTCGCCCTGAATGCCTTTCAGTGAGAGCAGCTTGTAGGAAAATCCCCAGACGCCGTAGAGCAATAGGGAAAGCAACGCAAACAGCAGCCCCTGAGTCATGCCTTCCGATTACTCCCCGCCACCAGCCGGTATTCCACCAACCGGCATTCCAGCGGGCCGTTGTAGAGCGGGATGCGGCGGGTGGTTTGCAGGCCGA
>JAIFKV010000076.1 GCA_020049415.1 Betaproteobacteria bacterium
AACATTCGCTCGGCGGTTTCCCCGCCGGGCTCATTGATGAGTGTGAACCAGATCTTTGGTGCCACTCGGGTTTTGATCTGCCAACGCAGAGGAACGGATGAATTCTTTAACCGTTATTTTTACTGGCCTGATGTACTTCGCCACGATCGTCTTGATCGCCGGAGTGGCCTTTCGTATCTATGAGTACAGCCGCACACCGGCTCCGCTCGTGATTCCTACTACGCCCGCACCAACTACGAGTTCTGGTGTCGTCATGCGCATGGCGCGTGAAGTGGTACTTTTTGAATCACTCTTTAAGTCGAATAAATGGATTTGGGTTTTTGGCTGGCTTTTCCACGTAGGGCTGGCATTAGTATTGCTGCGGCACATTCGTTATTTCCAGGAACCCGTTTGGTTCTGGGTCGAGTTTCTACAACCCTTTGGTAAATATGCCAGTTTCATGATGATTGCTGGTCTGGCTGGTCTTTGGGCACGCAGGTTTTTAGTTGATCGAGTTCGGTATATTTCTACCCCATCGGATCATTTGATGCTCGCGCTGTTGATTGCCATTGGCCTATCCGGTGCAATGATGACTTTTGTTGTTCACACTGACATCGTGGCGCTCAAGGCGTTTGCGCTTGGTCTGGTGACCTTCGATTTTCAGCCGGTTCCTGGCGACCCAATTCTTCTGCTTCATCTTGCGCTTGTGGCTTTGTTGATGATTATTTTTCCTGTAAGCAAGTTGTTGCATGCACCTGGAATTTTCTTCAGTCCGACGCGAAATCAGAAAGATAACCCGCGCGAAACACGTCATATCGCCCCATGGGCTTCGGCGATGGAACGTGACAAGACTTAAGTAGCCACCGCAAGACTTTTTTGCCAACCTAGTGATTGATTACAAGCGATTTAAGGAGCCAACGTGGCCGTTGCAGATTTCGAAGTCCCCACGCTGACGGAGTTCACCAACGTCCCCAAGATTAAGGAAGGGGCGACGGCACACGTCAAGTCTTTCCTGGCTGCGGAAACCAGTCAGACATATATGGGGTATCCATGGCAGTTGACTGACGACTGGCATGATCGCGCAATCGACAAGATGGGCGATCTGTTAGGTAAGTATCGTAGCCTGCGCGTGTTCATGGACGCTTGCGTGCACTGCGGGGCTTGTACTGATAAATGCCATTATTTTCTGGGCACAGCTGACCCGAAAAATATGCCTGTAGCGCGTCAGGATTTGATGCGTAAAGTTTATCGGCGTTACTTCACCCTGCCAGGGAAAATTGCACCCTGGCTGGTTGGTGCTGAAGATTTGACAAAAGAAGTGCTGGATGATTGGTATGGTTATTACCATCAGTGTTCCGAATGTCGGCGCTGTTCGGTTTTTTGCCCTTATGGCATCGATACTGCAGAAGTCACCATGGCAGGTCGAGAAATTCTCAACCATATTGGTATGGGCCAGAAGTATTCGAGTGAAATTCTGGTCAAAGTGCAAAAGATTGGCAACAACCTGGGATTGCCCGGGCCCGCGCTGGAAGACACCTTGCTTGGTCTTGAAGAGGACATAGAAGCCGATACAGGGGCTCCGGTCAAAATGCCTTTGGATGTTGTAGGCGCCGAGATCATGTTGGTGACGCCTTCTGCAGATTTCTTTTCCGAGCCTCACGTTGAATCATTGATCGGCTACGCCAAAGTATTTCACGCGGCTGGCGTATCTTGGACTTTGTCGAGCAAAGCGTCAGAAGCTGGCAATTTTGGACTGTTCAATGGTAATTACGAAACCATGCAGAAAGTTGCCATGCGGATCCGTGATGCGGCCCTGGAACTTGGCTGTAAACGTATCATCGTTGGGGAATGCGGCCATGCATGGCGTGTCGCTTACAGCTTCTGGAACACACTTACCGGCATTGGCTATGGTGGTGATGATCCATTCTCGAAGAAGTTGCAGCAGCAACTTGACAATCGATATCCGCAACCGCAGCACATTTGCGAATACACCTGGGATTTGATCGAAAACGGTGTCCTCAAATTCGATAAGTCGCTCAATGATGATCGGGTCATAACTTTCCATGATTCATGCAACGTTGCCCGTGGATCGAGAATGGGCAATGAGCCTGGCGGTCAGTTCACTATCCCCCGTAACATCATCAAAGCAGTTGCGAATAATTTCTATGACATGTCGGCTGAGACGATAGGCGAAACTACTTTCTGCTGTGGCGGCGGCGGCGGCTTGTTGACTGATGACCTCATCGAGGTGCGTGTCAAAGGTGCGTTACCGCGCATGAATGCTTATAACAATGTTGCGCAAGGCAAAGGCGTCAATTTCCTTGCTTTGATTTGTGCGATTTGTAAGGCTCAATTTACAAAAGTGTTGCCGTATTACGGTTTTGATCGGGGGCAGGTCGGCGGTGTACATCAGCTTGTCAGCACCGCAATCAAGCTGGATTGATTTATTGACTTAGTGTGGCACGGGTGCTCCGTGCCAACGAAATTCTGGCGTGAGATGACTTAGCGCCGCGTGTAATTGACGATAGGAGAGCGAAGATGGCTGTCACTTCCAAAGATGTAAAAAAGACTGAGGGTTTGTCCTGGCGCCGTTATAAAGAAGGCGAGACAAGCAAGAATTATCGCCGTTCGCAGGAGTTGATTTTCCAGGCAAGTTGGACGCACAAATGCCCTGAATATGTATTGTCAACACCTCCTTGTCAGGGGTCTTGCCCGGCGGGTGAAGATATTCGCGGTTACTTGAATATTGCCCGCGGTATCGAGAAACCGCCTGTTGGTATGACCTGGCAAGAATTTGCCTTTCGTCGTATTACCGATGCCAACCCGTTCCCCGCTGTCATGGGCCGTGTGTGTCCGGCCCCTTGTGAATCTGGTTGTAACCGGAATCAGGTTGAAGATCACGTCGGCATCAACTCGGTTGAGCATTTCATTGGCAACTGGGGCTTGAATAACGGCATGAAGTTTGATGCGGTCAGTGTTGCGCCGACCGGCAAAAAAGTTGCCATCATTGGTGGCGGCCCGGCTGGTTTGGCTGCTGCTTATCAATTGGCCAAGAAAGGTCATGCCTGCACGATTTTTGATGACCATGCAGAACTCGGCGGCATGATGCGTTACGGTATTCCCGGCTTCCGTACTCCGCGTAACGTGCTTGATGGCGAAATTCAGCGCATTCTCGACCTGGGTGTCGAAACTCGTCTGAATTGCCGTATTGGTACCGATGTGACCATGGATCAGATCGAAAAGGATTTCGATGCTATTTTCATGGGTCTAGGCGCACAGTCTGGTCGTGCGTTGCCGGTTCCCGGCGCAGAAGCCCCGAATTGCGTTACCGCCATGTCGTTCCTGCGCGCCTTCAACGAAGGTCGTCTGCAGCACGTTGGCAGCAAAGTTGTTGTTATCGGTGGTGGCGATACCTCGATTGACGTCGCTACTGTTGCTCGTCGTCTTGGCAAGATTACCAATATCACCGATAAAGATTTACCAGAACATGTTCTGGCTGGTCATACCGCGCATGATGTCAGTTCGATTGCCGCGCGCCAAGGTGCTGAAGTGGTTTTGGTTTCCCGCGCCACCATTGACAAAATGGCGGCCAACAAAACCGAGATCGAGCACGCGCAGACTGAAGGCATCGAGATTATCGGTGGCGTGACGCCGATTGCGGTGGTGGTCGGCTCGGATGGCCGTGCAACGGCGCTGCGTGTTGCAGAATTTGTCATGGAAGGCAACAACACCAAGATCATCGAAGGTACTGAGCGTGATCTGCCTGCTGATCTGGTTGTTTCCGCTATTGGCCAGGCAGTTGACTTCAGCGGTCTGGAGGGCTTCAACAACAACAATGGCTTGATGAAGGCGGACAAGAACTACCGTTTCCCCGGCAAGCCGCATGTATTTGTTGGTGGTGACGTTCTTCGCCCGCATTTGCTGACCACCGCAATTGGCCATGCCAGGATCGCGGCTGACGGAATCGACGCTTTCCTGAAAAATGAAGAACTCGACAAGCGTCCGAAGGTCGATGTGCATCACTGGGACATGGTTCGCAAGTGGGTAGAGACCGGCCATGAGTACACCGAGTTGCATGGTCAGAATTGGGGTACTTCTTCGACCAAGGGGCTGTTGCACAACTTTGAAGACCGTTCACAGAAATATGTGATCCCGTCTACCGAGATGTTCCTCGGCCATTTCATGAACACCCCGCGTCTGAAGCGTCATATCGTTCATTTGGACAAAGAATCTGCGTTGGGTAACTTTGATGATCGTCTTGGTCAACTGGACGAGAAGGAAGTTGTTGCCGAAGCCAAGCGTTGCATGTCCTGTGGTCTGTGCTTCGAGTGCGATAACTGCATTATTTATTGCCCGCAAACTGCCGTCTTCAAGGTGAAGAAGAAAGACGATCCGACAACCGGCCGTTATGTTGATACAGACTATGGCAAGTGTATTGGTTGCCACATTTGTGCTGATGTGTGTCCGACAGGCTACATTGTCATGGGCATGGGCGAGTAATCAAAAGGATGAACGGCATGGCGAGACTGGCCAATTGGCTACGCCTCGCCGCCATGATTGCTGCGGCAGCTATTACGGCTGCTGTGTCATTCCCGGCGGCAGCAGGTGTTGATTTGCCCACGTTGGAAAAGGGCAAGGGCGAGAAATGCGTGGAAGATACGCAGTACATGCGTAAAAACCATATGGATTTGCTCAAGCATCATCGAGATGACACGATGCGCAAGGGCATACGAACCACCAAGCACAGTCTCAAGAAGTGTATTGAGTGCCATGCCAGCGAGAAGAGTGGCAGTGTGGCTGCCAGCAAGGAAGATTTCTGCGCTGCTTGCCATTCTTATGTCAGCGTGAAACTGGATTGCTGGGATTGTCATGCCACCAAACCGGGCAAGAGTCCGCAGCCAAAGGTGGGTTTAGCTCCCCTGAAAGCAGCTGTTTCCCCTCTTTTAGCCTCCAGCATTAATGGGGCAAGCAAATGAATAAACCAGTGGATAGCAAGGTTGATGGTCGTCGTGGTTTTTTGAAAGCTGGCGCAGTAGTTGCTGGCGCAGCGGTAGCACCGGGCGTTTTGCTGTATGGGGTTGCGCATAGCCGTCCGCCTGAAGAGGCCGCCTCTAGCGATGTGCGCTGGGGTATGCTGATCGATAGCGCAAAATGTGGTGATGGCTGCAATGACTGCGTAACTGCCTGTAATGAAGAGAATGGGCTTTCCGGTGCTAATGGCCCGCAAGATACACAGTACATTCGTAAACTGGATATCAAGGATTTGCGTAATGGCCGGGTTCACAGTCTGCCGATGCTGTGCCAGCATTGCGAAAATCCGCCATGCGTTGATGTTTGCCCAACTGGCGCATCAATGAAACGAGCGGATGGCATTGTGTTGGTTGATCGGCATATTTGTATCGGATGTCGCTACTGCATGATGGCTTGCCCTTACAAAGCGCGTTCCTTTGTTCACGAGACGATTACCGATCAAAATCCGGAAGTTCCGCGAGGAAAGGGATGTGTGGAGTCCTGCACATTCTGTGTTCAACGCGTCGACCGTGACGAGAATCCGGCGTGTGTAGACGCATGCAATGCCAATGGTCATCAGGCGATGGTGTTTGGTGATATGAATGATCCGGAAAGTGCAATTTCCAAGGCTCTTAAATCGCATGCATCAACTGAAGTACGTGCGGATCTGGGGCTAAACACCGGCGTTCGTTATCAGGGGATTTAACAAATGGCGAACGAAAGCTGTCTTAATCAAGAATCTTGCAAACCTGCACAATTTTGGGGGTTGCTGGGCTTGGGTGGCCTGATCATTCTCGGTGCCCTCTTCGCATTTTTTACGCTGGAGCATCATGGCCACGTTTTAACTGGCATGAATAACCAGATTGTCTGGGGTCTTCCGCATGTGTTTGCGGTATTCATGATCGTGGCGGCATCAGGCGTGCTCAACGTGGCTTCGATCGGTTCTGTTTTTGGTAAGAAGTTGTACAAAGCGCGGGCGCCTTTGTCTGGCATGCTAGCTTTGGCTATGTTGGCAGGCGGTTTGGCTGTGCTGGTGCTTGATCTTGGTCGGCCAGACAGGTTGGTCGTTGCGATGACGTATTACAACTTCAAGTCAATCTTTGCCTGGAACATGATCTTCTACAACGGCTTCTTCGCGATAGTCGGTTTGTATCTGATCACCATGATGGATCGCAAACTCAAAGATTTTTCCAAGCCGGTGGGACTAATTGCCTTTTTATGGCGCATCGGTTTGACCACGGCAACGGGTTCTATCTTCGGTTTCCTGGTGGCCCGAGTGGGTTACAACTCCGCATTGATGGCTCCAATGTTCATCGTCATGTCTTTCGCTTATGGTTTGGCGGTGTTCTTGCTGGTGCAGTCCTCTATGTACAAGTGGAATGCGATGAAGCTGGATGACCGAATCTTGACTCGGATGAAAAATCTTCTCGGAATTTTCATTGCCGCTGCGTTGTATTTCAATGTCGTCTTTCATCTGACCAATATGTACTTTGCCAAGCAATGGGCGTTCGAACGATTCATTTTGTTGGATGGTGGCATTTACACAATGATCTTCTGGGTCGGTCAAATCGTTGTCGGATGTATCCTTCCTCTGATTTTGCTGTTCAGTCCTGGCGCGCGTCATTCAATCGGAACCGTGATGTTGGCCTCGCTTATGGTGATTCTGGGTGGAATGGCACAGATGTACGTCACTATTGTTGGTGGGCAGGCTTTCCCTCTGGTTCTGTTTCCAGGTTATCAAGAGTCCAGCTCCTTTTATGACGGCGTGATTCATGCTTATTCGCCTAGCATCTGGGAGCTCTTGCTTGGCATGGGCGGGGTTGGGATCGCGTTTTTCCTGACTGTAGCTGCGGTACGTGCTTTCAAATTCTTGCCTCAGGACGATTTCAAGTCGATCGAAGCAGAAGACGCTTGAGTCATATTTAAAAAAGAATGCAAAAAGCCGACTGTTTTTGTCGGCTTTTTGCATTCTAGCGAATAAAATTACGCCATGTCGTTCCTCTATTTATCCGCCGCGCATAAATCATCTGGCAAGACCACGCTGACCTTGGGCTTGTGCCGGGCGTTGCATGATCGTGCAATGAAGGTTCAGGCTTTCAAGAAAGGACCGGACTATATCGATCCGATATGGCATCGTCTGGCAAGTCACCGGCCGAGCTATAACCTTGATTTCCATATGATGCAGCATGCTGAAATCGTGGACTTGTTCTTACGTCATTCTGCTGCGGCAGACATTAGTCTGATTGAGGGCAACAAGGGACTCTATGACGGCATGGATACCGAGGGAAGCAATAGCAACGCAGCGTTGGCAAAACTATTGGCCGCTCCGGTCGTATTGGTGCTCGACTGCGTCGGTATGACGCGCGGAATAGCGCCGCTGGTGCTGGGTTATCAGGCGTTTGATTCTGAGATCAATATTGCTGGCGTTATCTTGAACAAGGTTGGCGGGCCGCGTCACGAGGAAAAACTGCGTGCGGTAATTGAGCGCTACACCGATGTCAAAGTGTTGGGCGCTGTACGTTTGGATTCGGATTTGGCGATAGTGGAGCGACATCTTGGGTTGATGCCGGCGAATGAGTCGGATCAGGCCGAGTTGAGAATTGAATCGATAGCGACTCAGGTAAAGGCGCAAGTGGATCTTGATGCGCTCATCCAGATTGCCAAATCAGCCCATCTGACCGCGCAAGCAGTGTCGACGGTTAAGTCGCCGATACACGTCAGTAATATCAAATTAGCCTATGCCAGCGATCAGTCATTTGGATTTTATTACCAGGAAGACTTCGATACGTTGCATGCTGCTGGCGTAGAAACGATACCTCTGAATACCCTTGTCGATCATTCCCTGCCTGATGTGGATGGCTTGATTATCGGGGGTGGTTTTCCTGAAATGTTTATCGATGAGCTTGCTGCTAACAGTGCTTTACGAGCCGATATTCGTCGAGCGGTAGATGCTGGATTGCCGGTTTATGCTGAATGTGGCGGTTTGATGTATCTGTCCCGCTCCTTGCGTTGGAATGACAAGCAAGGCGAGATGGTTGGCGTCATTCCCGGTGATACGGTGATGGGCGAGCGTCCTGTCGGTCGAGGTTATGCGTCTTTGACCGAGACGGGGGATGGATTCAGTCTCACGCAATCAGAAACCATCCCGGCACATGAATTTCACTATTCGCACTTGGAAAATCTGGAATCCGGTCTTACTTACGCCTACAAGGTTTTACGCGGGCATGGAATCGATGGTATGCGTGATGGTTATGTGTATCGCAATCTTCTGGCCTCTTACTGCCATCGCCGCGGCAGTGGTGGGAAAGGCTGGATCACCCCGTTTTTGCAAAAGGTCAGCGCTTGCCGTGCGGCGAGATTCATTGCTCCGCCGCTCGTTTGATCCTGATGAATAATTGACCACTGGAGCGCGTCTCCATTTTTTAAGAAAGGAAGTTGAATGATCAGTCTGACCAAACAAGCTGCGGAGCAAATCCGCACTGCCGCCACCCAGTCTGGTGCCGATAACCTGGGTTTGCGGATTGCCGCCCGCGTCAACGATGCCGGAATGCTTGAATTTGGCATGGGTTTTGATGAAGAGCGTAGTAACGATGCCGCAGTTGACTCCTGGGGTGTGACTCTGTTGATCAATGCACAATCCAAGCCTTATCTGGACGATGTGACCATTGATTTCGCTGAAGTCAATCCGGGTGAAAGTCGCTTCGTTTTCAGCAAAGCCAGTGCCGGCGGTAGTTGTGGCTCGGGTGGCGGTGGTGGCGGTGGTTGCGGCAGCGGTGGTTGTGGTTCTGGTGGTGGCTGCGGTAGCGCCAATTGATTTTTTGCAGCGTCACTCCCGACATTACGGGGGTGACACGTCGCATGGGCCTTGTTGCTGAGGCGCAATTCTTGATTGAGTAAAATGGACTACTTACCGATTTTCATGGACCTGCGCGGTCGCAATGGTCTGGTTGTTGGCGGTGGCGATGCCGCTGCACGCAAGGCAAGCCTGATGTTGAGCGCAGGTGCGTGGGTGACTGCTGTTTCACCCGATGCGTTGAGTGAAGCTTTCAATGAGTTGGCTAATACCGACCGTTTGATCCATCGTCAAGAGCGCTTCGCGCCGGAGCATCTGGATTCAGTGGATGTGGTATTCGCCGCCAGCGAGAACGAGCAACTCGATACCGAGGTTCATGACGCTGCGCGCGTGCGGCATATTCCGGTGAATGTCGTCGACCGGCCGAAACAATGCGCTTTCATCATGCCCTCCATCATTGACCGTTCGCCAGTGATGGTGGCGGTATCCAGCGGCGGTGAGGCGCCTGTACTGTCGCGCTTGCTTCGAGCCCGTTTGGAGACCTTGATTCCGGCAGCCTATGGTCGTCTTGCTGCGTTGGCGGGTAGCTTCAAGGTGCGGGTGAGAGAAAAGTTCACTACGACCGAGGCGCGTCGTAAATTCTGGGAAAAAGCTTTCCTCTCGCCAATCTCTGAAATGGTCTTTTCCGGGCGGGAACAAGAAGCTGAAGCCAATCTCGCGGCCATGCTCGCCGATATGGGTAAAGCGCCCGCAACCGGTGAGGTTTATTTGGTCGGAGCCGGTCCAGGCAACCCGGATTTGCTGACTTTTCGCGCGCTGCGTTTGATGCAGCAAGCTGATGTAGTGGTTTACGATCGCCTGGTTTCGCCGCCGATACTCGATATGTGCCGACGTGATGCCGATCGTCTCTATGTTGGCAAAGAACGCGACAACCATGCGGTACCGCAAGACGAAATCAATATGGTTCTGGTTCGCCTGGCAAAAGAAGGTAAACGGGTATTGCGCCTCAAAGGAGGGGATCCATTCATTTTCGGACGTGGTGGTGAGGAAATTGAAACCCTCCGTGAGCATGGCGTTCCTTTCCAGGTTGTGCCAGCAGTAACCGCAGCAGCCGGAGTCGCTTCTTATGCCGGCATTCCGCTGACCCACCGCGATCACGCCCAAGCGCTCATTTTGGTCACTGGACACCTCAAGAACGGCACCATGGATCTGGATTGGGACATGCTTTGCCGTCCCGGCCAGACTATTGTCATTTATATGGGCTTGAAAGGCTTGGTGACGTTGTGCGATGAAATGAAGAAGCACGGCATGCCTGGGTCGACCCCGGCCGCCATCGTCCAGCAGGGCACTACCATCAACCAGAAAGTGGTGACTGGTACCCTTGATACATTGCCCGCGCAAGCGGCCCAAGCGGAGTTGAAGCCGCCGACCTTGATCATTGTCGGCAGCGTTGTCAGTCTGCATGCCAAGCTGAACTGGTTCCATCCGGAGCTGGCGTCAGACGACCATTGGCACACTCCATTGGATAAACCGGCTAGTTTGGGATAACGCTAAATAATGCTAAAAAGTCCGATTCCTTTATTGACCACCTGAAAGCGCGGTTGCAGCCGCGTCCACTGGTAGAGGAGTCGGGCTTGGCGGCCTGGTTGCCGTTGAAGTTTTATTTTCGCTCGGCGCCTTATTCTGCTCGCATCGTTGTCAAGCCTGTGCTGGGGCCAAAATCGATCCACGCTTTCACTTCTTCTTTTAGCGCCGCCTGCGTTAGCGGATTGGCTTCAAGCCAGTCGGCCGAGAGAATGATTTCACAGGCGCCATTCCGGCATTCCAGTCGCAGTTCTGGCAATGCCAGGTCGTTGCGGCTGTTGTTGAATAGGACGGCCAAGCGGAGGCAGAGAATCAGCGGCCAGTTTGGGTCTGTGCGGATAATCGTCAATTTGCTCAGCCCGCCGCGACTGGCGCGTACCAAAGTGGCCAGACGTATCTGATCGCGTCGTGAGAAGCCGGGCATGTCGGCATTTTCCAGAATGTAGGCGCCGTGTTTGTGAAAGCCGGAATGTGCGATGGAGATGCCGATTTCGTGCAGCAATGCAGCCCAGGCAAGGGCGCGGAGAGCGTCTTCATCGGGCTGGGGTTGGAGAAAATCGGCCAGATGTTTGGTCAGTTCAGCAACCCGCAATGCTTGTTTTCCATCAATGTGATAACGGCGCTGGAACTGACTGACTGTAACGTCGCGCATGTCGCTGTCGTGAACGCGACCAAGTAGATCCCACAGGATGCCTTCGCGCATTGCGCCCTGCGCGATGTCCATGCTGACGATGCCGAGTTCTTCAAACAGCGCCAGCATGATGGCCAGACCGCCGGCAATGACCGGACGGCGGTCTGGCTTGATGCCGGGCAACTGGAGCAGATCTACCTGCCCAGCTTTGATCAATCGGTCGCGCAGCCAGCGCAATCCATGCAGTGTAATAGCGCCGTCGGAGTGTCCGTTCAGACGGCAAATTTCTCCAAGCGCTCTTGCCGTTCCAGACGATCCGACGGCTTCTTGCCATGCTGTGGCTGTTGAACTTCTCCGAAACTGGCTGGCGACGTATTGGATTTCAACACGTGCAGCGGTGTCGGCGGTATCCATCGCGGCCTGAGTGACTTCGCCATGCGGGAAGAATTGCTTGGAGAACACCACGCAGCCCATCCGCAAACTTTCGCGTTCGCGTGCTTCGTAGCCGACGCCGATGATGCATTCGGTTGAGCCGCCGCCGATATCAATCACCAGTCGCGGCGTTTGGGTCAACGGCAAGCTGTGTGCAACGCCCAAGTAGATCAACCGCGCTTCCTCACGACCGGCGACGATTTCAATCTCGAAACCCAGTGCGTCTTGTGCTTTGGCCAGAAAGGCGGCCGAGTTCTTGGCGACACGCAGCGCGGAGGTGCCGACGGCCCGCACTGCGCCGGGCGGCATGCCTTGCAGGCGCTCACCGATGCGCGCTAGGCAGTTCAGCGCACGTCTTTGCGAGGCTGCGTCAAGCCGTTTGGCGGCGGTAAGGCCGCTGGCCAGTCGAACCGGCTCCTTGATCGAGTCGAGATAAAAGAGTTGTTCGCCTTCAACCCGGCCTACTTGCATGTGAAAGGAGTTGGAGCCGAGGTCGATGGCGGCGAGGGTTTCGTATTCCTGCATGGGGATGGTCGAGGGCGTGAGAACACGCTCTTTTAGCGGATGAAAGTGTCTGGATTATGACATTCGCAGCGGCGCTGATCGCAAGATGGGTGAGCTGCCACTCACCCATCTTGCTCAGCTATTCAAGCAGATAACGCCAATGCCGTTCTCCTGTACAGCTCAAGCCACGCGGAAACGTGCGGCGAGGGCATTCAATTCGCCCGCCAGTTGTTCCAGGCGATGCGCCGAGGCAGCGGTTTGCGCTACCGCAGCGCTGTTTGTCTCGGAACCTTGGGCGATGCGCTCAACTTTCTGGGCGATGTCGCGTGCCGCTACCGCCTGTTCTTTCAACGCTAGATTGATGTCGTCCACCGCGCGGGTCGCGTGTTCAGCGCTATTGCGAATGTCGGTAACAGAATCGCCGGCTTTGTGCGCCAGTTCGACGCCATCTCCGACCCGCTTCACGCCGGCTTCCATCTCTTGCACCGCGCGTTGGGTGCCTTGCTGGATTTTTCCGATCATTGCGCCAATTTCCTGGGTGGAATTGCCGGTGCGCTCGGCCAGTTTGCGCACCTCATCGGCCACCACGGCGAAGCCGCGGCCTTGTTCGCCAGCGCGCGCCGCTTCGATGGCGGCATTGAGCGCCAGCAGATTGGTCTGGTCGGCGATGTCTTTGATCACTTGGACGATGCTGGAAATTTGGTCCGAGTAGCCTTCCAGTTCCTTGATGGTGCCAGCCGTGCTGTTCACCGCATCGGCGATCAGCTTCATTTCTGCCGCCGCATCGTGAATGATGCGGCCGCCCTCGGTAGATTGGGTGCTGGAGGCCAGGGTCACATTGCGCGCTTCGCTGGCGTGCTCCTCGACTTGGTCGATGGATACCGACAGTTGTTCCACCGACGCCGCCATGCTGGAGGCCGCCTCGGCTTGCATTTCGGTGGTGCGCGCGCTGCTTGTTGCGGAGCCGGAAAGTTCCGTCGCCGACTGTTTGAGTCCCTTCATATTTTGGCTGATAGAGGCAATCAGTTCATGCAGGGTGTTGCGCATGACGCCGAGTTTGGCCATCAGATCGCCGATCTCGTCTTCGCCGGCTTGCGGGATCGGCCGGGTCAGATTGCCCGATGCGATTGAGTTGGCGAAGTCGCCGGCGATGCGCAGCGAACTGGAAATATGGTTCACGACAAACCAGGCGATGCTGAGCACGGATAGAAG
>JAIFKV010000037.1 GCA_020049415.1 Betaproteobacteria bacterium
GCGCGATAAAGAGCATGTCTGGAATGCAGTGTGAAAGCTGTGCGCTATCTGTATGCCTTGATAAGCAGCTTTGATATTGAATCAGTATTGACTGCGCAGAGGTAATCGTTGACTGCCACATGGGCTTCAACATTTTTGGATTGAGCCGTATTTGAGAGGAGTGCTGCGGTTTCAACGCGATGTTTCGGGTACAAAAAAATAGGCGACCTTGGTCGCCTATTAAAAGCTGCTATCGAATCTGGGCAGCGGTGTCCTGCTCAAGGGACGCTGCCATTCTCACCATACTTGGCGGGAAAAACATTCGCTAACACGCGTAAGGGAAATACATACAAAGGGGCTGTCCGAGTTATTCATGAACAGCCCCAAAGCGCTGTCAGCGGGTTGGAGAGCATCAGCGACTGGCCGAGACCGGGGTAAGTTTCCAGATTTCCGCGTTGTATTCTTTCATCGTGCGGTCGGTGGAGAACTTGCCGCTGGCGGCGCTGTTAATGATGCTCATGCGGACCCAGCGGTCACGGTCACGATATGCCGTGGCGACTTGTTCTTGCGCATCGATGAAGCTGCGGAAGTCGGCCGCCACCAGCCACGGGTCATGCGGGCTGCGGATGGCGTGGACGATCGGGTCGAACAGGCCCGGTTCGAAATGATTGAAGTGACCGGATTCGAGCAGATCGATCACTCGTTTCAGGTCGGCATCGGCTTCAATCAATGCGTTCGGGGCGTAGTCGCCGCGTGTTTCTTCGACTTCCGCCGCAGTGAGGCCAAACAGGAAGAAGTTGTGCTCGCCGTCCAGCTTCATGACTTCTTCGCGGATTTCGATGTTGGCGCCATCAAGGGTGCCGATGGTGACCGCGCCGTTCATCATGAATTTCATGTTTCCGGTGCCGGAGGCTTCCTTGCCGGCGGTGGAGATCTGTTCGGAGAGGTCGCTGCCGGGGGCGATGATTTCCATCGCGGAGACCCGATAGTTGGGCAGGAAGGCCACCTTCAAACGGTCGCCGACATCCGGGTCGCTATTGACCATTTCGGCGACTTTACAGATCAACGTGATGATGCGCTTGGCCATGAAATAGCCGGGGGCTGCCTTGCCGCCGATCAGCACGCAACGCGGCGTCCAGTTGGCATCTTCACCATTCTTCAGGCGTGCGTAGAGGTGGATGACATGCAGGATGTTGAGGAGTTGGCGTTTGTACTCGTGGATGCGTTTGACCTGGACGTCGAACAGCGCTTCCGGGTTGAATTTAACGCCGCAATCGTGCCGCACCAGTTCGGCGAGACGGGCCTTGTTGGCCAATTTCACGTCATGCCAACGGCTGCGGAAGGCGGTGTCATCGGCGTGTTTGGCGAGGCCTTGCAGTTTGTCGAGTTGGGACACCCAGCTGTCGTCACCCAGGGTTTCGCTGATCAATTTGGACAAACCGGGATTGGCGGCGGCCATCCAGCGACGTTGCGTGACGCCGTTGGTCTTGTTGTTGAATTTCTCCGGCCACAGTTCGTAGAAGTCGCGGAACAGGCCCTGTTTCAGCAAATCTGAATGCAATTGGGCGACGCCGTTGACCGAATAGCTGCCAACGATGGCCAGGTAGGCCATGCGTAATTGCGGTTCCGGGCCTTCTTCGATCAGCGACATGCGTGCCAGTCTGCTGCTGTCGCCGGGCCAGCGCCGGGCGACTTCAGTCAGGAAGCGCGCGTTGATTTCATAGATGATTTCCATCAGTCGGGGCAATAGCTGACTAAATAAACGCACCGACCATTTTTCCAGTGCTTCCGGCAGCAGGGTATGGTTGGTGTAGGCCATCGTATGCCGCGTGATTTCCCAGGCTTCCGGCCACTCCAGCCCGAACTCGTCCATCAACAAGCGCATCAGTTCCGGCACCGCGCACGTGGGATGGGTATCGTTCAACTGGAAGCAGTTCTTGGCGGTGAACTGGCTGAAATCGCGGCCATGTCGACGTTCCCAGCCATCCAGCACATCTTGCAGGCTGGCCGAGGCGAGGAAATATTGCTGGCGCAGTCGCAGCGCCTTGCCGTTCTCGCTGGCGTCGTTCGGGTAGAGCACCATGGTGATGTTTTCGGCCGCGTTCTTCGCCGCCACCGATTCGGTGTAGGAGCCGGCGTTGAACTCGCCCAGATCGAATTCGTCGGTTGCCGACGCGCTCCACAGGCGCAGCATGTTGACGGTGTCGTTCTTGTAACCGGGAATCGGCGAGTCATAAGGCACCGCCAGCACGTCGTGGCTGTCTACCCAGCGCGAGTGCTGACGGCCGCTGCTGTCACGGAAATGTTCGATGCGACCGTAGTATTGAATGCGGCGAGTGTGTTCTGGCCGCTCCACTTCCCACGGATTGCCGTCACGCAGCCAATGATCCGGTTCTTCGATCTGGCGGCAGTTTTCCACCCGCTGACGGAACATGCCGTACTCGTAGCGTATGCCATAACCCATCACCGGCAATTGCAGACTGGCGCAACTATCCAGAAAACAGGCGGCGAGTCGGCCCAGGCCACCGTTGCCGAGGCCGGCGTCGTGTTCGACATCGATCATTTCTTCGAGATCAAGGCCCAGACGATGCAGCGTCGGCTCGATGATGTCGCTGAGTCCCAGATTGAGCACGGCGTTGTTGAGGGTGCGCCCCATCAAAAATTCGAGCGACAGGTAATAGGCTTGTTTGGCGTCCTGTTCCTCGTAGGCGTAGCGGGTGCGCTTCAAGCGTTCCATCAGGCGATCGCGCATCGCCAGAGTGAGCGCCTGATAAGGGTAGTGAGAGGAACGGCAATGTTTGTCGCGGCCGAGAAAGTTGCCGAAATAGCGGCGGATGTCGAGCGCGAGCGCCTCGGCGTCCATGCCCAAATGTGGCAACTCAAACAGCTCGGGCGTGGGATTGCTGGCGCGCAGCGGTTTGAGACTGGTGTTGTGTTGATTCATGGTGAGCATCCAGTTATTTTTGTGACGAGCGGCAGCAAGCGTAAACGCTGAGCGGAAAAATTAAAACATCATGTCCGCAGTGCGGAGCAAAAACGACCTTCTATTGTCGCGTCCGATAGAACTTCAGCGGCAAGGTTTTGGCCTCTTGCACGCGTTGGTTGACGACCGCGCGTTTGATCTTGCCGACAACATGCATTTCGCAGGCTTTGCAGTCGAAACGCAGGGTGAGTTTTTCGCTGCCGTTGATCAGGCTGAGCGGTTCGGCGCGCACTGTGCCATGCACGCCGGTGACGCCGATGGTCTGCTTCGGGCACAAGCTGAGCGAATAGCGGACGCAATGTTTGGTGATCATCAGCGAGACTTCGCCTTCTTCCTCGTGACTTTCGTAGGCGGCGGCGATCAGTTTGACGCCGTGTCTGGCGTAGAAGTCGCGCGCGCGGCTGTTGAACACGTTGCCGAGGTAGCTGAGGCTGTCTTCCGGATAGTTGGCCGATATTGCGCTGGCGCGTGGCAACCGCTCAAAGGCGCTGCGGCGCGCTGCTTCCAGTTTTTCCACCGCCTCGCGCCTGAGCGCATTGACTGAGGAGGCCGGCACAAACCAGAACTGTGACAGGTTGAGGCTGATATCGATCGGCTGAAAAATCGTTGCGCCCAGTTTGGTCAGGTTTTCGCGCAGACTGGCTTCGGCGCGGCCGGCATCTTTGGCTACTTCCTTCGCGATGGCGACCTCGGCGCGGGCGCTGTGACCATCTTCATCGGTCAGGGTCAAAGCCATGCCGTTGTTGGTTTCGTCGAGATTCAACCAGATGCCGATGCGTCGCTCGCTTGATTTCTTATCCAGTGTGCGTTGCCAGCTCATGTCCCGGTTTCGATTGATTTCGACGCCGGCGCGCAGGTCTTTCAACTCGGCGAGCGGGTCTTTCGGTTGCACTCGCCAGCGGTTCCTGGCCACCGGCTCGGCGGTGTTGATGGCGAGTCCAACCAGTTCCTTTTGCAGGTCGTAGTAGCACAGGCCATCGCCGTTATGCAGCGCCGCTTCGGTCTCGATCTCGACCCAGTCCGGCGTGACTTTGACAACGTGTCCAATCGGCAAACCCGGGTTTTTCGGGCTGTCGAAAGCGCCAATGTCGAGTTTGCGGCCCTGCACGAAATAATCAGTGGAGCCGCGATTGAAGTTCAGATCCGGGTCGGGAGTAAAACTGAAGCTGCACTCGCCGCTGGACGCACGCGCCAGTTCCGGCCGTTGTTGCAGAATGTCATCAAGCAGTTTGCGGTAATGGGCGGTAATGTTTTTGACATAGCCCATGTCCTTGTAGCGACCTTCAATTTTGAAGCTGCGGATGCCGGCGTCGATCAGCGCGGTCAGATTTTCGCTCTGATTATTGTCCTTCAGTGACAGCACATGTTTGTCGTGCGCGACGATGCGCCCCTTGCTGTCTGCCACCTGATACGGCAGCCGGCAAGCCTGGCTGCAATCGCCGCGATTGGCGCTGCGGCCGGTGTGCGCATGGCTGATGTAGCACTGCCCGCTATAGGCGACGCACAACGCGCCGTGAATGAAGAATTCCAGAATCGCGCTGGTCTCGGCGCGGATCGTTTTGATCTGTTCCAGCGTTAGTTCGCGCGCCAGCACCAGTTGCGAAAGCCCGACATCTTGCAGAAAGCGCGCCTTCTCCGGCGTGCGAATATCGGTCTGTGTGCTGGCGTGGAGCTGGATCGGCGGCAGATCGAGTTCCAGCAAGCCCATGTCCTGGATGATCAGCGCATCGACGCCAGCGTCGTAAAACTGCCAGACCAGTTTGCGAGCGGCTTCCAGTTCGTCATCGCGAAGAATGGTGTTGAGGGTGGTGAAAATTCGCGCGTTGAAGCGATGCGCATGTTTTACCAGGCGGGCGATTTCCGCCACCGAGTTATCCGCGCTGCTGCGCGCGCCAAACGAAGGCCCGCCGATATAGACCGCGTCAGCGCCGTGTTGAATCGCTTCAATACCGATATCGGCATCGCGCGCCGGCGCAAGAAGTTCAAGTTGATGATTTTGCATGGCACGGATTGTCACCTGAAGTTGCACCTTTGCGCGCAAGTGCCGCCATCTCGGGCATGTGTAAAAGCGTAATCGCGTTGTTGACCAGGCGTGATCGTAACGAAGGCAGTCCATGGTTGTTCGTATACGGCTCTTCTCAACCAGCAGGCAAATCTGCAGCGTCAGCTTCTTCTCTCTGTTGTGCTCGCCCCGATCGGGCTGCAGCGGGTGGCGAATTCATTTACGATAAGTTCGATAAGTTGTGCGTTCCTGATCCAGGCCGGATTTGAGCGGCATAAGCAGAAAACGCGCATGGCACGATGTGGTTGTAGTCGCTGCGGGATGGCCCAAGTGCTGCGGGCCCATTTCGTTCCTCAGGCATCACGAATCGAGCCGATGACGATGCAATTCCTTGAATCAAGCGATACCGACCGGGGCGCTGGGGTCGACTTGGACGAAGTCGTGCATATATTTCAGGCTGTAACCATAGTCTTGCATGGCAAGGCCGCAGACTTTGAACTCTAGGCCAAGGTCAGCGTAGTAGCGTATCCGGTCGACACGGTATCTTCACGTCAGGCCGTCGTGCAGTCTTTGAGTCGTCGATCCAGTGACTGCTCGACTCGGTTACCTGCCGTTGAAGCCCTGACGGTACGAACGACTCATCCGGTTCGTCATGCGCTGATCAGTTTTCCAGCAAAGCTTGGAACAAACGGTTAGCAATTTCCAGTCATAGATCTCTATACAAAAATTGGATGCACTTCCATGAATCCAACCTTGTTTTGCACGTAGACTATTTTTCTGAACCTTGATCTTTGTTTACCCCACCCGGACGTATTCATGAATACCCACCCTCACCCTGGCCGCTTGCTCTCCCTCAAGCGTCACGCTTTCGCCTCGCACTGAACTACTATGGCCGCGCCTGACCGACGGGAAGCACTGGAAATGATCGATTTGCGCGCTCGTCTTGCCGAAGCGGAAGCGGCGCTCGATGCGATTCGTTCGGGTACGGTGGACGCCTTTATCGGCGAGTCCGGCGACGTCTTTCCGCTCAGCGGTTCCGAGAAGCCTTATTTCACCTTTTTTGCCGCGATGAACGAAGGCGGCGTCACCCTCGACAGCAGCGGCGCGATTTTGCATGGCAACCCCCGTTTCGTTGCCATGATCGGGCGTCCGATCGATCAACTGCGTGGCGCTTCTTTTCTTGCCTGCCTGGTCGAGGAAAGCCGTGCCCGTGTTGCCGATCTGTTGGCATGCAATGCGACGGCGGCGTGCGAGGTCTTGCTCGATACCTCCGCTGGGGCTTTGCCGGTGCGGCTTTCACTGAAAACGGTCGATACCAACCTGCGCCAGTTTCGCTGTCTGGTGTTGACGGATCTGAGCGCGCGCGCCAAGGCCGAGACCGATCTGCGCGCGGCCATGGCGCGTCAGCGCGAAACCGAGATTCAGTTGCGCCAGCGCGAACGCGATCTGTGTTCCATCCTCGATCACATTCCGTCGATGGTTGGCTATTGGGACAGCAAGCTGCGCAATCGCTTCGGTAATCATACTTACCAGAGCTGGTTCGGCGTCGACCTTGCACGGATGTCCGGCAAGCACCTGCGCGAGGTGATTGGCGAGGAGCGCTATCGTTTCAATCTTCCCTACATCGAGGCGGCATTGCGCGGCGAGTCGCAGATTTTCGAGTGCGCTTTTCCGGTGCGGGATGCCGCTGAAATCATGCACACTTTGACGCACTTGGTACCCGATAGCGTGGATGGTGTGGTGCAGGGGTTTTATGTGCTGGAAACCGACATCACGGCGGCCAAGGCGGGCGAAGCGGCAATACGCGACAGTGAAGAAAGATTGCGCGCCACCTATGCCAATCTGCAGTCCATGGTGGAGGCCGAGCGCAAGCATGTCGCGCGTGAAGTGCATGACGAACTCGGCCAGGTATTGACTGCGTTGCGGATGGAAACCTCGATGCTGCAATATGAGTTGCAAGGGCAGCAAGAACCTCTGCTTCGGGTCGATGAAATGCGTCTGCTGATCGAGGGGATGTTCAAGACGGTGCGCAGTATTGCCGGCAATCTGCGGCCTTCGGCGCTCGATCTTGGACTTGTTCCCGCCATCGAGTGGTTGGCCGAGGATTTCGAGAAACGCTGGCATATCGATTGCGCGCTGGATATCGATCCGCGTGAAATTCAGGTCAGCGATGCTTATTCGACAACCCTGTTTCGTGTTATTCAAGAATCATTGACCAATGTGGCGCGTCACGCTGGTGCGAGCAGCGTCAGTATTTCATTGGTGCAGTCGCGAGGCCGCTTGCATCTTGAAATCCGCGACAATGGCTGCGGTTTCGTGCGGGACCTGGATCGGATTACGGGCTTCGGCATGATCGGGATGCGTGAACGGGTGCTCGAACTGGGCGGGGTGCTGACCGTTCAGAGTGCGCCAGAGCAGGGGACGACTATTTTTATCGGCCTGCCCTTGGCGGCGGTTGCGCTGCGTGGCAGCGAGAGATGAACAAGGCATGAGCACTACATGAGCAAGACATGATCCGTGTACTGGTGGCAGATGATCATCGCCTGGTCAGGCGTGGTATCAAGGAAATTCTGGCGGTGACCGGAGACATCGTGGTGATCGGCGATTGCGCCAGCGCCAGCGAGATCGAGGCGGCGTTGCGGCAGGGATTGCCGGATGTCCTGATACTGGATATGGCGATGCCTGGCCTCAGTGGGGTGGAGTTGATCCGTCACCTGGTAAAGATATTTCCGACACTACGCATCCTGGTGCTGTCGATGCACAACGAAAGCCAGTTTGTCGCCCGCGCGTTGCGTCAAGGCGCCCGCGGCTACGTGACCAAAGATGCGCATACGGAGACGCTGCTGCAAGCGGTGCGCAAGGTGGCGCAGGATGAAAAATTCATCGATCCGGCCCTGGTCAACGCCATGGTTTTCGAGATGTCCGGGGCGGAGAACGCAGTCGACGACAAGTTGACCGAGCGAGAACTACAGGTGCTCCGACTGGTGGCGGCCGGAAAATCGCTGAATGTTATCGCGGAAGCGTTGCACCTCAGTCCGAAGACCATCAGCAGCCATAAAACACGCATCATGTTGAAACTTGACATTAACAACAATGCGGATCTGCTGCGCTATGCCTTGCACCATAACATCGCCGACGGCATCGGTTAGGTGGCTCGCTTTCCCGGCGGGAAATGCCGAGCCTCGTTGAGGGAATCCTGAATCAGATTCAGGATTCCCTTGTAGTTACATTCAGATGGTGCTTACAGACATTGCACCGGATTAGGCCTATCGTGAGCCGTCAGAAAACGTAGGCGCAGACGTGGAATCGAAGACTCAATATCACCTGAAATTGTTCGTTGTGGGCAGTTCGCCTCGAACAGAGCAGGCCATTGCCAGTCTGAAACGTATCTGCGAAGACGAATTTCCCGGCTGTTACGAGCTTGTGGTCATTGATGTACTCAGCCAGCCGGCCCTTGCGGAGGAGATGAAAATCCTCGCCACTCCCACCTTGATCAAGGAACGTCCGTTGCCTGCCCGTCGCATCATCGGCGATTTTTCCGACAAGGAATCGGTCCTTGCCGGGATGGGGTTGCTTGTTCGCTAGTGCAGTATCGCCGGCCAGAAGAGAACACATGTTTACGCATATACCCAACTATCCGCAGATTGAAAAAATTGAAACCGGGATCAAGGGTTTCGACCTTATATCCAATGGTGGCTTGCCTAAAGGACGCACGACGCTGGTATCCGGCACGGCGGGCAGCGCCAAGACGCTGTTCGCGGTGCAATTTCTGGCAGAGGGCATCCAGCGCTCGGGCGATGCCGGAATTTTTGTGACTTTCGAAGAAGAGCCGGCGGACATCCGTCGCAACGTCAAGTCGCTGGGCTGGGATATCGAGGCTTGGGAAGAGGCTGGAAAATGGCTGTTTGTCGATGCCTCCCCGGACCCGGGCGAGGAGCAAATCGAATCCGGCCGCTATGATCTGGGCGCGCTGCTGGCGCGCATTGAATACGCGGTGTCGCGGATAGGTGCAACCCGTTTGTCGATGGATTCTCTCGGCGCGGTTTTTGCGCAGTTTCGTGATGGCGCCATCGTGCGCAGCGAGTTGTTTCGCATTTCATCCATCCTGCGCCAATTGAAGGTAACTTCGATCATGACCTCCGAGCGCACCCAGGAATACGGTGAAATCGCTCGCTTCGGGGTCGAGGAATTCGTCGCCGACAACGTGGTGATCCTGCGCAATGTGCTGGATGACGAAAAGCGCCGCCGCACCATGGAGATTCTCAAATATCGCGGCACCAGCCATCAGAAAGGCGAGTTCCCGTTTACCGTGGTATCCGGCCGCGGCATTCTGGCGATACCGCTGTCGGCGATGGAACTGAAGCAGAAATCTTCCAATGTGCGCATTTCCTCCGGCAATGACGCGCTTGATAGCATGTGCGGCGGCGGCTTCTTCCGCGACTCCATCATTCTCGCTTCGGGCGCCACCGGCACCGGCAAGACGTTGATTACCACCGAATTCCTCAATGGCGGCGCCAAGCACGGTGAGCGCTGTCTGCTGTTCGCGTTCGAGGAAAGCCGCGAACAACTGTTCCGCAACGCCGACGGCTGGGGGATCGATTTCGAAGCGATGGAGGCATCGGGACTGCTCAAGGTGGTGTGCGCCTACCCGGAAGCCGCCAGTCTCGAAGACCATCTGATCGAGATGAAGGACATCATCGAACACTTCAAACCGCATCGCATCGCCGTCGACAGTCTCTCCGCGATGGAGCGCGTCGCCACGCCGAAAGGCTTCCGCGAATTCGTCATCAGTCTGACCTCCTTCATCAAGCACCAGGAAGTCGCCGGCTTGTTTACCTCCACCACGCCGACCCTGTTGGGCGGCACTTCAGTGACCGAGTCGCATATTTCCACCCTGACCGATTCGATCATCCTGCTGCGTTATGTCGAAATGAACGGTTCCATGCGACGTGGTCTGACCGTGTTGAAGATGCGCGGTTCGACGCACGACAAGGACATTCTCGAATTCAATATTGATGGCTCCGGCATGCACCTGGGCAATCCTTTCCGCGACGTGACCGGAATTCTTGCCGGCAATCCGCGTGAAACCCCCTACGATTTCCATTCCCTATAGCCGGCAGTGAGTACCAACCTGATCTTCGAGGACGCGCCTGATCTGGCCGGCTCCTTGTTTAAAAACATCGTCGAACATGCCTCCGACGGTATTCTTGTCGTCGATTACGATGGTTATGTGATGCTGTCGAACCCGGCCATCGCCGCGATATTCCAGCGTCACCAAGATGAGTTTCAGGGCAAGCTGTTCGGTTTTCCGATTGCGACCGGCGCGCCGGTGGAGATCGACATTCTGCGTAAAGACGGCCTGCTGGCCACCGCCGAGATGCGCGTCAGCGAGGCTTATTGGGAACGGGAGCGCGTCTACATCGCCATCTTGCGCGACATCACCGAACGCAAGCAGCTGGAAACGGCGCTGCGCCTAGCCCAGGAAGAGTTCGCGACGCTTTGCCACTGCGCGCCGCTGGGCATGCTTGCGTTGCGAACGGATTGGCGCGTCAAACTCGCCAACCCGGCGGCGGAGAGCATTTTTGGCTGGAATGGCGACGAAATGATGGGCAGCACTTTTCTCGATCTGTCGGTGCCGCTGATGCAGGATTTGACCGAGATGAAGCAAGTCATCCAGCGCGGCAAATCCATCATGGGCAAGGAGATACGGCATCTGAGAAGAGACGGCACGCCAGTCGACATCAGCGTCTCGGCCGCGCCGGTGCTCGACGAGGCGGGGCGCGCCGCCGGCATCATGTGCATCGTCGAGGATATCTCGCACCGCGTTCGCGACGCGGAACGATTGCGGCTATCCGGAAAAATCTTCGAGAACACCCAGGAATGCATCCTGGTGACCGATGCCGAGGGGGTCATTTTTTCCGTCAACCCCGCCTTTGTCGCGGTGACCGGCTTTACCTCCGAGGAAGCGGTTGGCCGCAAGCCGACGCTGCTGAATTCAGGCCGGCACGACAAAGCCTTCTACGCGGAAATGTGGCACTCGCTTATTGCCTATGGCCAGTGGCGCGGCGAGATCTGGAATCGCCGTAAAAATGGCGAGATTTATCCGGAGTGGATCAACATCAGCGCCATCCACGATGCGCACGGCAAAGTCAGCCACTATGTTGCGGTTTTCTCCGACATCAGCAAGGTCAAGGAAAACGAAGCCAGACTGCAACGCCTCGCCGACTTTGATCTGCTGACCGGGCTGCCGAATCGCTTTCTGTTTCAGGATCACGCCGAACTCGCCCTGGCCCAGGCAGCGCGCAATGGCAAACAGGTGGCGATCCTGTTTCTTGATCTTGACCATTTCAAGACGATCAACGACAGCTTCGGGCACCGCGCTGGCGATCAAGTCCTGATCGAGGTGGCGCGGCGTCTCGATGGCTGTCTGCGCGCCAGCGATACCCTGGCGCGTTTCGGTGGCGACGAGTTCAATGCCGTATTGCCCGACATCGATACGCCTGCCGCGGCGGCCAGTGTCGCCGAAAAAATCATCGCGTCTCTCTCCACGCCGTTCCTCATCGAGGGACAGGCGCTGCAAGTCGGCATCAGCATCGGTATCGCGATTTATCCGCGTGATGGCGTGCAAATTGACGCGCTTGCGCTGGCCGCTGATGCCGCGATGTATCAGGCCAAGGAGCAAGGCCGCAATTCCTATCGAATTTTTGCCAGCGATGCCGCTTTGTTCGGGACGCGCGAGCGGTGAACGCGCGTTCCGATTCGCTCGAAGATCTTCGCGAGCGCCTGGCCGAGGCCGAGGCGCAACTCGCCGCTCTGCGCAGCGGTGCGGCGGATGCGCTGCTGGGGGAAACCGGTGTGCTTTATCTGAGCGGCGCCGAGAAAACCTACATTACCTTCTTCAGCGCGATGAACGAAGGCGGTGTGACGCTGGATGGCGCCGGCACCATTCTGTATTGCAACCCGCGTTTTGTCGCGATGATGGGCAAGCCTATCGATCAACTGCGCGGACGTTCATTGCATTCCTGTGTGATCGAGTCGGATCGGCCGCATGTCTCCGCGTTGCTGGCCAGGGAAGGTGCGACTTCGTGTGAAGTCAGCCTGGCCTCGCAGCGCTTGGGCGGTTGGCCGGTGCAATTGTCGCTGACGCCGCTGGATGCCGGTCAACGCCACTTTGGCTGTCTGGTGGCGACCGATTTGACCGAGCGCATGCAGGCGGAACAGGAACTCGAACGCCTGGTGGAGGAGCGCACCGGAGAACTGCGCCTGGCCGCCAGCGTGTTCGAAAATGCCTTGGAAGGGGTGATGGTGACCGACATGCAGGGCGTCATTCTGTCGGTCAACCCCGCCTTTAGCGAGATTACCGGTTACAGCGCCGCCGAAGCGATTGGTTTAAAACCCAGTCTGCTGCGTTCGCGACGCCATCCACCCGCGTTCTACGCGCAACTTTGGCAAACTCTGCGCGCCGAGGGACGTTGGCGGGGGGAGATCTGGAATCGGCGCAAGAATGGCGAAGCCTATCCGCAATGGTCGACCATCAATCTGGTGGCGGCGCAACGCGGGCAAGCGGCTTGCTTTGTGAATGTGTTTACCGATGTCACCGAGTTCTTGCGCAAGGACGAGCGTATCGCGCATCTGGCATATCACGATCCGCTCACCGATCTGCCCAACCGCAACCTGCTGCGCGACCGCCTGGCGCATGCGCTGAATGTCGCCGCGCGTCAGGGCGGCCGGCTTGGCGTGTTGTTCATCGATCTGGATGGATTCAAGGCGGTGAATGATCACTTTGGTCATCATGCCGGCGACCAGTTGCTGCAAGAAATCGCACGCCGCCTCGCCGCCGGCGTGCGCGGTTCAGATACCGTCGCACGTATCGGTGGCGATGAGTTTGTGGTGTTGATGGAAAACATCGAAAGCGCTGACGAATGTGCTGTTCTCGCCGAGAAGTTTCCCGCCGCGCTGGCCTGGGAACGCTCGGAGGACGCCTTTTCCGTGCGTGTCAGCGCCTCGGTCGGGATTGCCGTCTATCCGGATGATGGCACCGACGCGGCAACCTTGCTGCGTTCGCTATTTCAATCGTTCTATCTGACATCAATACAGAATGCTGGAAGGATTCCTTCAATGCCCGCTCTCCCCTCGCTGAAGAAATGCCCGACCGGTATTTCCGGTTTTGACGATATTTCGAGCGGCGGATTGCCGCGAGGCCGGCCGACCTTGCTCGCCGGTCACGCCGGGTCCGGGAAAACATTGTTTGCGCTCGAATTTGTGTTGTACGGCATCGAGAAATTCCAGGAACCGGGCGTCTTCGTCAGCTTCGAGGAAGATGCCGCGGAATTGGCCGTCAACGTCGCTTCGCTGGGATTTGACCTCGCCCGCCATCAGGACGAAAAGCAGTTGCGTATCCTGCATATCGAAATCGAACCGCAGCAACTGATCGAAGCCGGCGAATACGATCTGGATGGGCTGTTTCTCCGCCTGGGTGCGGCCATCGATGCTGTCGGCGCGCGCCGCATTGCCCTCGATGCGGTGGAAAACCTGTTCTCGGCGTTTGCCGATCTGCGCATTCTGCGCGCCGAATTTCGTCGTCTGATGGAATGGCTGAAGGATAAAGGCATCACCGCTATCGTCACCACCGAGCGTGGCAGCGATTCGATCAGCCGACATGGTCTGGAGGAGTACATCGCCGATTGCGTCATCGCGCTGGAAAATCGCGTCGAAGGGCAGCTCGCGACGCGCCGCTTGCGCATCGTCAAATATCGTGGCTCCGCGCATGGCAGCAACGAATACCCCTTTGTGCTCGATCAGGCGGGTATTTCCGTGCTGCCCATCACTTCCGCCGGTCTGGCTTATCAAGTCAGCAAGGAGCGGATGTCGACCGGCATCGAGAGTCTGGACACGATGCTTTCCGGTGGTATTTTTCGCGGCAGCAGCGTCCTCGTCAGCGGCTCCAGCGGCACCGGCAAGAGCAGTATTTCCGCCCATCTGGCGGATGCCGCTTGTCGTCGCGGCGAACGCACACTTTATGTCGCGCTGGAGGAATCGCCCGATCAGATTGAACGCAACATGGCGACCATCGGCTGCGATCTGGCGCAATGGCGCCAGGTGGATTTGCTCCGCTTCCATGCGGCGCGGCCCACTTCCAGCGGTATGGAAACGCATCTCACATCACTGGTCAGCCTGGTCGAGTCGTTCAATCCTCAGGTGGTGATCATCGATCCGATCACGGCATTCAACGTCAGCGCCGATGAAGAGCGGGTGAAGCACATGCTGATTCGCGCTGTCGACCTGTTCAAGTCGCGCGGCATCACTTCGCTGTTCACCGCGCTCTCGTACGGCGGCGATGCCCCCGAATCACGCAATCTGGAGTCGGCCGGAGAGCGCACCCGCGGCCTCTATGTCTGCAAGGCGCGCGGCACCGCGCATTCGAATCAGATTCGTGAGTTCTTGCTCACCAGCGCCGGTGTTGAACTGGTGGATGTCCTGTTGGGCGAAGATGGCCAGATCCTGACCGGATCGGCGCGGCTGCTGCATCAGCGGCTGAATGAAAACGAAGCCGAGTTGCGCCAAGCCAATGTGATGCGTAGACGTGCCGAGTTGGAGAACAGGCGCAATGTGTTGGAGGCAAAAATCGCCGCCATGCGGGCGGAATACGAGGAAGAGTTGCATGTTCTTGAAAACGAACTGGACCGGGAAGGCTCGCGCATCGAGGCGACCGGCCGTAATTTTGCCGAACTGGCAAGCCGGCGCGGTGTTTTCGGCCGAGACGATGAATGACGTTGTGAGCATGCTATGAGCGAGACATCCACTTTGCCCGGTTTAGAGGCAAACCCACCCGAAAACTGGGTGCTGCGCCTGTACATCGCCGGCCAGACGCCGAAATCCTTGGCCGCTATTTCCAATCTGCACCGGATTTGCGAAGAACATCTGGCTGGCAAGTACCAGATCGAAGTCATTGATTTGCTTGAAAAACCGCAACTGGCGGAAGGCGACAAGATCATCGCCATACCGACCTTGGTGCGCAGGCTACCGGCGCCCATCCGCAAGATCATCGGCGATCTTTCCGATACCGAGAAGACGCTGGTAGGTCTGCAGTTGAAGCACAAGACGGTGTGAAGGGCACATGTCGACAACGGAAATTCAGGCTGCCGAGTTGGATGCATTGCGCACCCGGCTTGCGGAGGCGGAAGCCGAACTCGCGGCATTGCGTGAAGGCGATGCCGACGCTCTGGTCACCCTGCATGGCGTGATTGGCCTGGCTGGGATTGAAAAGCCTTATCGGGTGTTTTTCGAGGCGATGAATGAGGGCGGTCTGACGCTGGATGCCGCGGGGCGCGTGCTGCATTGCAATCCACGCCTTGCCGCCATGCTGGAGCGTTCCGTCGAAGCGCTGCGCGGTGGTTATTTTCTCGATCATGTGATCGCGGAGGAGCGCGCTCGGGTTGCCGATCTACTCGCCCGCAGAGGCCCCGCCGCCGGTGAAGCGACACTGCTGACCCGGGCCGCAAGCCCGCTGCCGGTGCAGTTATCGCTGAGCCCGATCGACCTCGACGCCCCAGGTCTGATCTGTGTTGTGGTGACCGATCTGAGCGAACGCGCACTTGCCGAAGCCGGGCTGCGTCGCGCCGCCATCGTGTTCGACAACAGTCAGGAAGGGATCGTGGTTTGCGACAGTGATAACCGTATTCTCGACGTCAATCCAGCCTTTAGCCTGATCACTGGCTATGCGCGTGAGGAGGTGCTCGGGCTGACGCCAAAGATCCTCAACTCCGGTTTGCAGGATGCGGCGTTCTACAAACGGATGTGGCATACCTTGGGCGAGAAGATGGCCTGGCGGGGCGAAATCTGGAATCGTCGGAAGAATGGCGAGATCTATGCCGAACGACTTTCGATCAATGTGATCCGCAACCCGATAACAGACGCCGCCGAGTACTACGTCGGCGTGTTTTCGGATAACAGCGAGGCCAAGGCGCACGCCGAGGCGCTAGATCGCATCGCGCATTACGACACCCTCACGGGTATTCCGAATCGACGTCTGCTGGTCGATCGTATGGCGCATTCCATCGGCCTTGCGCGGCGCGGCGCAAACAATATGGCGATCTGCTACCTCGATCTGGACGGTTTCAAACTGGTCAATGACTCCTATGGTCACGACACCGGTGATCGGCTTCTGGTCATCATCACGCAGCGCCTTTCCGGCACCCTGCGCGCCGGCGATACCCTGGCCCGACTGAGTGGCGACGACTTCGTCATGTTGTTCAACGATCTCGATCATGACGAGGAATGCTTCCAGGTGCTGGATCGTGTTCTTGCCGTCGTCTCTACGCCGATCTTGATCGAAGGTGCGACGCATACGTTGACCGCCAGCATCGGCGTGACGCTTTTTCCGCTTGACGATGCCGACGCCGATACCTTGCTGCGTCATGCCGATCAAGCGATGTACCGCGCCAAGGAAGCCGGCAAGAATCGGTTCCATCTATACGATCTGGAATACGACCAGCAGGTAAAAGCCCATCGCGAAGCCTTGCAACACTTGGCCGATGCGCTGCGGCGGGATGAGTTTGTGCTGTATTACCAGCCCAAGGTCAATTTGTTGACCGCCGAAGTGGTCGGCGCCGAAGCCTTGATCCGTTGGCAGCATCCCGCCCGCGGTCTATTGGCGCCGGCCGAGTTTTTGCATTTTCTGCCGGGCACGGATCTGGAAATCGCCGTCGGTGAATGGGTGATCGAGACCGCGCTGAAACAGGTTGCCGCCTGGAACGCGGCCGGCCTTGAACTGACCGTCAGTGTCAACGTCAGTCCGCATCACCTGCAGTCTCTCGATTTCGCCGAACGTTTGCGCCTTCTGCTGGGCGGATGCCCCGAGGTGTCGAGCCGGCATCTGGAACTGGAAATTCTCGAATCCGCAGCCATCGGCGACCTTGAACGGGCAATGCAGACGATGAACGCCTGTTTGGCCTTGGGGGTTCGCTTTGCGCTGGATGACTTCGGCACGGGCTATTCATCCCTGACCTATTTCCGCAAGCTGCCGATCGATACGCTCAAAATTGATCAAGCGTTCGTGCGCGACATGCTGGACGACCCGGAAGCGCTGGGCATCGTCGAAAGCGTGGTGCGTCTGGCCAAAGTGTTCAACCGGCCGGTGATCGCCGAAGGCGTGGAAACGCTTGAACATGGCGCCATGCTGACTTTCCTGGGCTGTCAGTTGGCGCAGGGCTATGGCATCTCTCGCCCGATGCCGGCGCAGCAGATGATCGAATGGGTTGCCACCTGGCGGTCCGGCGGCGACTGGCAAAACCTGGTCAATGGCGCGATCTGCCAGAGCGATGTGACCTTGAGTGTGGCCGGCGCCAGCCATCGCAAGTGGATCGAAGAGATCGCCCTTTATGTTCGCGACCCGTCGACCAAGGCATTCTCCAATTCGCATGCGCATCATGCGCATCAGTGTCGATTTGGCCACTGGTATTTGGGTAGCGGCCGCGTCGACTACGGTCAATGGCCGGAATATGTCGCGCTTGAGCCGTTGCATGCTCAGGTCCATGCACTGGCTCTTGAGCTGGTCGCGTTGACCGAGATCGGGCGCAGTCAAGATGCGGTATCCCGCCTGCCTGAACTGTTCGTCGCGCGAGACTCTTTGCTCGCCAGTCTGAAAAAGTTGATGGCAAGAGTCAGACGGGCAGGTGGTTTTGGCGGGCGTGAAACAGACTGCAAGTGCTGATTATCAGCCCAGTGCCGGGTGAGTTTTTGAGTAGTTGCCGATCGCCGCGTTGCATCAGGCGGATTGGGGTTGACTGAACGTTTGCACAAATAGAGTGATATGTTTGCGTCGACGCTATCATCAAATATCAAATCATCAATCGCGAACCTGAGGAGAACTGATTCGTGACCCGAATTCCCCCCGCAGTTTTCAACTATCGTTCAACTGATACCTTGTTTTCCGCGCTGGTTTCGGCGGTGCAGCGGTTTGGTCGCAATACGCCCGGACAGTGGGAAGACCAGAAACCAGGCGCTTATTCCTACGGCGATCTGCTCAAGATGACGCTGGCCCTCGGCCGGCTTGCCAGCAAGGTCAGCCGGCCGGGAGAGCATGTCGGCGTGCTGATGCCGAACATGGCTTCATCCGCAAGTTTGTTGATCGGGTTGTCGGCGTTTGGTCGCATCCCCTGCATGCTGAATTACACCGCCGGCAGCGAGGGGATGTTGAGCGCCTGCCAGACCGCAAAAGTGGCGACGGTGTTGACATCCCGCTTGTTTCTGACCAAAGCCGGGCTGGTTGAGCAGGCCGATGCGATGCACGGTGTGCGCTTCGTCTACCTGGAAGATTTACGCAAGCAATTCAATCTGTTCGACAAAGCCTGGCTGATGGGATTCGCTTACTGGCTGCCGCGGATGGGCGTGCCCAAGGGCGACCCGGAAGCGCCGGCGGTGGTGATGTTTACCTCCGGTTCTGAAGGCAAGCCCAAGGGTGTGGTGCTGTCTCATCGCGCGCTGCTGGCCAATGTGGCGCAGGCGATGCATGTGTTTCCCTTTGGGCCGAACGATACGGTGTTCAACGCGCTACCAATCTTTCACTCGCTCGGATTGACTGCCGGCACTTTGATTCCGCTGGTCAGTGGCGCGCGTCTGGTGATGTACACCAGTCCATTGCACTTCAAAGCGATACCCGAACTGGTACGCGATAAGCGCTGCACAGTGATGTTCGGCACCAGCACTTTCCTGCATCACTATGCCCGTCACGCCGGAGCGGATGATTTCAAGACCATGAAAATAGTCGTCGCCGGTGCAGAGAAGCTTGCTGACAGCGTGCGGCAAACCTGGCGTGAACGTTTCGGCATCGACATTCTGGAAGGCTATGGCGTGACCGAAACCGCGCCGGTTCTGGCGGTCAATCTGCCTGGCGAGAATTGCCCGGGTTCGGTCGGACGCCTGATGCCCGGCGTCGAAGCCCAATTGCTGCCGGTGGCCGGGATTGATGACGGCGCTGAATTGCATGTGCGCGGTCCCAATCTGATGTCCGGCTATTACCGCCACGATGCGCCCGGTGTGCTGGAGCCACCGAGTTCCGCCGCCGGCGCTGGCTGGCACAACACCGGCGATGTCGCGGCGCTGGATGCCAATGGCTTCGTTTTAATCAAGGGCCGCTTGAAGCGGTTCGCCAAGGTGGCCGGTGAAATGGTCTCGCTGGAAGTGGTGGAAGCCATCGCCCGGGCCGCTTCGAGCGAGTCGACGCATGCGGCAACCTGTGTTTCCGACCCGGCGCGCGGCGAGGTGATTGTGTTGTTTACCACCGACTCGGCGATGACTCGCGATCAACTCGCCGCAGCCGCGCGCGCGCTGGGCAGCCCGGAAATTGCCTTGCCGAAACGGATCGTGGTGGTGGAAAGCCTGCCGCTGCTGGGTACCGGAAAAATTGATTACGTCCGCCTGAAAGCGTTGGCGGAAGCGTCTTGAAATCGACCTGCCTGGGCTAAATATAAGTAATCATTGATATAATTCGTCAACTTTACGTATTGGAGTCAGTCATGCCCATCTACGCTTACAAATGCAGTGAATGCGGTTTTGAACAGGATGTGATGCAGAAAATGAGCGATGCCCTGCTCACCGAGTGCCCGTCCTGCAAAAAATCAACCTTCAGCAAACAGCTTTCCGCCGCCGGTTTCCATCTCAAAGGCTCCGGCTATTACGCTACCGATTTCAAGAACAGCGGCTCGAAACCCGAAGCGCCCGCTTGCGGCGCCGGCGCTTGTCCGGCCTGTGTAAGCTGAACGGATGCAATGAACTCATCCGGGCTAGAATCACCAGCATGAGTTCAATCACCTTCGATACACTCAAATTCGTCAAACGCTTGGAATCTCCGCTTGAAGAGTTGGCCAGCAAAGTCTTTCTGAAGGCCGGAATTGAAGCCGTCAAGAATGCTGTTGTTAAATCGATGGCCGGAATGTTGATTTTCAAGTTGTGCTTATTGCCGCGTTGGTGAAATTGTTTTGAACGGATATTTCCCAAGTTGATCTGGTTTCTCCCTTTTCATCGGGCAAAACGCTTTAGCGCTTTGCCCGATTTGTTTGAAAGCCTTGTTTGAAAGCCCTTTTTGACCGCACTTAAACGCTATTTCGTTACCGGCCTGCTGATCTGGGTGCCGCTCGGCATCACCATCTGGGTGGTCAGCGCGCTGATAGGCGCGATGGATCAGAGCCTGCTTCTGCTGCCAGCAACCTGGCGGCCGGATTTCTGGCTCGGCATCCATATCCCGGGGCTGGGCGTGATCCTCACCGGCGTCGTCATTGTGGTGTCCGGTTTGTTTGCCGCCAACCTGATCGGTCAGCGTCTGGTGCGGTTCTGGGAAAGTTTGTTGCACCGGATTCCAGTGGTGAAATCGATTTACGGCAGCGTCAAACAGGTTTCCGACAGCCTGCTGTCCGGCTCCGGCATGGCGTTCAAAAAAGTCTTGCTGGTGCATTACCCGCACCCGGATGCCTGGTCGTTGGCGTTTCAGACCAACATCCCGGATGAGGTGAAAGGGCAACTCGATGCAGAGCATGTGGCGGTGTTCATTCCGACCACGCCCAGTCCGGTCAACGGTTTCTATTTTTATGTTCGGCGCGATGCGGTGATCGAACTCGATATGACAGTCGATGCCGCGCTCAAAGCCATTGTTTCCATGGGTGTGGTGGCGCCGGTGATGAAACCGGATGTCGGCAACTACCCGGGCGATTGATTCAGTTCTTCAGGATTTATCTTATGCGTACACATTATTGCGGCGCCGTCACCTTGGCGGACAACGGCAACATCGTCAATCTTTGCGGCTGGGCGCATCGCCGGCGCGACCATGGCGGCGTCATCTTTATCGATCTGCGTGACCGCGAAGGCACGGTACAGGTGGTGATCGACCCGGATACTCCGGAAGCCTTCAAACTGGCCGAGGAAACCCGCAGCGAGTTCGTCCTGCGCGTGGTCGGCAAGGTGCGTGCACGTCCGGCTGGCACCGAAAACCCGAATCTGCCCACCGGCATGATCGAGGTGCTGACGCAATCACTGGAAATTCTCAATCCCAGTCTGACGCCGCCGTTCCAGATTGATGACGACAACATCAACGAGAACATCCGTCTGCAATATCGTTATCTCGATCTGCGCCGCGAACCGATGCAGAAGAACATGCGTTTGCGTTATCGCGTCTCCAAACTGATGCGCGACTACCTCGACCAGCAAGGCTTTATCGAAATCGAAACCCCGATGCTGACCCGCAGCACGCCTGAGGGCGCGCGCGATTACCTGGTGCCGTCGCGGGTGCATGACGGCATGTTCTACGCGTTGCCGCAATCGCCGCAGCTGTTCAAGCAGTTGCTGATGGTGGCCGGCTATGACCGTTATTTCCAGTTGACCAAGTGTTTCCGTGACGAAGATCTGCGCGCCGACCGGCAACCGGAATTCACCCAGGTCGACCTGGAAACCTCGTTCATGGGCGAGGAGGAAATCATGACGCTGGTGGAAGGCATGATCCGCGACATGATGTTCAAGGCGCAGGGCACCGAACTGCCCGCCGCGTTCCCGCGCATGACCTTCCATGAAGCGATGAATCGCTATGGCTCCGACAAACCGGACATGCGGGTGACGCTGGAAATCACCGAATGCACCGATGCGATGAAGGACGTCGCGTTCAAGGTTTTCTCTGGTCCGGCGAACGACCCGAAAGGCCGTGTCGCCGCCTTGCGTATACCCGGCGGTGCGACATTGAGCCGGGGCGAGATCGACAGTTACACCGATTTCGTCAAGATCTACGGCGCCAAGGGTCTGGCCTACATCAAGGTCAACGATGTGACCCAACTGAATGAAACCGGCCTGCAATCGCCCATCGTCAAGAACCTGAACGAGGCGGCGCTGAAGGTCGTCATGGAGCGTACCGGCGCGCAAAACGGCGACTTGATTTTCTTCGGCGCCGACAAGGCCAAGGTCGTTAACGATGCACTCGGCGCGCTGCGCCTGAAGGTTGGCCATGAAAAAGGCCATGTCGACGGTCGCGCCTGGGCGCCGCTGTGGGTGGTTGACTTCCCGATGTTCGAATACAACGAAGATGAAAACCGCTGGGATGCACTGCATCACCCATTCACCGCGCCGAAAGACGGGCACGAGGAGTATCTGACCAGCGATCCCGGCAAGGCGTTGTCGAAAGCCTATGACATGGTGCTCAACGGTTGGGAAGTCGGCGGCGGTTCAGTCCGTATTCATCGCCAGGAAGTGCAGGAAAAAGTCTTCGCCGCGCTCAATATCGGCGAGGAAGAACGCCGCGAGAAGTTCGGCTTCCTGCTCGACGCGCTGCAATACGGCGCGCCGCCGCACGGTGGTCTCGCCTTCGGTCTGGATCGCCTGGTGACGCTGATGACTGGCGCCGAATCGATTCGCGATGTCATCGCTTTCCCGAAAACCCAGCGCGCTTCATGTTTGATGACCAGCGCGCCGAACGTGGTCGACGAGAAGCAATTGCGTGAACTGCATATT
>JAIFKV010000218.1 GCA_020049415.1 Betaproteobacteria bacterium
CATGAATAACCAGGACATTCTGGCTGCACGGGTGGGCGCGGTGCTGCGTTGCCGGTCGCTTGAAGGGAATGACCATGCTGCGCGACCGGCGTCTTGCACCGCATCCCTTAGTTACGAGTTGGCGCGTTTCAGGGCAGCACTTCCACCGTGCCATCCTGATTCGCCGTGCCTTGCACGATTCGCCCGCTTGGCGTCTTCACCCGCACCAGCTCACCCGGCGCGGCAGCATTCAGCGCGGTGCCTTCCTGCGTCACGACAAAGGCGGCGGCGCGCGATTGCAGGCGCACTTTGCGCCCCGCCAGTACCGTCGATGGCAAAACCAGCCAACTGATCATAATGGCCTGACCGGCGGCGACCGGGCGATTCAAGCGGGCGTTGGACGGCAAGGCGCGCGGATAGACATCGGGAGACTGGATGTACTCGACCTGGCGCAATTCGATATCGCCGCCAAGCGGCTGTTCGCGGGCCGCGATAGGCCGGGTGGCGACCAGTGCGGGACCGAACAAGCGATTCCGATAAGTCAGATAGATCGACCACTGCGACGGAGCATCACACCGCACGCCCAAACTTCCACGCCCCCAGAGTTGGGCATTGGCGGGCAAGAAAAATCGCGGTTCGGCGCAGGCGGGCAAACGCAAGCGCGCATCGATATCGCCGACACTGGCCTGAGCATCGCTGCCAGGAAAGGCAATCATGGCTTGCTGCTCAAGCCAGGCGACCGCCTGAATACGTAACATCGGCACATCCAGCGATGCACCACTTGCCAGCGCGCGCTGCGGCATCAATAAAGCGACAACAAACGCCGCCGACATGGCAAGCAAATAAAAACGCAGAAAAATCGGGAAATTTGAACGCATGGAACCCACTTTTTAGCGATTCTGGGCAAAACTACCCGGGCCGCCATTTTCCCCCGAGATTCTGTCTCCGTCATGAAACATCCTGACCCATCCAATTCACAGCAACCTTCCACCATCGCCCGTGAAGCAATCCGACGGCTCACCGCCAAGCATCTGCAACCGACGCCGGAAAATTTTCTCAACGCCTACAACGAAGTTGCGGGCTTGCCCAGCCCGGCCGCCACTGGCAAGGCAACCGGCAATGTCGCGACACCCGACAAACCGCTCCGCGACGAACCGAAATGGCCTGATTTATTGCGCGGACTGGTACGGCAATGGGATCTGCATCAAACCGGCCTGACGACGGCACGAAAGAAGGAAATGCTGGAACGGGTGTTGATCAATTTTGGCAACGACAGCCACGCCCTGCACGAAAAGCTCGGCGCGCTGACCCAATCCTGGGCGCGTGGCTCCGACGACAAAGTCGAGACCATCGCCGCAACACCGACGCCGTTGCCGACACCGACACCAACCAGAACAGCCGCCGACACACCTGCAAGCGCCGACCCACTTGCCAATTCCAGAAACCCAATTGCTCCTGTTGCGCCCGTCGCGACCGACAACCAGGCGCTGCTGCAAACACTCGCCAACAACCTGCGCCTGCTGGTTGAATCCTGCCTGCCGCGCTGGCCCGACCTCGCCAAACGCGCCGACCTTCTGGTTAACGCGCTGGCCGGCAGCAAACAGCTTGAAGCGCCGCATTACGAAGCCTGGTCCGCGCTTTGGCGAGACTTGTTGATCCATGTCGAAGACGACCACGAACTTGCCGCCGGACTGAAACGTTTGATGGGTCTGTTATTCCTCAACATCGGTGAACTGGTTGGCGATGAAGCCTGGTTGTCCGGCCAAATCAGCGCCATGCAAAATCTGATGACCGGCGATCTGCACGCCGAGGTCTTGCTGGAAGCCGAGCGCGGCCTGCGCGAACTCGCCTACAAGCAAGGCGTGCTCAAGGGCGGCCTGGAAGAAGCGCGTTCTCGGCTGAAAGACCTGGTTTCCACGTTCATCGATCGAGTCGGAGAAATGAGCCAGAGCGCGGATGGTTACCATACCCGCATCGGCGAATATTCGGAAAAGATCAGCCAAGCCCGCGACATCGCCGAATTGGGTGATGTGGTTGGCGGACTGTCGGCGGACATCGGCGGTCTGCGTGACGCCTTGCGCAACAACCATGACGAACTGGTCGCCGCGCGAACCCAGGCCGAACAGGCTGAACAACGGGTGGAGGAACTGCAACAGGAATTGATGAAGGTCTCCAGCCTGGTGCGCGAGGACCAACTCACCGGCGCACTCAACCGGCGCGGCATGGAAGAAGCCTTCGAGCGCGAACTGGCGCGCACCGAGCGCCTGCAAGCGTGCCTGTCGATCGGCATGCTCGATCTCGACCACTTCAAGAAGCTGAATGACCGACTCGGCCATCAGGCTGGCGATGAAGCCTTGCGCCACCTGACCCGTGTCGTGCATGGCCTGTTGCGTCCGACCGACACACTGGCGCGCTATGGTGGCGAAGAGTTTCTGATCTTGCTGCCCAATACCGATATCGACGAAGCCGAACATGTCCTCAAACGTATCCAGCGCGAGTTGACTCGGCAATTCTTCATGCATGACAACGAGCGCGTCCTGATCACCTTCAGCGCCGGCGTTGCCACACTCAGCCAAAGCGAAACTCAAGCCGGCTTGATCGCCCGCGCCGACGCGGCGATGTACCGCGCCAAACAACAAGGTCGCAACCGCGTCGAACGCGGTTAAGCAGGTTTATCAACGGGTTTGTCCGATGTTGAAAATTTGATTCAGATTAAAGATTCTTGCTTGAAAAAGTCGTACTGAAATATTCTGGCGGTGTTTGTGCTTTAAACTAGCGACATAAACCTAATTCCAGATTTGAACGAAGCTTCGTCAAAAACCGCCTTTAACAGCGATATTTGATGAAGAAATCGTAAAAAAAACGAGAAATCATGCTCAAGGCGGTCAATTTTTTAGTTGTATGGGTACTTCTTGTGTTTTTTTGGGTGTTGCTCAACGGCTCACTCGCCACAGATGTACTTCTTGTCGGGCTGATCGCGTCTTTGATCATCTCTTTACTGTTCAGTAAAGACCTTGCCCTGATCACTGAATTTCGTGCCACCCCGCCAGCCTTTGGCGCAGCGCTGCGTTATTTCCTCTACTTCCTGAAAGAATTGGTCAAGTCGAACATCCGACTTGCCAGCATCGTCCTTTCCCCGGCATTGCCCTTGAATCCCGGCATCGTGAAGACTCGCACGCGGCTGAAAAGCCGGATGGGCCGATTGATGCTGGCCAACTCGATCACCCTGACGCCCGGCACGCTAACGGTGGAGCTTGACGGTGAATGGCTCTATGTTCACTGGGTCACGGTTGAATCAACCGATATCGAGGCGGCAACCGCCGAAATCGTAGCCGGATTCGAGCAGCATCTTGAGGTGATGTATGGTTGACATGCTTATCTATCTGGCGGCGACACTCGCCGGGCTGGCGCTTTTGCTCGCCCTGTATCGCTTCATCAAAGGGCCATCGACCGCCGACCGGGTCATCGCCTTCGATGTACTGACCATCATCGGTATCACCGCCATCGGACTGGTGGCGCTGATCGAACAGCGCGGCATCTATCTCGACGTGGCGTTGGTGTACGCGCTGTTATCTTTCCTCGGGGTGATCGTCATCGCCCGCTACCTGGAACGGGGTCTTTAATGGACGGCATCCTTGCGCTTCTCGGCGGCATCCTGCTGGTCGCCGGCACTACTTTTCTCCTTCTAGGCGGGTTGGGACTGGTTCGCATGCCGGACGTTTTCAACCGCATCCAGGCCGGCACCAAGGCGACCACGCTGGGCACGCTGCTTTCGCTGGCCGGCATCGCTTGCCTGCAACCAGCCTGGGCGACAAAGTTGCTGCTGATCGGCCTGTTCATTCTTTTTACCAACCCGATTTCTTCGCAGGTGCTTGCCCGCGCGGCACATCGCATCGGGACCGAAAAGTCGCCACTGACCTCGGTCGACCGTCTGGCGGAAGACCAGGGGAACACGCCATGAGCAGCTTGATAAATGGAATGACCTTGGTGCTGTGCGTGACCATGATTGGCGCGGCGCTGGTCGCCATCCGCGACAAGAGATTGCCTATCGCGATACTCGCTTCCGGGCTCGTCAGCCTGATCGCCTCGATCTTGTTCCTGGTGCTCGCCGCGCCCGATGTGGCAATGACCGAGGCCGCCATCGGCAGCGGACTGACCACCTTCCTGTTTTTCTTTGTTCTCGCTCGCGTCAGGGGCGGAGAACAGGATGGAGCCGATCATGATTAAAAATGCCATCGCACTGTTGTTGCTTGCCGCCGTCGGCGCAATCTTCGTCTCGTTACTGGCAGGTTATATGCCGGATGAGCAACTCAACCTCACCGCCCGCTACTACGCTGAACGCACCGCGCAGGACATCGGCACGGCCAATATCGTCACCGCCATCGTCGTTACCTATCGCGGCCTGGACACACTCGGCGAAGTCACCGTGCTGTTCATCTCCGCCGCCATCGTCGGCCTGGTGCTGGCGCAAGGCAGGTTGCCGACGAATGTGCCTGGCTCACCCCAGCAACCGCGGGTTCCGGTGGGCGAACTGCTGAGCACCGGCAGCCGTTTGCTGACGCCTCTGATTCTGCTGCTCGGCATTTATGTCTTCGTCAATGGCCACCTCACCCCCGGCGGTGGTTTCCAGGGTGGCGCCATCATCGCCTCGGGCATGCTGCTGCTGCTGCTGGCCGACCCGCTGAAGCATTTCAGTCACCGCCTCATCGACGTGATCGAGTCCATTTCCGGACTCCTTTTCGTCGGCATTGGCGTCCTCGGCCTCCTCTATGCCGGCGGCTTCCTCGACAACCGCCTGCTGCCCATCGGCACCCTTGGCGAACTGTTTTCCGCCGGAGTAATACCGCTCATCTATTCGCTCATCGGCCTCAAGGTCGGCTCCGAGTTCTCCTCGATGCTGGCGAGCCTGTCGGAAACGGAGGAAGCATGATGACCAGCCTCGCTCACTGGGCCATGGCCGCCGGCTTTGTCCTCATCCTGATCGGCTTTTATGGCGCGCTGACGAATCGCAACCTGCTGCGCATGATTGTCGCGTTCTGCATCGCCGATACCGGGGTGAATATCGTACTGGTCGCTGTCGGCCACATGCGAGGCCGCACTGCGCCGATTCTTGATTCCGCCGTGCCGGTCGCCGACGCGGTCAGCCGCATCATCGATCCGGTGCCGCAGGCACTGGTGCTTACCGCCATCGTTATCGGTCTTGGCGTAACGGCGATGATGCTCGCCTACGCACTCAAGCTGTACGAGAAGAAACGGACGCTCGACATCGCAAAATTCACGGAGCTCAAATGGTGAGCCCTCTCTACATTATCGCGGTGGCGCTGGTAGCCGCCTTCCTGCTGGGTCTGCTGAAAGAAGAGCGGCGCGGTCTCGCCTATTCAGTAACGCTGGTCACGCTCGCCTTGATGAGCTGGATTTCCGCCAACTGGCTGTGGCTCTTCATCAGCACTGATGCTGTCCCGGTCGAAATCTACACCGCCGGAACCGCCCCCCCCTTCGCGATCAATCTGCGCATGGGACTGGTCGAAGCAGCGTTGACCCTGCTGATCAACCTCACCGGCCTGATCTCCGGACTCGCCATGAAAGATTCCCTGCTCCGGCAAGGTCGGCGTGCAATGGCGGTATGGCTGGTTGCGGTGATGGCGTTGAGCGGCATCGTCCTCACCCGCGACATGTTCAACATGTTTGTGTTCTTCGAACTCGCGGTGATCGCCACCGCCGGCCTGGTACTGATCTCCGAGCACATCAGGAATGACGGTCTGACATTGGCCGCCGGCTTCAAATACATGATCACCTCGCAGTTCATTTCAACTTTCCTGCTGATCGGCATCATTTTCGCTTACCACGCCACCGGCACCCTCAATATCGACGGCATGGCGAACACCTCGCTGGTCCTTTTGAATGGCGGCTCGATTGCCTTTTTCCTGATGTTCATCGCCATCATCGCCGAACTGAAGCCGTTCCCGGCGAATGGCTGGGCGCTCGACATCTACGAATCGGCGGACCCGGCTTTCTCGGCATTGTTTTCCGCCGCCACCGGCGCAGCCGCCCTCTATGCGGCGGACAAGTTGCTGCTCATCGGCGGCGCCGAATGGTTGCCCATCGCCACCGGTATCGGCATCGTCACCTTTGTCGCTGCCAACCTGCTGGCTTTGCCGCAGACGCATGACCGTCGTCTGCTGGGTTATTCATCGATTGCGCAGACCGGCCTGATTCTGGTGGTTCTTGGCCAGCGCGACATCCTCGGCGAACACACCCTGTTCATCGCTGGCGGCCTGTTGCTTTCTCATGCTGTCGCCAAAGCAGGCCTGTTCTGGTTGTCCGGCCTGGTCGCCGGGCGCGAACTCAACGCCTGGGCAGCGCTACGCAGCCACCCTTTGCTCGTTTTTGCCTTCGTTACCTTCATCTGCATGCTCACCGGGCTGCCGCCTTTCCCTGGTTTTTACGCCAAATGGGAGCTGATCCATCTCCTTGCCGGAGAAGGTCGCATTGCGCTGTTGGGGTTGATTCTGTTCTCCGCCCTGATCGAAGCCGGCTACCTGTTCCGCTGGTTCGGCTATGTCATGAAGCGCGAATCTCCCGCCGAGCCGGTCGACACCGCGCCGCACAAGACGGCAGCTGTGCTCGTCGCCGTCATCGCCGCCTGGGGATTGAGTTTCCTCTGGGGCGAACTTGCTGGCGCACTGTTCGGGCGAGGCAATATCCTGCTGGCCCTGCCATTGCTGTTTGCGCTGAGTTTCCTGCTGCTGGACCCGCTGCCGGCATGGTTGAAAAACACCCTTGCCATCGCCGGCATGGTGGCCTGGTTTTACCTGACCTATACCGAATACGATCCGTTGCGGATGATCTTCGCCGCGATCTTCCTGATCGGCGGCGCGCTGACCCTGCTCGCCAGCTATCACGCGCACGGCAAACGAATCGGCTTCTACCCGTCCGCCATGCTGATGTACGCCGGGCTGGCGATGCTGATCCGGGCAACCAGCACGTTCGACTTTTTCGTCGCCTGGGAACTCCTGACGGTTGGTTCTTATTTCCTCATCTTGCGCGGCAAGCATTCTGAACCGCATGCGTTGTCTTACATCCTGTTCTCGCTCGGCGGCGCTTTCATGATCCTCGCCGGCTTCGCCTTGGCGGCACAGGGTGCGCCGCATTTCTCTCTCGCCTCGCTGCAAGAACTCGCACAACCGTTGGCGCCCTGGGTATTTCTGCTGCTGGCCATCGGTTTCATGACCAAGACCGCCGCCATCGGCCTGCATATCTGGCTGCCTGGCGCCCACGCCGAGGCGGAGACTGACGTCTCGCCGATGGTCTCCGGCATCTTGCTCAAAGCCGGACTTTACGGCCTCATCATGCTGCTGCTGACGATGGGCCGGCAAAACTTCTACGGCGTCGACCTGGTCAACGCGATGCTCTGGATCGGCGCGATCACCGCGCTGATCGGCAACTTGCTGGCGATTTTTCAGGAAGATGCCAAACGCCTGCTGGCCTATTCCTCCATCGGCCAGATGGGTTACGCGATGTTCGGCCTGGCATTGATGAACCACTTGGGCTGGCTGATGGCATTGATGTTCGTGATCAACCACTACGTCTACAAGTCGATGCTGTTCCTCGCCGTCGGTGGCGTCGCAAAACGCACCGGCACCCGCGAGATGTATCGCATGGGCGGTTTGATCACCCTGATGCCGCTGTCGTTCATCGCCACCCTGATCGGCATCATCGCCGTCTCCGGCGTACCGCCGCTGTCCGGCTTCGGCGGCCGTTGGATCTTCTACAACGCCATCCTGACATCTGAAGCACGCCTGCCGATGATCATTCTGTTTTTAGCCGGCCCGATCGCTTTCCTGTATCTGTTCCGCTTGATCTACACCATCTTCCTCGGCCAGTTGAAAGACGAGTTCAGACGCGTAAAAGAAGCGCCGTTCTGGATCATCCTGCCGCAAATGATTTACGTTGCCATCCTGCTCGTGGTCGCGGTGGTACCAGGCCTGGTGTTGCGTCACGTCGATGCCTATCTCGACCAGTTTTTCCCCAACGGCGGCCTCAGTTGGGATGGCATGATCATCACCAGCGATTTTGGCTACTGGAACCCGATTGCCATCATGATCATCGTCGGCGTCATTTTCATGACCCTGTTTTCCTGGCTGTTGTTCGTCAATCGCCGCGCGCAGAAGGTCAAGCAATTCAATATCGTGTTCTCCGCTGAACGTCCCTTCCGGCCGGAAACCACCCACTTCGCGTGGAATTTCTTCGCCCCTTACCGCAAGGCGCTGGGTTTCCTCACCCTGCCGTTGGTGACGCTGTTCTGGTCGACGATGACCGATTTTCTGCATACCGCTGGCGACCTGACACGGCGCTTTTACACCGGTAACGGCCAAACCTACGCCTACCATCTGCTTGGTTTTGTCATCATCGTTTACCTGTTTGGAATGGGGATACAGCCATGACCTTCGACTGGATGAAGATCCCCTACGCGCTGCTCACGCTGTTCATCGTTTTCAATTTCGGCCTGCTGCTCACCGCCTTCATCGCCAAGATCGGCGCCCGCGCCGGACGTCGCCACGGCATCCCGATTTGGCAGAACTATATTGATCTGATCAAGAACTACGGTCAGCGCAGTTCGATCACCCACGGCGTCATGTTCTACCTGGGCCCGGTGTTCCGCCTGACCGGCGGCGTTGGCTTGCTGCTGTTTGTGCCGACGATCTACGGCAGCGAAATGTTTTCCAATCTTTCGTTCGCCGGCGATCTGATCCTGGCTCTTTATTTTGTCTTCTTCGGCACCCTCGGCATGGCGCTGGGAGCGGGCGAAAGTGGCCATCCACATGCCGCCATCGGCATCACCCGGGGTCTGGCACAAGTCACTGCGGCAGAATTGCCGTTAGCCCTCGCGGTGTTTGCGGTGGCGCTGCAATACCAGACCCTGTCGGTCACCGAGATCGTCGCCGCGCAACAAGGCGGCATGATGAACTGGACGATGTTCACCAACCCATTGGCGGTAGCGGCGGCGATGCTCGCCTTCCTTGGCTCGATGATGCGTCCGCCGTTCGACGTGGTACTCGCGCCGCAGGAAATTCCAATCGGCCCGCCCACCGAATATCACTCCGCCTATCTGGCTTTGATGCAGACCAATCGAGCGATTTTTCCTATCGCCAAGATCGTGATCTACATGAACCTGTTCTTTGGCGGCGCAACCAGCTGGCCGGAGTTTGCGGTCAAAGTGTTCCTGATCTATCTGTTCTCCGCCTTTGTCGGGGTCTGTTTTCCGCGTTTCCGGGTCGAGCAGTCGATCCGTTGGTTCCTGATCTGGGCCGTACCGCTGGGTGTGCTGTCGATTCTTTGGGTATGACATGAAAGAAGAATTACTGAAACGTGTAGTCAAGGGCCCGGACGGCGTCGAATTCGAAGTCGAGCCGTTGCGCGACTATTACTGCGAGGCGCCGCCCGCCGTGCATCCGCCGGTCTATGCCAAGATCGTTGAAGACTTGTTCAATTGGGCCCGCTCGCAATCGATCTGGATTCTCGGTTTTGGCACCGGCTGCGGCGCGATCGAGATGCGTCCGCTGATGACGCCCCGTTTTGACGCCTATCGCTACGGCATTCAGTGGCGGCCGACACCGCGCCAGGCCAACTTGCTGGTGATCTCCGGCTATCTGTCGGTAAAGACGCTGAAGCGCGCCATCCGCGCCTACGAGCAGATGCAGAACCCTAAATACGTTGTCGGCCTCGGCTCCTGCACCATCAACGGCGGCATGTACTGGGATTCCTACAACACCATCAAACGCCTCGACGACTATTTGCCGGTCGATCTCTACATCACCGGTTGTATGCCGCGCCCGGAAGCGCTGCTGGCCGGCTTTGAAGATTTGAAGAAACTTATCCGCGCCGGCAAGGCGGAAGGCGCAAACCAGTACGCGGAGAACTTCGACTGGTACAAGACCAACCAGAAGCGGGTCATCCACGACTGGGACATGCCCGATTACAACTGGTAAACAACTGGTAATCCTCGAAGATGCGCGAACTCCATACCCGACTCAAGCAGTTGTTTCCGCTGGGCGAACTCACCGAACAGCGGCCCGATCTCGCTTTCGTCACCGTGCCGGCGGCCTTTCTGCGGCCGACCCTGCTGCATCTGCGCGACCGCGAAGGCTTCACCCATCTGGTGTTGCTGACGGCGGTCGACTGGCTCGAAGAAGGTCAGTTCCAACTGACTTACCTGCTCACCAACCGGCACGCCGCGACAACCCTCGGACTGCGCGTCATGCTGCCGCGCGAAGACGCCCGCATGGAAAGCATTCACGAAGTCTGGCCGACCGCGGCAACCTATCAGCGTGAACTGCGCGAGATGTTCGGCATCGACTTTCCCGGCAGCCCGCGTCTGCATGAAGAATTCATCCTCGAAGGCTGGAACGACATTCCGCCCTACCGGCGCGATTTCGACACCTTGAAATATGCCCGTGAAAGCTACAACGAACGTCCCGGCCGCGAAACCCACGATCCGGCGACGCACATGAAACAGAAACTTTATCCGGGCGGGGCGTGACATGAACTACACCCCGGATCGTAGCCAATATCCATCGAAAAAAGCCGATGGCACGCTCGACATCGACCTCACATCAGGCAAATACCTGAAACTCTGGCAAGGCCCGAACCACCCCGGCATCACCGGCAATATGTCGGTGGAACTCACCGTCTGCGGCGACGAAGTGGTCGAAGGCAAAACCCACGTCGGTTACCTGCACCGCGGCTTCGAGAAGTTGATGGAACGGCGCACTTTTATCCAGTGTTTCCCCATCGTCTGCCGTATTTGCGTGCCCGAACCGGACTTCAACGAATACTGTTACGCCGCCGCCGTCGAGGATCTCGCCGGAGTCAAGTCGCCGGAGCGAGCCGACTGGATGCGCGCGCTGATCCTGGAAATGGGTCGCATCAACAGTTATCTGATGTATCTAGGCGGTCAGGCTGGCGCGCTGGGTCTCGGCGTAGTCGGCCAATGGACGACTTACGTGCGCGATCTGATGCTCGATCGCTTCGAGGAAATGACCGGCGCGCGTATTTATCACATGTTCATCTTGCCCGGTGGCGTGCGTGACGGCCTGCCGGAAGGCTTCGACAAGCGGATGGAAGAAACCCTGCGCGAAATCGAAAGTACGATGAAGGACGTCCATGACGTCATGTTCCGCAATGCCGTATTCAAAAAGCGCACCGTCGGCCAGGGCGTCATCGATCCGGCCTGGCTTGATCAATACGGTATCACCGGCCCCAACGCGCGCGCCGCCGGGGTGCCTAAAGATGTGCGCCGCGACCATCCCTATCTGGTCTATGACCAACTCGATTTCGAACCGGTGATCGGCCACGATTCCGATATCTACACCCGCTCCGATGTGCGTCGGCGCGATTTGCTGATGTCGGTCGACTTGATCCGCCAGATACTCGCCAAAATGCCGCGCAGCGGCCCGCTGATGGCGGAAATGCCGAGCATGCTGCACTGGAAGATTCCACGCGGCGAAACCTATGTTCGCGGCGAATGTTCTCGCGGCGAATATGGTTATTACCTGGTCACCGACGGCAGCGGCTACCCGCGCCGCGTCAACGTGCGCGGCCCTTCGTATACCCACGCCATGACGCTGCTGGAGCGGATGATCGTGAACATCAACATCTCTGACGTCGCCGCGCTGATGGTTTCGCTGCATACCTATCCGCCCGAGATCGAGCGATAACGATTGAACGATAACGAGAAATAGCCATGAGCGTACGTGACGTCCTCTCCCCCTTCACCGCGTGGAAGAATCTGTTCCGCGATCCGGTCAGCATCCGCGACCCGTTGAACCGGCCAGCCGCGCCGCGTTATCGTGGCTTCCACCAGAACGATGTCGAAAAATGCATCGGCTGCGGCACCTGCGAAACCATCTGTCAAAACGGCGCCATCGACATGGTGCCGGTGGAAGGCATTCCGACCAAAGAAGGCGATTCCGGTCTGCGCCCGCGCATCGATTACGGCCGCTGCTGCTGGTGCGCGCTGTGCGTCGACGTCTGCATGACCAAATCGCTGACCATGTCCAACGCCTACACTTGGGTGGAAAGCGATCCTGACGCCTTCCGCTTCACCCCTGGCGTCGACAAGAAACACTGGGACAACGCCGAACTTGGCTATCGCCGGCCTGAAGATCACCGGTTGACCGGAGAAGTCCGCGTCCCCATGCATGAACTCGAACCCGAAACACGGCTCGATTCCTTCGTCGAGATCGTGCAAGGTTATTCGGTCGAAGAAGCCCGTCTCGAAGCCGACCGCTGCGTTGCCTGCGGCCTCTGCGTCGCCACCTGCCCGACCCACATGGCGATCCCGCAATACATCGCCGCCGTGCGCGATGGCGATTACGCCCGCGGACTGGAACTGCTCTACCAGAGCAATCCGTTCTCCGGTATCTGCGGCCGCGTCTGCACGCACAAATGTGAAACCGCCTGCGCCGCGCGCCACGAGGGCGACCCGATCTCCATCCGCTGGCTGAAGCGGCACATCATGGATCAGGTCAGCCTCGAACAATGCAAAGCAATCGTCGGCGGCCCCGGCCCCGCCACCGGCAAGAAAGTCGCCATCGTCGGCGCCGGGCCGGCTGGCCTCACCGCCGCGTTCGATCTGGCCAAACTGGGCCACAGCGTCACCGTCTACGAAGCGCTCGACAAACCGGGCGGCATGACCCGCTGGGGTATACCCGAATATCGCCTGCCCTACGATGTCATCGATCAGGATGTCGAGGTGATCCGCTCGGTCGGTGTCGATATCCGCTGCAATGTACGGATTGGCCAGGACATCACACTGGATGAACTGCGCGCCAGCAACGACGCCGTCTTGCTCGCACTCGGACTGCAACAGGGACGCCAGACGCGCATTCCGCACTCGCAGCACGACAAAGTTTTCCGGGCAGTCGATCTGCTTTACAAAATCACTGCTGGCGAGCCGTTCGAACTCC
>JAIFKV010000006.1 GCA_020049415.1 Betaproteobacteria bacterium
AAGTGAATGTGGAAGCCGAACCAGTGCAGGTTGAGTCAATCCACGATTGCCCGATTGCACAGCGCATCCACATCAACCCGGTCGCAGAATCGATTACCGTACTTTCTGGCGATGACGGTATAGAAGTCTCCTCACTCCAAATAATCATATCGCTCGGATGCACATCTGCCGGTGAAACGCCGACAATATGCGTAGGCATTGGCTCAGCAACCGTCTGTGGTACTGCATTTTTCGTATCCAAACTCGGCGCGGTTTCAGCAATTTTCGCCTCAACCGCCGCATCTCCACTATTAATCCCCAGCCCTTTTTTGATGCTATCCCAGAAGCCGGCCTGAACTGGTGTTGCTCCGAGTAGCAGCAGGATCAGCGAACAAAATATTCGAGATTTCATTACAGCACCTTGCTTAAAAAAGTGAGTCAACAGCAGGCCGAAACAATGGAAAACTGCGGCGCAGCAGACAAAACACCGGCCAAACCACCGTTTCCATAATGGTCATTGTCCCCGCTGCCGAGCGCTAAAGCCTGAAACCGGGGTTAGACCATTTAATCCATAGTACATCTCTTAACGCGACGCAGCAGCCTCTTCCCGCATGGCTTCACACCCGTCCGAAGCGCTAACCCGTTTGACCGGAAAACGGTCAGAAGCGTGGCGAGATGAGTGCGATACGAGAATCGAAATTGAGCGAAGGAAGAACTAAAGCGGGCTGCTTTGTCGTAGTGGCATCGGGAACTCGGCAAGTTAAAATCCAGACGCTTTCCACCGCTGACGGGCTTTCTCTCCCGCAAAACTTCCCTGCCCGCGCGGGAGGGCCGCTTTGAAGAGTCGCGTGGTGACTTTCAGGTTAAAGACCAAACTTGCATGCAAATCGATCTTCTTCTGCTCTCTCTGCTAAGCGTGGTGGTAGAAGTCGCAATCTTTGCGCTCATGGGCCAGGGCGTGTTGGCGCTGCTGGCCGGCAAACGTCGGCACGACAATCTGTTGTTCACGATTCTGCAAACCATCATCGGCCCGGGCGCGCGGGGTGCGCCGCTTCACGCCGCGCTTTATCATCGACGCGCATCCGCCCATGCTGACATTCTTCCTGCTGTTGTGGCGGTGGATCATGCTGGCGGCGACCAAGCGTTATGGATGCGGACTACACGGATTGGAGTGCCGAGATGACGACTAGCGAAATCGAACCCCGCCCAGGCCAGGCTGCTGCGTTGTCCCAGACCACCGGATTTCGGGTCTGGTTGGTTGTCGGCGTGCTGTTCGTCAATGTGGTGATGGCGACCTTTGCCGTGCAAAGCCTGCTGCACAGCCGGGATAAATCCTTTGAGCAAGTCCGCACCACGACAGCCAACCTGGCCGCCCTGCTGGAAAGCAGCTTGTCCGACACCGCCCGTCGCATCGATCTGACTTTACTCAGCATCGCCGACGAGCTTGAACACCGCGCCCAGGCTGGCGGCCTGTCCGATGACGAGATCGAGCGACTGCTGAAACTCCGGCAATCCCGGATGCCGGAGGTGGACGCCTTCCGGGTCAGCGATGAACACGGACAGGTTAAATGGGGTAACGCAAAAAAACACAATCTTCCACACAGCTACGCCGACCGCGATTTCTTCCAGCAACAGCGCAAGCAGCCGGGTGACCAACTGGTCATCAGCGCGCCGCTGTTCGGTCGCATCGCGCAACAGTGGGTGATGGTTTTCACCCGCCCTTATCACCATCCAGATGGCTCATTCGCCGGCATCGTGCGAGCCGGGGTTCCGGTTGAGTACTTCAGCCGCACCCTGTCCAACCTCAAACTGGGCGCGCATGGCTCGGCCGTCATTCGGCATCTGGATGCTTCCCTGGTTACCCGCTATCCGGCCGTGAAAGGCGCCGGCGGACAGGTGGGCGACAAAAAGGTGTCCGGTGAATTCAAGTCTGTGCTGGAACAGGGAAAGATCAGCGGCAATTTCCATACCGCCAAAGCGCCCGATGGCTTCGAGCGCACCTATGCCTACCATCGTGTTCGACTGATGCCGCTGTACATCAATGTCGGCATGGCGCCGGATGATTTCCTCGACGCCTGGCGGCACGAACTGCGCCTGACCGTGTCGCTGCTCGGGGCGTTCTTCCTGGCCAGCATCGTGGTCGCCTGGCAGATCCACCGCTTCTGGCTGCAACGTGTGCGCGACACCGCTTCGTTGCTGGCCAGCGAGTCGCGTTTCCGTACCTATATTGAATCGGCGCCGGAAGGCGTCTTTGTGGCGGATGCGGCAGGACGCTACCTCGATGCCAATCCAGCGGCCTGTGCGCTGGTCGGCTACAGCCGGGACGAACTGCTGCGGCTGACCATCGCCAATCTGGCGCCGGTCGACCAGGCCACCAAGCATGTCGACCTGTTTGAGGCGGAAAAACACAGCGGCGCGCTGGATACCGAACTTGTGCTGCGTTGCAAGGATGGCAGCCAGGTGCTGGTGGCCCTGCGCTCCCGCGTGATGCCCGAGAATCAGATCATCGGCTTCGCTACCGACATCACCGAGCGCAAACAGGTCGAGGCCGAACTGGCGCGGCATCGTCTGCATCTGGAGGAACTGGTCAACGAACGCACAGCAGCGCTGCAAGCAGCCAACCGACGCTTGGCCAAGAGCGATCAACGGCTGACGACGATGTTTGCGATGAGCCAGAAAGGCAACGAACTACAGGAGCAGGAGCTGCTGCAAATGGGCATGGAAGAAGCCGTGCGCCTGACCGACAGCGAAATCGGCTACCTGCATTTTGTCAATTCTGATCAGGAAACACTAACGCTCTACACCTGGTCGGCCAATACACTGAAATTCTGCACCGCCGCCTACGACAACCATTATCCGATTTCTGCCGCCGGTATCTGGGCGGATAGCGTGCGTTCCGGTGAGCCGGCGGTCCACAACGATTATCAGAATATGAGCGAGCGACACGGTTATCCCGAGGGGCACGCGCACCTGATCCGACATCTTGGCGTGCCGGTGCTGGAGCATGGCAAGGTGGTGCTGCTGCTGGGCGTGGGCAACAAACCCAGCGAATACGACGCTTCCGATACCGATCAATTACAACTGATCGGCAACGACCTCTGGTCCATCGTTACCCGCCGTCGCGCCGAGGTGGAACTGGCCCGCGCCAAGGCAGCGGCGGAAGCGGCCAACATCGCAAAAAGCGCGTTTCTGGCCAACATGTCGCATGAAATCCGCACGCCACTGAATGCCATCACCGGCATGGCGCACCTGATCCGGCGCGAAGGGCTGTCGCCGCAACAATCGGATCGGCTAGACAAGCTTGAAGCGGCTGGCGAGCACCTGCTGGGCATCATCAACACCATTCTTGAACTGTCCAAGATCGAGGCCGGCAAACTGGCGTTGCAGCCGGGGCCGTTACAGCTTGGCGCGCTGTTCGGCAATGTCGCCTCCATGTTGCAGGAGCAAGTGCGGGCAAAGGGGCTGATGCTGCGGGTCGATTTGCCACCCCTCGCGTTTGGGCTTGTTGGCGACGCCACCCGTTTGCAGCAGGCCCTGCTCAACTATGCCGGCAACGCGGTCAAGTTCACTCAAACCGGCAGCGTTACCCTGCGCGCACGTCTGCTCGACGAGGATGCCGAAAGTGCTCATCTGCGCTTTGAAGTCGTGGATACCGGCATCGGCATCGAGGCGGAAACGCTGCCGCGCCTGTTCTCCGCCTTCGAACAGGCCGACAACAGCATCACCCGCAAGTACGGTGGCACCGGCCTGGGCCTGGCCATCACGCGCAAACTGGCGCAACTGATGGGGGGCGACGCCGGCGCGGAGAGCACACTGAATGTTGGCAGCACCTTCTGGTTCAGCGTCCGGTTGCTGAAAGGGCCGCTCGTCGAACCTACCCCCGCCGCCACCGATACGGCCGATGCGGAACATATCCTGCTGCGTGACCACGCCGGCAGACGCATCCTGCTGGTGGAAGATGAACCGGTAAACCGGGAAATCGCGCTCATGCTGCTGGAAGATATCCAGCAACAGGTCGATACGGCGGAAAACGGCGTCGAAGCGGTGGAGTTGGCAAGCGCCAACGACTATGCCCTGATCCTGATGGACATGCAGATGCCGCAGATGGATGGACTGGAAGCCACCCGCCGTATCCGCGAACGACCGAATGGTGAGCGGATTCCCATCGTGGCGATGACAGCAAACGCCTTCGCCGAAGATCGCGAACGCTGCTTCGCCGCCGGCATGAACGACTTCCTGGCCAAACCAGTCGATCCCGAGCAGCTCTATTCGACACTGCTGAAATGGCTGAAAAACCCGGCGGCTTGAAGCATCAACAGAACGATTTCTCGCCAGAAGTCTAGCCCGCCCCGTCAAGCCGCCCCAATTGCCTACCGCGACCATTGGGGCATTTGGGCAAGGAGCCTGTCGGACTTTGGAATCGTCGGCTGCAAAGTTCGACAGGCTCCCTAGTTTTGGCATGAAAAGTGTAGGCTACACAATGCTGACCGAGCTACTCATGGGCTTCATTACTATGGATTTTCCTGGGCTCTCATGGCTTCTGTTGAGCCCGGAGGCGCTGCAGTTAAATTTATAACCAATTGTTTTTTAATGCATTTAACATGAAAACCGAAGCCACAGAAACACACACCCCGATGATGATGCAGTACTTGCGCATCAAGGCTGAGCATCCCGGCATGTTGCTGTTTTATCGCATGGGCGACTTTTACGAGTTGTTTCATGATGATGCTGAAAAAGCTGCCCGCCTGCTCGATATCACGCTGACCACCCGCGGCGCGTCGGCCGGGCAACCAATACGCATGGCGGGGGTGCCTTATCACGCCGCCGAACAATATCTGGCCAAGCTGTCGCGACTGGGGGAATCGGTCGCGATCTGCGAACAAGTTGGCGACCCGAAAACCAGCAAGGGGCCGGTGGAACGCAAGGTGATGCGCATCGTCACCCCTGGTACGGTGACCGATGAGGCGCTGCTGGACGACAAACGTGATGCGGTGATGTTGGCGATTGCGCCGCGCGCGCTTGCCTTAAAAGGGAAAGGCGATAAAAGCATCGCGCTGGCCTGGTTGACGCTTTCCAGCGGCCGTTTCGCCGTCAAGACCATTCCGTCTGAGCGACTGGGGGCGGAACTGGTTCGCTTGAATCCGAGCGAGATTCTGCTGCCCGAGGGCTATCTCCACGCCGATCTGAACAACCTGAAATGCGCTTTGACCCGCCGCGCCGACTGGCAGTTTGACGCCGAACGCGGACGGCGTTTGTTAATGGATCAATTTGGGGTGAGTGACCTCGCCGCCTTCGGCATTGAAGACCAGCCCGCCATGCAAGCTGCGGCCGGCCTGGTGCTGGAATACGCCCGCCACACGCAGCAAGCCGCCCTGCCCCACATCTGCAGCCTGAGCCTGGAGCGAGATAGTGAATATGTGTTGCTCGACGCGGCGGCGCGGCGAACGCTGGAAATCAGCGAAACCTTGCGCAACGAACCTTCGCCGACGTTGTTTTCCGAACTCGATGCCTGCGCCACGTCGATGGGCAGCCGGCGGCTGAAACACTGGCTGCATCATCCGCTGCGCGACCGCGCCATACTGCGCCAACGCCACGCCACCATCGCCGCATTGATGATGTCATCCGAAGCGATACGCGGCGCCCGCGCGGCGTTGAAGGGCATGTCGGACCTGGAACGTATCGCCGCCCGGATCGCGCTGAAGAGCGCTCGTCCACGTGATCTTTCCGGCCTGCGCGACAGCTTGTTGCGCCTGCCCGTTCTGCAAGATGCGCTGCAACAAGCCGGCCCCGACCTGGCTGACCTGATCGAACGGCTGATCTACCCGCCCGAATCGATCGACCATCTGGCGCGGGCATTGAAACCGGAGCCAGGCGTGGTGCTGCGTGAAGGCGGCGTCATCGCGGATGGTTTTGATGCCGAACTCGACGAATTACGGGTGCTGCAATCCGATTGCGGCAGTTTCCTGATGGAGATGGAAACCCGCGAGCGCGAGCGCACCGGCATCAATACGCTACGTGTCGAATACAACCGGGTCTCCGGTTTTTTCATTGAAGTCAGCCGCGCCCAGGCCGACAAGGTGCCTGCCGACTACCATCGCCGGCAGACGCTGAAAAATGTCGAACGCTATCTGACGCCGGAATTGAAAGCCTTCGAAGACAAATTTCTGTCCGCCGCCGAACGTTCATTGGCGCGGGAAAAACTGCTTTACGAGGCGCTGCTCGACCACCTTGCCGGCCATCTGGTGGCGCTGCAACAAGTCGCTGACGCGGTCGCCGAGGCGGATGTATTGAGCGGCCACGCCCAGCTTGCCGGTGAACGTCGCTACACCGCGCCGGAATTCAGCGCGCAATGGGGCATTCAGATTCAGGCGGGCCGACATCCGGTGGTGGAAACGCGGGTCGACGCCTTCATTCCCAACAATCTGCAGCTCGACCCAACTCGCCGCATGCTGCTGATCACCGGTCCCAATATGGGCGGCAAATCAACTTATATGCGGCAAATCGCGCACATTGTTCTGCTCGCCTGTTGCGGCCTTTATGTGCCCGCCAGTAGTGCGATCATTGGCCCGGTCGACCAGATTTTCACCCGCGTCGGTTCTTCCGACGACCTTGCCGGCGGACGTTCTACTTTCATGGTGGAAATGACCGAGACCGCCGGCATCCTGCATGGCGCGACAGAACACAGCCTGATTTTGATGGACGAAATCGGGCGCGGCACCTCCACCTTCGACGGCATCAGCATCGCTTGGGCGGTGGCCCGCCACATGGCCGAGAAGACCCGCGCCTACACCTTGTTCGCGACACATTATTTTGAGCTGACGCAGCTCAACCAGGAATACAAGACCCTCGCCAACGTTCACCTCGATGCGGTCGAAACCGGTTCTGGCCTGACCTTTCTGCATGCGGTGGAAGACGGCCCCGCCTCGCAAAGTTACGGTTTACAGGTCGCCCGCCTGGCCGGCGTGCCGGCGCTGGTCATCAACGCCGCGCGACGCAAGTTGTCGATGCTGGAAAACCAGCAAATCGCGCCTTCCGGCCAAGGCGACTTGTTCGCCCCGCCGCCACCACCGCCAGAACCAACGGCAAGCCCGGCGCTGGAACGTCTGGCTGAAATACAGCCAGACGAACTCAGCCCCAAGGAGGCGCTGGAGGCGTTATATGAACTTCACCGATTGCTTTAGCGATGCGGAAACAGCTTCATTTGAGGTGGCTTGTTGATGTAACTTCACAGCAAAGAGCACGAAGCATTTCATCTGTAACGGGCTTTGCAGGTTGTCCACGAATGCTGTGGATAACTCTGTTGACAACCCCTGTGAAAACCCGGAAATAACATGAGAATCGGGGACTTAAGCTCTTGGAGCGTTTTTTATGCAGACATTTATATCCGATAAAACATAGGCTTATCGAGAACAGGCAGATCGTTTAACAAGCCTGTCATGCTGCATATGTCAAGCGGTCAAGTGTGCATAACCGGCAAGGTTAAATAAATTTTCAATGCCTCGTCTCTGCTCAAAGATGCTATTAGGGAATGAATCCTTGCCGCCACATCCACATGGTTGAACACCTCGCCGCTGCACCCGTAAGGGGCTGTCCATGGATAATCTGGACAATTATGGGTGTGCTGGCGGGATGCGATGCAAGGCGCCGGACGTGCCGCATGGCCATTCCCTGCAAACGTCCGGCAACGCGGCAGCGCGCCCGCCAGTGCGGCCAGAATGTTCAGGTTATTCATGGACAGCCCCTTATGCAAGAAAATGCTCAATTGCAGGCATCCGGGCTCTACAAAAACGGATAATCCCCCGCCTTGGATTCAAGGTTTCGGGTTAAATATCGTTTTCGGACGCACCTTTATTGGTTCGCCAAACAACGGGTTCGATCGTTTTTCAGACTTCAAACAGGACACTTCATGCATCAATCGATCCCGCTAAAGACCGCCTTGACGCTGTCTTGCTTGGCCATCGCCAGCGCCGCCAGCGCGCTGGAATGGTCGGCGACGGAAATCGAACTGCTTCACAGCGACCGCTTCCGCGAACCGTTCAACCCGAATCCGGTAAGCAAGTCCATCATCACTTTGCAGCATGCCAACGGTTACAGCCTGGGGCGCAATTTCATGTTCGTCGATCTGGTGAAATCCGGAAACCAGGAACGTGATCTTGCCAACCGTCTGGAGTCGCCCAGCGAAATTTACGCCGAGGCATACACCACGCTTTCGCTCTCCAAGCTGACCAAGCGCAACTTGGCGGCAGGTCCATTGAAAGACATCGGCCTTACTGCCGGCATCAACATCGGCAGCAAAAACAGTCAGTTACATCCCAAACCCAAGGTCTATCTGGCCGGCATCACGTTCGACTTTGCGGTTCCGAGCGGTTTCTTCAACATCGACGCGCAGGGTTATTGGGATCATGGCTGTTTCGACGGCATCAACACCTGTCCGAACTACCGCACTTCTTATCAGATCACGCCGTCCTGGGCGCTGCCGTTCTCACTCGGCTCGGTGCAGGGCGAATTCACCGGATTCATCGACATCATCGGCGCGCGCGGAGATGGCACAGTCAGGCAAGTGTTGAGCCAGCCGCAATTGCGCTTCGACATCGGCAAGCCTCTGTTCGGCCGCAAAAACCAGCTTTATGCCGGTATCGAATATCAGTACTGGCACAACAAATTCGGCAATCAGGGGGTCAACGAACATCATCCGCAACTCCTTCTGGCCTGGAAGTTCTGAGCCGAATTTCGCACCGACTTGGGCCTGCCGCAGCCACCGTTTTTAGCGCTGTAATTGTTGAAATGAAGTGTTTGGCCTTGAAGCTTGAAACAGCGGTTGATGTCGTTGCAGGTGCAGATTTATTTTTACGATCAAGCGCTTGTATGCGAATAAATTCGCATCTACATAGATGCTGCAAGTGATTGAACTTTCACCGCATTCAATGCCCACTGCGGCATTCAATCGAATGCCCCCGAGCACTCGGGCGCGTAACGGATACACCCAGAAAATGAGCGTCATCGAAAGCGAAAATCTCGCAGCCCGTACCGCTGCAACTCCGTTTTCCAGCGTTCAACAGAGGAATCAAGGTTTATGAACCTGCATAAGAAAATTACCCTCCTCGCCGGCATGCTGTCAGCGGTTTTGGTCATAACGCTGACCCTGCTCAGCCTGTATTCCTTCCGCCAGTACTCCATTGTTACCGCGAAAGAGCATGTGCGCACCGCCGCCGAAATTGTCCGGGTGAACCTCACCGAGCAGATGGTGTTGGGTGTCATCGATCGACGTGAAAGCTTTCTCGGTCGCCTGAAGGAAGTCGAAGGCTTCAAGTCGGCACGTGTTGTGCGCGCCCAGTCAGTCGATCAACAGTATGGCGCCAGCGCGGTGCTCGAGAGCGCGCCCGACGAGATCGAAAACAAGGTCATGACCTCCCGCTTGCCCGAATATGTACTCAGCGAGCACAACGGCGAAATGCTGTTTCGCGGCACCATTCCTTATATCGCCACCGCTCACGGTTCGCCCAATTGCATGCAATGCCACACCGTGAAAGATGGCGAAGTACTCGGCGCGGTGAGCATCACTTTTTCTGTCGATCATCTGAAGCGACGCGCGTTGACGACGGTAGCGGGCATCGTCGCGGTGGTAATGATTTTCGCCTTGCTGGCCTGGTTTCTGCTGCGTCGTCTGATCAGCCCGATTTCCGCCACCGCGCATGATGTGGAGCTGGCGGTGGAACTAGCCCAGGACGGCAATTTCAAGACCCGGGTGTTGCCGCGAACCAGCGATGAAATTGGCAATATCGCAAAAAACCTGAATCGGCTGATGAGTTTCCTGTGTGATGGACTCGGCCAGATTTCCGGCAGCGTCGCCCGACTGATCGAGCGTAAACCAGTGGAAGGTGAAAACCAGCTGGTGGCAACGGTTGAAATGGTCGAGATTCTGGTCAATGCCTCGCACTTCAAACAGGCCATTGAGGAAGACGAAACCCGCGCCGAAATTCATACCCGCCTGGGGCACATCCTGGAAGCAGAATTCTCGATCAGCGAATTCAGCCTGTATGAAGTGGAAGCCAACAAAAACCGCATGCAACCGGTGCTGGTAGACGGCAACAGCAACGCCCAATGCCGCTGGTGCAACCCGGAAATTCTGCTGCGCGCGGAAGCTTGCCGTGCATTTCGCACTGGCCATCCGGTTGACTCGATCATTACCCCGGACATCTGTTTTGCGTTTCAACCACCCGAGGACGCACAAAATCGCCGCCATATCTGTTTGCCGATCATGCAGTCCGGCGCGGTAGGTTATGTCTTGCAGATTGTCATTCCGCAGGAGTCGAAGACCTTGATCAGCGCCACCATTCCATTCGTCAATGTTTACCTGCGCGAGGCATCGCCGGTACTCGAATCGAAGCGGCTGATGGAAAGTCTGCGCGAGGCGAACCTGCGCGACCCGATGACCGGCCTCAACAATCGCCGCTTCCTGGAGGAATATCTGGAAACCCTGCTGGCGGCAACGCAGCGGAAGAAATCTCACATGACCATCCTGATGCTCGATCTGGACTTCTTCAAAGTGGTCAACGACACCCACGGCCACGACGCCGGCGATGCCGTGCTCAAAGCGCTCGCCAAGACCCTGCGGCAGACCGTGCGCGCCTCCGATTTCGTGATTCGCTATGGTGGCGAGGAGTTCTTGATTCTGCTTCAGGACACTGCGGCGGATGAAGGCATGCACGTCGCGGAAAATATCCGGGTCGCGGTTGAAGCACTGAAAGTCCCGATTGCCGGGGGTATCGTGCTACAGAAAACCATCTCTATCGGCGTCGCCGATTTTCCCGACGACAGCGCCGCTTTCTGGCAAACGCTCAAGTTCGCCGACGTGTCGCTCTACCATGCCAAACAGACCGGACGTAACCGCGTGGTGCGCTTTACCCAGGAACTATGGACCGAAAAATCCAGCTATTGAGCCGCACCAAGCGGCGAAATGCTCGGCCTGCGCCGAGGTAATCGGGCGATGGGATATTTTTCATAATCTCGTCAACGCAGCCAAATTTGATTCCCTTGAAAAACCCTCAAGAAACCAAACCCGGCTGCGTTCGTTTCACCGCCTGAACACAGCCGTTTCGTCTAGGCTTATTTCGGCTTTGCCGCCCCGGCAATCGCCGCTTGCGCCGCAGCCAGTCGCGCAACCGGAACACGCGGGCCGGAACAGGAGACGTAGGTGAGGCCGATTTCATGGCAGAAGTTGATCGATGCGGGGTGGCCGCCGTGCTCGCCACAAATACCGACCTTCATCCCCGGACGCGCACCGCGCCCCCAATCCACCGCCAGTTTCATCAGCTTGCCGACCCCCTTCACGTCCAGCACTTCAAACGGGTTGTCTTGCAAAATCTTGTGCTGGTTGTACATCGGCAGGAACTTGTTCTCGGCGTCCTCGCGGGAGAAGGAGAAGGTTGCCTGGGTCAAGTCGTTGGTGCCGAAGGAGAAGAATTCGGCTTCCTCGGCCAGGTTTTCCGCGCGCATGCAAGCACGCACCACTTCCAGCATGGAACCAAACTTGAAGTCCAGCTTGACGTCGTAAGCGGCTTCGACATTGGCGCGGATGCCTTCCACCCAGACCTTGACCTGCTTCAGTTCCTGCGCGGTACAAACCTGCGGCACCATGATTTCCGGATGCACTTCAATGCCGGCTTTCTGACACTCTGCGGCGGCTTCCAGAATGGCGCGAATCTGCATCGAATAGATTTCCGGATGCGTCAAACCCAGACGCACGCCGCGATGGCCGAGCATGGGATTGACCTCGAACAGCGCCCGAACCTTCTTCAGCATCGCCTCTTTCTTTTGAATCGCCTCATCCACCAACACCGGGTCGGCCGGCTTCTGCACCTGCGGATGGGTATCGCGGGTGCGATACATGAAATCGACCGCGTCGGACAGCACCTGCATGCCGCGCAAGGTGTCGCGCAGATGCTTGAGCTGATCAAGTTCTTCCACCAACTGATCGGCAGTGGGCAGGAACTCGTGGATCGGCGGATCGAGCAAACGGATGGTGACCGGGCGCGGGGCCATCACTTTAAAGATGCCGACAAAATCCGCGCGCTGAATCGGCAACAGCTTGGTGAGCGCAACCTGACGATCGCCGATGGTGTCGGCGACGATCATTTCGACCACGATAGGCAGCCGCTCGACGGCGTTGAACATCCGCTCGGTGCGGCACAGGCCGATGCCCATTGCACCAAATTTGAGCGCGCGCTCGGCATCGTGCGGGGTGTCGGCGTTGGCCATCACCTTGAGTTGCGCAATCTCATCCGCCCAGGACAGCAGAACATCCAGTTCCTTGGAGAAATCGGCCTCGATCATCGCCACTTCACCCAGATAGACGTTACCGGTGGTGCCGTCGATGGTGATCATGGTGCCTTCGCCAAACGCCTTGTCGCCGACAATGGCCTGGCGGGTGTGGACGTTGACATGGATGCCTTCGGCGCCCGCCACGCAGGGCTTGCCCATCCCGCGCGCGACCACTGCGGCGTGCGAAGTTTTGCCACCGCGACTGGTGAGAATGCCCTGGCTGGCGAAGAAACCGTGAATGTCCTCCGGCTTGGTTTCTTCCCGCACCAGAATCACCTTCTCGCCAGCACGACCCAGTTTCTCGGCGCGGTCCGCATCGAACACCGCGATACCGGAAGCCGCCCCCGGCGACGCGGAAAGACCACGCGCCACCGCCTGAGCACCCGCCTTCGGGTCCAGACGCGGGAACAGCAGTTGCTCCAGCAATTCCGGCTGGATGCGCAACATCGCCTGGGTCTTGTCGATCAAACCTTCTTTCACCATTTCCACCGAAGTACGCACCAGGGCGGTCGCGTTCATCTTGCCATTGCGCGTCTGCAAGCAGTACAGCGTGCCCTTCTCGATGGTGTACTCGTAGTCCTGCACTTCCTTGTA
>JAIFKV010000151.1 GCA_020049415.1 Betaproteobacteria bacterium
CTGGAATCGAACTTGTTGCCGTTGGTCAGGTAACCACTGTAATGCACGCTCACCATCTTGCCGGCCAAAGCCTCATCACCCTCGCCCAGATTGATTTCCTCGATCACCAGACCACTTGCGGTTGTTGTTACAGACATGAACACTCCTTTTCAAGACACAAAAAAACGCGGCACGTTGAATGCGTGCCGCGCAGTTAAATTCGCTTCAACTACTGAATAACCACCAAAACCACGCGCCGGTTCTCGCTACGTCCAGCCTTGTAGCGATTATCGGCAATTGGCTCGCTCTCGCCATATGAAATGGTGGACATGCGATGCAACGCAATACCACCGCTGATATTGAGATACCGTTTGACCGCCTCAGCCCTGGCGGCGCCCACTTTCAAGTTGTGCTGGGGAGTCCCGATGCTGTCGGTGTGTCCCTGAATTTCAAGGTAAACGTTCTTGTTGCCACTTTTCAACTGACTGACAAAGGTATCCAGCGCAGCTTCCGCCACACCGCCCAAAGCAGTCTTTCCAGTACCGAATTTCAGCTTGTCATCCGACAGGACTACTTCATAAATCAGCTTGCCTTCCGCCAGCTTGCCCGCCTGATTGGCACGTTCAAGCGCTTCCTGAGCGGTCTTGGAGAGTTGAGCGATATCCGTCTCGTTCTTGGTCAGTCGATCAGCATGTACTTTCAGTGTCACCTGAACTTCCGCCAAAGCAGCTTCAGTATTTTTCAGATTCGATGTGTTGGTCGCAATGCCGGCTTCAGCACTGGTCAAGCGTCCATCCAGCGCGGCGGTCTGCGTGTTCAACGGTTTCAACTGGTTGCTGAGATACTCGTGGACATATTCCCGGGTTGCGCAACCGGAGATCAACAAGGGAATCAAGCCAACTAAAATAATCCGATTTTTCATCACATTTCTCCATTCACAATCATGCAGCCAAAAACATATCGGCATGACTCGAAATAACTGTAGTTTTAATCGTAACGATTTTATTTCAAATTCCAATGCAACCTATTGCATATCAAAGGATTTCATTCAAATTTTCTTCTGAATCCGCAGATCGACGCCATCTCGAATTTCGATTCAGTCAAACTACCGACACCATTCAACAATGAACAATGACTGCATGCTCTACAACCATTGTTCAATTGACCGTTTACTTATTCAGGCCACATAAAACATGAAAACCCCAGCCAGACTGCAACCATTGCTCGAAGACGGTCTCATTGATGATGTAACCCGTCAACTGATGAGCGGCAAGGAAGCAATGGTGTTTGTCGTTCGTTGCGGCGAGGAAGTGCGTTGCGCCAAAGTCTACAAGGAGGCAAACCAACGCAGCTTCCGCCAAAGCGTCGATTACACCGAGAACCGCAAGGTGAAGAACAGCCGCCAGGCACGTGCGATGGCGAAGGGCACACGCTATGGCCGCGAAGCGCAGGAGGAAGCCTGGCAAAGCGCCGAAGTCGATGCGCTGTATCGCTTGGCTCGCGCCGGGGTGCGGGTGCCGACACCTTACAACTTCCATGCCGGCGTGCTGCTGATGGAACTGGTGACCGATGCCGACGGCAACGCCGCGCCACGTCTGAACGATGTCGAATTCACACCGGATCAGGCACGAGAACACTTTCAGGCGTTGATCAAGCAGGTTGTTCTGATGCTCTGCGCCGGCGTCATCCACGGTGATTTGTCTGAATTCAACATCCTGATCAGTCACGCTGGACCGGTCATCATCGACCTGCCGCAAGCCGTCGATGCAGCCGGCAACAACCACGCCAAGGCCATGCTGGAACGCGATGTCGCCAACCTGGCCGACTACTTCGGCCGCTACGCGCCGGAACTGCTGACGACGCAATACGGCAAGGAAATCTGGGCGTTGTATGAACATGGCAACCTGACGCCTGAAACACCGCTGACCGGAAAATTCCGCCAAAGCAACAAACCGGTCGACCTGAACAGTGTCATGCGCGAGATCGAGGACGTCAGGCTGGAAGAGGAAGCGCGCGTGCGGCGGATGCAGGAAGCGGAATAGCGGCTTGCCTGAATAGTGGCGTAGGTTGGGCAAAGCGAAGCGTGCCCAACAGCTTACGTGGGCAAGTTGGGCACGCTTTGCTTTGCCCAACCTACAGCGCTGACCGACAATCCGCATCCTTCATAGACGGAGGTACAGCATGGCCAGAATCCCCGGTTTGACCTTATTTGTTGTCATCAGCCTGAGCCTCGTCGGCTGCGGCGCTGAAACGATCGGCACCGCTGCAGTGGTCGCAACGCAGAAGCAGCAGGAAATCGAACAGGCGCAGCAACTCAAGGAATCCGTGCAACAACAACTCGATGCCGCGCAGGCGCTGGAACAGCAGCGGTTGAAAGATATGCAGGGCCAATGACACCCGGGTTGCGATGACCTGGGACATCTTCTGCACGGTCGTCGATAACTACGGCGACATCGGTGTCACCTGGCGACTGGCGCGTCAATTAGCCGAAGAATTGGCCGATGAACACGCTCAGCCGGTGCGCTTGTGGGTAGATGATCTGGCGCATCTGGCTGGCGTCGAGATTCGCCGTTGGACACAACCACTGCCGGAAGCCGAACCCGGTGAAGTGGTGATCGAAGCATTGGCCTGCAATCTGCCGGAGGAATTCATTCAACGCATGGCCACTCGGCAACCGCCGCCGGTCTGGCTGAACCTGGAATACCTGTCGGCGGAAGACTGGGTGACCGGTGTGCATGGCCTGCCTTCGCCGCACCCCCACCTGCCCTTGATGAAGTATTTCTTCATGCCCGGCTATACCCGGCAAACCGGCGGCTTGACGCGCGAACGCGGGCTGACCGCCGAACGCGATGCGTTTCAAGCGAGCGCTAACGTAGGGCGGAAAAGCCGAAAGGCGCCTTCCGCCGGAAGGTGGGCCGCTCATACGGCGGAAGGCGCTATCGCTTTTCCGCCCTACGAACTGCAATCCGATGCATTGCTGATTTCGTTGTTCAGCTATGAAAACACCGCCTTGCCGGGCCTGCTGCAAGCCTGGGCCAGCGGCGACCGGCCTGTCTGCGTATTGACGCCCGTCGGCAAGGCGCTGCCGCAGATTGCCGCCTGGTTTGATCAAACTCCATATCAACCCGGCACCGCCTGGCAACGTGGCGCGCTGACGCTGCATGTCTTGCCGATGCTCGATCAGGATTCCTACGACCGGCTGCTCTGGTCCTGCGACATCAATTTCGTGCGCGGCGAAGACTCTTTTGTACGGGCGCAATTCGCCGCGCGGCCAATGGTCTGGCAAGCCTACGTGCAGGATGAAGGCGCCCATCTCGCCAAGCTGGAGGCGTTCCTTGATCTGTATTGCGCCGACCTGGATGCCACCGAGGCGACGCTGATCCGCCAACTCTGGCGGATCTGGAACGGCGCCCCTGACCAAACCAAAGACATCGCCAAACTCTGGCCGCAATGGCTGGCCGTGTTGCCCGCGCTAAATGCACATGCCCGTGCCTGGGATCAACAACTTGCGGCGCAACCCGATCTCGCTACAAATTTGCTGACCTTTACCCGTAAGTGGTTAAAATAGCGGGCTTTTTTTATATTTCCCTCAGGATACCCCCCGATGAAAACCGCTCAAGAACTCCGCGCCGGCAATGTCGTGATGGTCGGCAATGACCCGCTGGTAGTGCAGAAAGCCGAATTCCAGAAGTCCGGCCGCAACTCCTCCGTGGTCAAGATGAAATTCAAGAACCTGCTCACCGGCAGCGGCAGTGAAACCGTCTACAAGGCCGACGAAAAGTTCGACACCGTCAACCTGGAGCGCAAGGACTGCACCTACTCCTACTTCGCCGACCCGATGTACGTCTTCATGGACGCCGAATACAACCAGTATGAAATCGAAGCCGACAACATGTCGGAAGCGCTGCCCTATCTGGAAGACGGCATGCCGCTGGAAGTGGTGTTCTACGAAGGCAAGGCCATCTCGGTCAACCTGCCCAGTTCCGTCGTGCGGGAAGTGGAATACACCGAACCCGCAGTCAAGGGCGATACCTCTGGCAAGGTGCTCAAACCCTGCCGCATCAAGCCCACCGGCCACACCATCCAGGTGCCGGCGTTCGTTGAAATCGGCGACAAGATCGAAATCGATTGCGCCAGCGGCGAATACCGCAACCGCGTCAAGTAACACGCCAAACACACGCAACAAGCACACGTAAAAAGGGCGCTTGGGGTTCAACCCCAAGCGCCCTTTTTACGTTCGAGTGATTATTTCTTCAGTTTCTGCAGCCAGGCATCGGCGACTTTCTGCGCAGCCACAATCTGGTCATTCGCCATCTTGTGAGCCTGCATGTTAAGCCAGTCGCCCGCCACCGCATGGCCATCGCGCACCGCCAGATCGAACCAGGCATAGGCCTGCACCGAATCCTGCGCCACCGCCAGACCCCGGCTGTAAAGTTGGCCGAGGGCAAAATAGGCATCCGACATGCCTTGCTCGGCAGCTTTCATGTACCACTGATAAGCCGCGTCAAAATCGACCTCGGCGCCCTGCCCCTGCTCGATCATCATGCCGACCTGGAATTGCGACAAAGGATCGCCCTTTTCAGCCAGTGGCTTGAACAGATTGAATGCTTTCGGGTAATCGGCGCAACCGTAGACGTGCACGGCCTTGTCGTAGTCGCTTTCATCCGCAAAGGCGGAAAGGCTGATTACCAGGCCAATGGCGGCCAAGGTGGTTCGCAGCGGGAATTGCATGGATATGTCTCCTCGTTATCAAGCTGGTGATTTTGCTACCTGAGCTGAAAAATCAGCAACTTTCACTTCACATTCTGACCGGCCGATTCGGTAATTCGTTCAGATTCGGGGCCGCCTCGCGCAACGGGAAATGTTCGCTCAACAAACTGTCGATGCGCTCGATGCCGAGCAGAACGCCGGCCGCGTAATCACCCTGGGCAAAACAGGCTTCCATGGCGCGGCAGACAGATTCCCATTCTGCCGGACTGACGCGGCCATTGAAGCCGCGATCCGCGACGATTTCGACATCGCGCTCAGCCAGCAACAAGTAGATCAGCACACCGTTGTTCGCCTCGGTATCCCATACCCCGAGATTGGCGAACAACGTGACAGCGCGTTGTCGCGCACTGACACCGCGCCAGAGCGGTATCAGGTCGAGCGCACCTTCCACGGCAAAGCGGATCTCGGCGTGATGCGCGTTTTCAGAAGCCGCCACGGCGGTCTCGATGCGATCCATCAGCACATCCGGGAAGCGCCGCGCGACCAGCCATTGCGGAAACAGCAAGTGTTTGAAAATTCGTCCGATCTGCATCGCCATCTCCTACCAGCGCCCGGACGCGCCGCCGCCCCCAAAGCCGCCGCCACCACCGCTGAAACCCCCGCCGCCACCGAAACCGCCACCACCGCCAAAACCGCCACCGGTCGAGCGGCCTCCGCCCATCCCGCGCAGCAAAGTGAAAACAAATGCCAGCAGCGCGGCAAACAGTGCGGCGATCAACGTCCCCATCAGCAGCCAGCCGCCGATAAAAGCCAGGGTGCCGGCAACACCGGCGCCAATCAGGCGGCCAAAGAAAATCCGCAGGATGCCGCCGATCAGGATGGCGATGATCAGGACCGTCGGGCCGGCGTCTGACATCGCGCCACCCCCTGCCTGGGCGCTGACCGGTTCCGGCAACGGCTCGCCCTCGATCAGCTTGATCAGCGCAGAAACCCCGGCATTAATACCGCCGGCGAAATCCTCGCGCTGGAAAAGCGGCGTGATGACTTCGGCGATCACCCGTTTTGCGATGGCATCCGGAATCGCACCTTCCAACCCGCGGCCGACTTCGATGCGCATCGCGCGATCCTGCATCGCGAACAGCAGCAGCACGCCATCATCGA
>JAIFKV010000181.1 GCA_020049415.1 Betaproteobacteria bacterium
GGGGCGGCGGTATTTCCAAGAACCCCTACCTGGCGTTCAAGGTAGCTGGCGCCAAGAAGGGCGACAAGGTTGTGGTCAACTGGGTGGATAATACCGGCGATAAAAATTCCGCCGAAGCCGCTATCGGCTGATTTATTTCAGCTGATTCTGCGTCAGCAGTAAAAAGCCGGACAAATTGTCCGGCTTTTTTTTGCCAAAATTTTGATCAAGTAACCGCGCTGAGATAAGGATTGCTGCGTTGTTCACGTCCGAATGTGCTCATCGGGCCGTGGCCGGGTATGAAGGTGACGTCGTCACCGAGCGGAAACAGTTTGTCACGGATGGCCGAGATCAATGCGGCATGGTTCCCCTTGGGAAAGTCGGTGCGGCCGATGCTGCCTTTAAACAGTACGTCGCCGACAAAGGCGTGACGACTGCCTGGATCAAAGAATACGACGTGACCTGGCGTATGCCCGGGGCAGTGAATCACCCGCAGGCGTAACTCGCCCAGTTCGACGATGTCACCATCGTGCAGCCAATGGTCGGGACGAAAGGATTCTGCGGCGGAGAAGCCGAACATGCGTGCTTGCTCGGGCAGTGCGTCCAGCCAGAAGGCGTCTTCTTCCTGTGGGCCGACAATTGGCAGCTTGAATTCACGCGCCAACGCCAGCGCGCCGCCGACATGGTCGAGATGGGCATGGGTCAGCAGCAGTTTTTCCAGTTTCACGCCCGCTTGGTTGACCCTGGCGAGCAGTTGGTCGACATCGCCGCCAGGGTCTATCAAGGCGGCGCTGCCGCTGGTTTCGCACCAGATCAAAGAGCAGTTCTGCTGGAAAGGAGTGACGGGAATGATTTCGAAACGCATGCCTTCAGCTCATGAATGGATAGTCGGTATAGCCTTTTTCTGCGCCGCCGTAGAAAGTTGAGGGGTCGGGCGGGTTGAGCGGTGCGTTGTTGCGATATCGTGCCGGCAGATCCGGGTTGGCGATGAATGGCACGCCAAAGGCGACCAGATCGGCTTCGCCGTTTTGTAATGCCGAATTGGCTTTGGCTTTGCTGTAGCCGGCATTGGTCATGTAGATCCCTTTCCAGAGCGCGCGCAGTTCGAGCGGAGAGAAAAACGGACCTGCCGCGCCGGGTGCATCGCTACCCATTTCGGTAATGTGCAAATAAGCCAGGTCGAAGGCGTTGAGTAATTCTATGACGCGGGTAAAGGTGGTTTTGGGGTCGCTATCCCGCATGTCATTGAAGGGTTGCACCGGCGAGAGCCGGACGCCGACTTGTTGTATATCGCAGACCTCGCTGACCGCCGTAATCACTTCCAGTAATAACCGTGCACGGTTATCGATGCTGCCGCCGTAGCTGTCTTGGCGCTGGTTGCTACCGTCGCGGAGGAATTCATCCAGCAGATAACCGTTTGCGGCATGTACCTCGACGCCGTCGAAGCCCGCTTCCAGCGCATTTTTAGCGGCATTTTGATACGCCGCGATGATGCCTTGCAGTTCCTCGATTTCCAGCGCGCGCGGCGTCACGAAAGGCTTCGGCCCTTGCAGGGTGATGGCGTCGCCAGCCGGCTTGATGGCGGAGGGGGCGACTGGCAATTGGCCGTTGGGCTGTAGATCGGGATGTGAAATGCGGCCGACATGCCAGAGTTGACAGAAAATCTTGCCACCGGCGGCGTGAACCGCTGCAGTGACCGCTTTCCAGCCGATCACTTGATCAGGGTTCCAGATTCCTGGTGTCAGCGGGTAACCGACGGCCTCAGGCGAGATGCAGGTGGCTTCGCTGAGAATCAGCCCGGCGCTGGCGCGTTGACGGTAATACTCGACATTGAGTGCATGCGGTACGCCTTCCGGGGTGGAACGGTTGCGCGTCAAAGGCGCCATCACCATACGGTTTTGAAGCAGGTTGGGGCCTAATTGCAGCGGACTGAAAAGGTCGATGTCGGGCATGCGGTGTTTCCTTCCAAGTGAGTTGTTCGATACGCTAGCCTAACGATCCATTTCCATTCGCACCAGCCATGATTGCTTTCGCAGCCCCCGATGCTCTGTTATTTATTAGCGGCCAGTGTCCGCATTGCCCTGTCGTGTTGGCGGCAATGTCCGAGTTGATCAAGCGTGGCGTAATTGGACAACTCCAGGTCATCAACATTGAAAGTCATCCCGAAGCTGCGCGGGCGCGCAGTGTTCGTTCGGTACCCTGGATGCGCGTTGGGCCGTTTACATTGACTGGTGCCCAAAGCGCTGCCGAGTTGGCGGTTTGGGCGCGTCGAGCGGTTTCTGCCGACGGAATGAGTGAGGCCTTTCATGATTTGCTCAAGCAGGGCGGTTTGGCGCAAGTGCTCGAATTGATTCAGGCCGAACCAATGCGATTGGCGGCTTTATTGCCCATCGTTGCTAATCCGGAGGCGAGCTTGAATGTCAAACTGGGGGTTGGCGTGGTCTTTGAGGAATACGCGGGCGAGCCGAGTTTGCGGGCTCTGGTTGACGATTTGGGTGGTTTGACGCGACATGTTGATGCACGGGTGCGCGCCGATGCTTGCCATTTGCTGAGCCTGACGCAAGCCGCTGAAGCGCTCGTCTGGTTGCGCGAGTGTCTGCGCGACGCGGATGTGGAAGTCAGAGAAATTGCGGCTGAAAGCCTGGAAACATTGCGGGGATGCGAATGAACAACTTATCGAATGCCGAATTATTTCGTCAGCGTGCATGCATCAATGGAGCGTGGATCAAGGCGAAAAATACATTGGCCGTGATCAATCCCGCCACGGGAGAGGAGTTAGGCAGCGTGCCAAAGCTGACCTGCGACGACGTGCGTGTAGCCATTTCTGCTGCCGATGCGGCGCTGCCTGCGTGGCGCGGCATGTTGGCGAAAGAACGTGCCGTAATTCTGCGGCGCTGGCATGGTTTGATGCTGGCGAACGCCGATGATCTGGCGCGCATCATTACTTTGGAGCAAGGCAAGCCGCTGCCTGAAGCGCGGGGTGAAGTCGTTTATGCCGCAGGTTTTCTGGAGTGGTTCGCTGAGGAGGCCAAGCGTGTTTACGGCACGGTGATTCCGTCTCCCTGGCCTGAGCGTCGCATTGTGACGTTGAAGCAGCCGATTGGCGTCGCTGCATTGATCACACCGTGGAATTTCCCCGCCGCGATGCTTGCCCGCAAGGCTGGCGCGGCGCTGTCCGCGGGGTGTACGGTGGTTGCCAAACCGGCGTCGAAAACACCCTTCACGGCGCTGGCGCTGGCTTATCTGGCCGAACTGGCCGGGCTGCCGGCGGGGGTGTTGAATGTGCTGACCGGCGATGCCGAGATGATCGGCGCGGAACTCACGCGCGACCCACGCGTGCGCAAGCTTTCCTTCACCGGCTCCACCGAAACCGGTAAGCGTTTGATGGTGGCATGCGCCGAAACCATGAAGAGCGTTTCATTGGAATTGGGCGGCAATGCGCCTTTCATCGTTTTCGATGATGCCGATCTCGATGCCGCAGTCGAAGGCGCACTGGCTTCAAAGTATCGAAACGCCGGGCAGACCTGTGTTTGTGCTAACCGGTTTTTGGTGCAGGCCGGCATACACGATGCATTCGTCGAGAAATTCGCCGCGGCGGTGAGCCTGCTGCATGTTGGCAACGGCCTCGATACGGGCGTGGAACAAGGCCCGTTGGTGAATGCCGCCGCAGTGGTGAAAGTTGAGCGTCATATTGAAGCTGCATTGGCTCAGGGCGCGCGGTTGGTATGCGGTGGCGCACGCCATGCGCAGGGGGGCGGATTTTTTCAGCCCACGGTAATCGCGAATGTCAGCGCCGAAATGCAGATTTCCCGTGCTGAAATATTTGGTCCGATCGCGCCGGTGATCCGCTTTGATACCGAGGCGGAGGCGATCCGCTTGGCCAACGAGACGGAATATGGACTCGCCGCGTATTTTTATACCCGGGATCTGGCGCGTGCGTGGCGGATGGGCGAAGCATTGGAATACGGCATGGTCGGGGTCAACGCGGGCGTGATTTCAACTGAGGTCGCGCCATTTGGCGGCATCAAACAATCCGGCCTTGGGCGAGAGGGGGGCGTCGAAGGTATTGATGCCTTTCTGGAGACAAAATACCTCTGCATGAAGATTTGATGCGTTGCGGAAAAAGAATATTTGTCCAACCAGTTGCTGTGGGAAGCCTGCAACGCGAGAAATCTCTATCTACAAGAATTTATTGAGTAAATTGACAATATTAGAGAATCATAAGATGATGAATTTATAAATATTTTCTATGTTTGTCCTATACATTTCCAGCGAAATTTTACTTTCCATTAGGAGAATACCTTGAAAGCACTAACCCTTGCTTTGACCGCCGCTGTAAGCATGATGGCGATTTCCTCACCGGTTCTGGCGGGTGATCCGGCCGTCGGCAAGCTGAAAGCCACTGCCTGTGTCGCCTGTCACGGTAGCGATACTTACCCGGGTATTTTCTATACCCTGCAACTGGCTGGCCGTAATGCCGACAAGTTGACGGTGAAGACGATGAAGTACAAGACCGGCAAGATCCTGCATCCGATGATGAATCTTTCCACCGCGTTCTTCGATGAGAAGGAAATCGAGGACATCGCCGCTTACTACCAGTCTCTTGGCAAGCCGGCTTTCACTTCCTCGCTGATCACGATCAAGGGTGATGACGATGCGCCGACTGCCGCCGCCGCCATGCCTTACGCCTTTCCGGCTTACCCCGTAGCCAAGTAATCGATTGCCATGGCCCGGATGCTGCTGAGCCGGGAAAAGGTCTATGACCCCGTTCTGCGCAGCATCCATGCCTGGAATGGTGTTGCTATCCTGCTGTTGGCTATCAGCTCACAGATTGCGCACTGGATCGAGTTCACGCCAGAGGCAACTTCCCTCTGGCGTTTTCACGTCTGGGCCGGTTATGCGCTGGTGGTGGGGTTGGTCGCCCGCTTGTCGTGGGGCGTACATGGACCGAAACACGCCAGCTTTGGCGAGATGTGGCAGGTTCGGGCGTGGTGGCTGGCGTTACGCACCCGGCAATGGTTTGCCGAACCCGAAGGCTATGGTCATCATCCACTCGCCTCCGCCGCCTATATCCTTTTTTACCTCATTGTGCTGGTCATGGCGGTGACTGGATTAGCGCTTGCTGCGATCGATCAAGGCATCGGTCCGCTGGTGATATGGCTGGGGCACGATATTTCGCTGAAGGCGTTGTTTAATTCGCCACACGATGTGTTGGAAGAATTCGTGCTCGGTTTCATCGTTTTGCATATTGCCGCATTGATTCTGCACGAGGCCCGACATGGCGTGCCGATGGCGCAGGCGATGGTGAGCGGATTCCAATATCGGAAGGAAAAAGAATGAAAAAAATCGCGCTGTTATTGTCGCTTTTCGCCTGTTCGGCGCAGGCAGAAACGCCGCAGCAAATTCTAGCCAGCCTGGTCGCTCAGTCTGGTCCGGCTTCGATTGTTCGCGGAGAAAAACTTTTCCGAGGCAAGTCCAGTGGTGGCAAGAATGCGGATTCATGCACCGCCTGTCATACCGATGACGCGAAAGCTGTCGGGGCGCATGTGAAGACCAACAAGGTGATCGATCCGCTTGCGCCAGTAGCGCAAAAGGACCGTTTTACCGACCCTGCCAAAGTGGAGAAGTGGTTTAAACGCAACTGCAATGACGTACTCGGACGTGCTTGCAGCGCGCAGGAAAAAGCCGATTTCACGGCTTATATGATTTCGCTGAAATGAGTTTCGGCATGAAAAACACCATGGGAATCAATTGGAAAAATTTGCTGACGCTGGTTCTGGCGGTGGGGGGGGCAAGCATGCTGATCACCCAGGCGCCGGCCAACGATGAAGCGATTTTCCCGATGCCGGCTGGCAAGACCTATGTAAATGAATGCGGTAGCTGCCATACCGCCTACGCCCCTGGTCTGCTGCCAATACGTTCATGGCGCAAGATGATGAACGAAATGGACAATCATTTTGGCGAGGATGCCAGTCTGAGCGAGCCGGATCGGTTGGAAATCACCAAGTCTCTTGAAATTCTTGCCGCCGATGATATCCAGGCGACGCAACGCATGCGCCGCATCAATAGCGCCATTCCGGCAAATGCCGTGCCACAGCGCATTACCGAGACCGGCTATTTCAAATTCATGCACGACGAAGTGCGGCCGAGCATCTGGAAGCGCAAGAAAATCGGCACGCTGGCCAACTGTATTGCCTGTCATCCACGCGCCAACGAAGGCCGTTACGGCGAACGGGAAATCCGGATTCCGCAACAGTAAGAACGCTTTCGATCAGTCCTTGCCGAACAATTTGTCCAGTTCGCTGCGCGTGTCAGCAGTCGGTTGAGTGGTAGATGCGCCGCCAAACAGGCTGTCGAGCGGGTTGGGCTGAGCTGACGTGCTGGCTGCGTTTGCGCCAAATGCCCCAGCTTTGGGTTGAAACCAGTCGCAGAAGTTTGCCCGCGTCTTGTTCTTGACCTCATCCGCTGCCAGTTCACGGCATTGTTTTGCTTTGCGCGTGTCAAAGTGCCGGCATAAGCGGCAAACATGCAGTTCGGCGCCACAGGCCAGACATTCGGCGCGTCGACCCAGCGGCAGCGGCAATGCTTTCAGGCTGGCGCCGCATTTCCAGCAAACCAGTTCGCTATTCATGGCTTACTCCTTGTGTTGAATGGTGCAATGATACTGGCCCGATGATTGGAGATAGAACATGGCATTCGGACTCATCGTCATTGGTGACGAAATCCTATCCGGCAAACGTCAGGACAAACATTTCGCCAAAGTGCGCGAACTGCTCGCCGCACGTGGCTTGAAACTGGCATGGGTGCAGTATCTGGGCGATGAAAGGCCGCGTTTGATCAAGGTCTTGCGGCAAACCTTCGCCAGCGACGACATCGTGTTCAGTTGCGGCGGCATCGGCGCCACGCCGGATGACCACACCCGTCAATCCGCCGCCGCCGCATTGGATGTGCCGTTGGCTTTGCATCCCGAAGCGCGCGACCTGATTGCTCAGCACATGGCCGAGATCAATCAGCCGCTGACGCCGGAAAGATTACGTATGGGCGAATTGCCGCAAGGCTCGGCGCTGATTCCCAATCCATACAACCGCATCCCCGGCTTCAGTCTGCAGCGACATCACTTCGTGCCTGGTTTTCCGGTAATGGCCTGGCCGATGCTCGAATGGGTGCTGGATACGTATTACCGGACTTTGTTCGGTGTTGGCGTTGAGGTGGAGCGCGGCATGATCGTGCGCGGTCTTAACGAAGGCACGCTGACGCCATTGATGGACGCGGTGGAAATCGCTTTTGCGGATGTTCATGTTTACAGCCTGCCACGCATCGATCCGGAACAACGCTTTCACTATGAAATCGACTTGGGTGTAAAAGGGCCGGCCGAATCGGTGGATGCCGCTTTTAGTCGCTTGCAGGCTGGCGTGCTTGAGTTGGGCGGGGAGATTTCAATTCAGACGGAAACCGCCTCATAGCGGCAGTAGGTTTCCCGCAGCGCAAAACTGGCCAGCCAGCCGAACAGTGCGAATCCAGACAGCACCGCGATGCCGACTTGATAATCCGCCAGACTCAAGGTCAGTCCGGCGCCTCCTGCGGCGCGGTCGATGGCCCAGCCGACCAGTGGTTGCAAAATGGCTGCGCCGAGGAAGGCCCCGGTATTGACCAGGCTGGTCGCCATGCCGGAAAGCGCGTGACGATTCACTTCTTTGGCGCAGGCCCAAGTCAGGGTGAAACCGGCAGCGCCGAGCCCCATGCCGAAGAACAAGGCATGACTCCAGCCTGGACGCAATTCCCAGCCAAGCAGAAGCGGTAGCCAGCTGATGACATATAGACCACAGGTGACGATGACCACCGGTTTGCGGCGGCCCAATCGATCCGACAAGGTGCCGATGAAAAAGGCGCCGATGGCGAATGCCGCCAACAGAATCGATGTATGCGCGGTTGCGGTAGCACGATCCCAGCCATGGCCTTGGGTCAGGAAGGGCACCGCCCAGAGGCCGGCGAAGGCGAACAAGGTGCCGGAAATGCCGATGTTGACGAAGAAGCCGGGCCAGGTAGCGCGATTGCCGGCAACCTGCAACAGGCCGTCGTACCAATGTCCATCGTGCGCCGGATGCGCGGTTTTGCCGTCCAGTTCACGCAGGCTGGGCAGGCCGACATGGGTCGGGTTGTCGTGTACCAGCCACCAAGCCATTCCGGCCAACAGCAGGGAAAACAGGCCGACCACGACAAATACTGCGCGCCAGGTGACATAGCCCAGCGCCCAGGCCAGCGGCGAGGCGGCCAATACTGCGCCAAGATTGCCGAGCAAAATGGTGAGGCCGGTCAGCGTGCCGAAATGGCGTTCGTTGAACCAGGCGGCGTTGAGTTTGAGCAGCGCAATGAACGTCACTGAAACACCCAGGCCAACCAGCAGGCGGCCAAGCGTGGCCAGGCTGAAACTGTCGGCCAGGCCGAACAGCAGCGAGCCTAACCCGGCCATGACGCCACCGGCGGTGACGATACGACGCGGCCCCAGCGTGTCGGCCAGGATGCCGGTGGGAATCTGCATCAGCGTGTAAACGTAGAAATAAGTGGCGGCGAGTGCGCCTAGTGCGGCGGAGTGAATCTGGAACGCGGCTTGTAGATCGCTGGCGATGGCGGCCGGCGCGAAGCGGTGGAAGAACGACAGCACGAAGGCCAGGCCGACGACGATGAACGCGGTCCAGCGCAGGCGCTGAAGTTGGTTTTGCTGCGCCGCGTTGAGCATGCGGCGGTTCAGGCCTGATCGAGGTGCATTTGCAGCCAGAATTCCAGCAATGCCAGATGCCACAACTTGCTGCCCTGAATGCGGGTGTGATGTTGTTCAGGTTCGGCCAGCAGTTTATCGACATACGGCCGCTGGAACAGATGGCGGTTGCGGCAGGCTTGGGAATTGAGAATATCGGCCATGAAGTCGTAAAACTCGCCGCGCACGTATTTCAGCGCCGGCATCGGAAAATAGCCCTTGCGTCGGTCGATCACCGCATCCGGCAGCAAGCCGCGGGCGATGTTTTTCAGGATGTGCTTGCCGCCGGAGGCCAGCTTGAGTTCCGGCGGCATGCACGCGGCGAGCTCGACCAGTTCATGATCGAGAAACGGCACCCGCGCTTCCAGGCCCCAGGCCATGGTCATGTTGTCGACACGCTTCACCGGGTCATCGGTGATCAGCATGGTGGTGTCCATGCGCAACACCTGGTCAAGAAAGGTGTCGGCATTCGGCTCGCCAAGACGCGCGGCGATGGTCTCGGCGGTGTAGTCGGCGCCGTGATATTCGGGCGATATCATGTCCTGAAATTCGGCATGGTCGCGGTCGAAATAATGTCGGCGGAAGCGCTCCAACGGAGTGCCTTCGGTTTCTTCATGCATGCGCGGATACCAGTAATAGCCGCCAAAAACCTCATCCGCGCCTTGGCCGCTTTGCACGACTTTGACGTTGCGCGAGACTTGCTCGGATAGCAGGTAAAAGGCGACGGCGTCCTGGCCAACCATGGGTTCCGCCATTTGCTCAACAGCTTCCGGCAAACGCGCCAGCACCTGGTCGTTGGGGATATGGAACTGGTGGTGGCGGGTGGCGTAATGTTCGGCGACCGCGTCGGAATATTCGAACTCGTTGCCACGTTCTTCCGGATGATCTTCGAAGCCGACCGAGAAAGTCATCAGGTCGTTGACGCCTTGTTCCGCCAACAAAGCGACCAATAGACTGGAATCGAGTCCACCTGAAAGCAATACGCCGACTTTGACGTCGGCAATCAGCAACCGTTTTTTTACCGCCGCGCGCAGGGCGGTGTGGATGGCTTCGGTCCATTCGGCTTCATTCAGGGCTTTTTCCGGTCGGCGGGCTTGGAGTTTCCAGTAAGTGCGAGGCTGGTGCTGTCCCCGGATATCGATGCGTAGCGTGGTCGCCGGCGGGAGTTTGCGAATGCCGGTCATCAATGTGCGTGGCGCGGGAACGACGGCGTGCAAGGTGAAATGGTGATGCAGTGCGATCGGGTCGATGCGGGTATCCACCTCACCTCCCGCCAGCAGTGCTTGGGGCGTCGAGGCGAAGCGAATGCTGCCGCCGTCTTGAGTGAAATAGAGTGGTTTGATGCCAAGCCGGTCACGCGCCAGCAGCAGGGTTTGCGTGCGCGAATCCCACAACGCGAAGGCGAATGCGCCATGCAAGCGGTCGACGCAATCTTCACCCCATTCGGCGTAGGCGCGCTGAATAACTTCAGTGTCGCCATCGGAATGGAAGTTATGGCCTTTGCCGATGAGTTCTGCACGTAGCTGCGGATAGTTGTAGATGGTGCCATTGAAGACCAGAGCCAGACCGAGTGTGACATCCAGCATGGGTTGGCGCGAACGTTCGCTGAGGTCGATGATGGCCAGGCGGCGATGTCCCAACGCAACCGGGCCCTCTAAATGCAGACCTTCTCCATCCGGGCCGCGCCGAGCCAGTTTTAATACCATTTTTTCAAGTCTGGCGCGGCTGGGGGGGGCGCCATCAAAACGGAATTCACCGGCTATGCCGCACATGACTTTTCTCCGAGTTTATTCAAGCCGGCCATAATGGTTCTTCCTCCATCAGCGCAACTTGCTCGCGCAATTCCAGAATACGGTCTTGCCAATAATGCTGGGTGTTGAACCACGGAAACGCAGCGGGAAAAGCCGGGTCGTGCCAGCGCCGGGCGATCCATGCCGAGTAATGGATCAGGCGCAAAGTGCGCAGCGCTTCGAGCAGATAAAGCTCGCGTGTGTCGAATTCGCAAAAGTCCTCATAACCGGCCAATACATCCGCGAATTGGCGCGTCATGTTGGCGCGGTCGCCGGAAAGCAGCATCCACAGGTCTTGTATCGCCGGCCCCATGCGGCTGTCGTCGAAGTCGACAAAATGTGGGCCATCATCGGTCCACAGCACGTTGCCGGCGTGGCAGTCGCCATGCAGACGCAGATGTTTGATCTGCCCCGCACGCTGAAAACAGGCGCGCACCGCTTCGAGCGCCTGGTTGATGACGCTTTTCCAGGCGGGCAACAGATCAGCTGGCAAGCAGTTGCCGCGCAGCAAGAATTCACGCGGCTCTTCGCCGAAGCTGGCGATGTCGAGTGTCGGGCGATGTGCATAAGGTTGCAAAGCGCCGACGGCATGGATACGGCCGATGAAGCGACCCATCCATTCCAAGGTGTCACCGCTGTCGAATTCCGGCATACGTCCGCCGCGTCGGGGATATACCGAAAATCTGAATCCCTGATGGGTGTGCAGGCTGGCCTGATTGGCGAGAAGCAGCGGGGCGACTACCGGAATTTCACGGTCGGCGAGTTCAAGTGTGAAGCGATGTTCTTCAAGTATGGCGGCATCAGACCAGCGCTCGGGGCGATAGAACTTGGCCACAACCGGAGATGCATCTTCAAGGCCAACCTGAAAAACCCGGTTTTCATAACTGTTCAAAGCCAATAAACGGCCATCTGTGCGCAAGCCGACTTGGTCGAGCGCATCAAGAACGGTGTCGGGGGTAAGTTTTGCGTAAGGGGGGGGCGTGGCGGACATGTTCGCCATTGTATGGCGTGAACGCAGCTTGCAGGATGTGAAGTGCGGGAGAACTGACGTGCTGCGGATCAGCGCGGAATCAGGCGCTGGTTTGAACTTGTGGCTGCTGTGCGGAGTCTTGCGATTTAATAAGCTGCAACGCACCTTTGGGTGGGAGTTGATAAATCAGAATATCTTTGCTGTCGAACACTTTAAGGACGCGTTTGCCTTCTTCGACATCGAGTTGAACGCCGCCACCGATATTTGTCTCATCAGTTTTCTGTAGTTCAGCACGTTCAGCTTCACGCGCCTGCGCAACCAACCGCTTCTCGAGTTCAGCGCGCGTATTGCCAACAGACTGAGAGTCGGTCGGCTTTTTGTTCTCTCTTTCGTTCCTGTTTGCTGCCACAGTGGTGTCGCTTACACCTGATGTTTCACGCGGCAACGGCCTCAACGCCCGAGTTTCGGCGAACTGGGCGGGGAGATAGCTGGAAAGAGATGTAGCGCCGATATCCATGATGCTCACGCTTCCGGATCAACTGTTCCCGCTGCTCAACGCCGCTGTCTGGGTATAAGTTTCCAGCGCGCGCACAACTGATGGGCGGGCCGGTGGTTGGTCGTTGCGAGATGATTCAACCTGGGCTTGCCGAACTTGTTCAACGCGGTTCTCGGTTTGCGGCTTATTCGAAATTGAACTCACTTCCGAACCAGGAACTACGCGTTCAGTTTCACGCGTTGAAATCTGGCGAGCAGCACCACTTAAAGTAACTTGATCATTCGCTCTGGTCGCATCGTCACGTTCCCGTTCGCTGCGAAGATTGCGCGCCTGCTGTTCTTGAGGCTGCGTTGCTGCTTGAGTGGCAAAGGCTGCAACCGCCATGTTTTGTTGCGAACTTAATGATGAAATTTCCATGACTCAACTCCTGATCAGACCCAAAACGCGCTTCTTAACTTGGAATAGTAAAAAAACGCTTGGAAACAATGCAATGTGATACAAGCATAGTCGCTAATCGGAAAGAATTAAAGTTGGATTTAATGGCGTGAATTGCCGCTGCCCTTTTTTCGCGAGTAGCCAATCGGCTTTGAACCGATTTTCCATCTTGCCTGGGATCAGCAGTCTCGACGGACTCTCGAATGCGATCATGGCATGCCGAGACACCCGAGTATTGGGCTGGTCGGTCGTAGCCGAGCCGGATAGCGGTGGGAGAGATCGGTGGTGATTCATTCGGCGGAAGGCATGATCGGCAAACCGCGCGTGATGGTCGACGAATTCGTAGGGCGGAAAAGCGGCTTTATCGCGCCTTCCGCCGTATGCAAGGTCTCCCGCGCAATTTGACCGTCAGCCTGCCCGGATTGGGCTGGTTGCACTCCGTGCATCGAATATTTTCGGTTTGGGGGTCAAGTCGAAGACGTGTGCTGCCGATATGAAAGCCCCTCCCCAAGCTGATAAACCAGACAGGTAATTTTCATGTTCGCAAAATTCAGATGCCTGCTAGCCGCCCTGTTGTTACTGGCGTCTACAGTTGC
>JAIFKV010000200.1 GCA_020049415.1 Betaproteobacteria bacterium
TGCTCTGGCAGGAGCCGCAGGCGTTTGCCGGTTTGACCGACTATGCCGGCCGCGCGGCGCACAGCGGCTTCGACATCCAGTTGTTCGGCGCGGCGATGGCGGTCGGGCTGGCGTTGATCACGCAGATGGGCGAACAGGTCGATTACCTGCGCTTCATGCCGGAACTCACGCCGCAGAGTTTGCCAGCCCAGCGCAAACGCTGGTGGGCCGGCGTGCTGATCGGCGGGCCGGGCTGGGTGTTGCCGGGCGTGATCAAGATGTTCGGCGGCGCGCTGCTGGCCTATCTGGCGATCCGCCACGCAGTGCCGGAAGAGCGCGCGGTGGACCCGAACCAGATGTATCTGGTCGCCTACGAATACGTCTTTCCGCATTACGGCTGGGCGGTGGCCGCCACGGCGCTGTTCGTCGTCATCTCGCAACTGAAGATCAACGTCACCAACGCCTATGCCGGTTCGCTGGCCTGGTCCAACTTCTTCGCCCGACTGACCCACAGCCATCCCGGTCGCGTGGTCTGGGTGGTGTTCAACACGCTGATCGCGCTGATGCTGATGGAGATGGATCTGTTTCAGGCGCTGGGTCGCGTGCTCGGGCTGTATTCCAACATCGCGGTGGCCTGGATGATGGCGGTGGTGGCCGATCTGGTGATCAACAAGCCGCTCGGTCGGCGTCGGCGCCATGGGCATCGCCTCGCTGCTGTCGGTCGCCGCCTATGTCGGCTTGTTCGGTGAATCGGTGCAGCCGTGGGCGACCTTCATCGCACTCGGCGCGGCGCTAATCACATCGCCGCTGATCGCTTGGGCTACTGGCGGACGCTATTACCTGGCGCGGCCGGCGAATCCCGTCATCGGCCACACCTGCTGCATCTGCGGCAAGGATTACGAAAGCGAAGACCTGGCGCATTGCCCGGCGTATCAGGAGCAGATTTGTTCGCTCTGCTGCTCGCTCGACGCGCGCTGCGACGATCTCTGCAAGCCGCACGCCCGCCTCGGCGCGCAATGGGGCGGGTTATTGCAACGCCTGTTGCCAGGCTCGGCGCGGCCGTATCTGGATGCCGGCCTCGGCCATTACTTATTGTTGATGGTCGGCATCCTGCCGGTGCTCGGCTTGTTGATCGGCCTGTTGTATTACCAGGAAGTGCTGGCGTTGCCGGCAGGTGACCTGGCCCGCCTGGATGCCTTGCGCGCCTCGTTTCTGAAAATGAGCGCCGGGCTGTTGCTGATTGCCGGCGTCGTCGCCTGGTGGCTGGTGCTGACCCACAAGAGTCGCCAGGTCGCGCAGGAGGAGTCAAATCGGCAGACCGAATTGCTGATGCGGGAGATCGAATCACACCGGCGTACTGATGAATTGCTACAGAAAGCAAAGGAAACCGCCGACCAGGCCAATCAGGCCAAGAGCCGTTACATCTCGGCGATCAGCCACGAACTGCGCACACCGCTGAACAGCATCCTTGGCTACGCCCAGATTCTCGATGCCGACGCCGAGATTCCGGAAAACCGGCGCCAGGCCGTGAATGTCATCCGCCGCAGCGGCGACCATCTGCTGTCACTGATCGAAGGTACGCTGGACATCGCCCGCATTGAAGGCGGCAAACTGACGTTGGACCTGCGTCCGCTCGACTTCCCCGGCTTCGCCCAGGAAATCGTCGCCATGTTCGAACCGCAGGCGCGCGGCAAAGGCATCAGCTTCGATTACCAGCAAATAGGCGAACTTCCCGCCAGCGTGCGCACCGACCCGCGCCGGCTGCGTCAGATCCTGATCAATCTGCTTGGAAACGCGGTCAAGTTCACCGCCAGTGGCGGCGTCGTGTTGCGCCTGAAATACCAGCGCGAAATAGCGCAGTTCGAGATCGAGGACAGCGGCCCCGGCATACCGCCGGAAGAACTCGAACGCATTTTCGAACCCTTCTCGCGCGGCAGCGCGGCGCAAGCGTCGGCCAGCAGCGGCGCTGCCGGCGGCACCGGCCTTGGCCTGACCATCGCCAAAATGCTGACCGATCTGATGGGCGGCGAGATGAAAGTCGAGAGCCGCCCCGGCCAGGGCAGCCTGTTCCAGGTGCGCCTCTACCTGCCGCAAATCCATAACGTGCAGGCCGCCAGCCCGCGCATTCGCCGCGTCGGCTATGTCGGCGTGCGGCAACGCCTCCTGATCGTCGACAACGAAGCCACCGACCGCGAGTTTCTCGTCAACCTTCTGGAACCGTTGGGTTTCCAGCTGGCACAAGCCGCCTCCGGCCAGGAATGCCTGGATCAGATTCCCCGCTTCAAACCTCACCTGATCTGCATGGATCTGGCGATGCCCGGCATGGATGGCTGGGAAACCATCCGCCGCCTGCGCGAAGGCGGCCTCAGCGATGCCGAAATCGTCATCATCTCGGCCAATGCGTTCGACCAGGGCAACGACAACGAGGTCGGCATGCGGGCGGAAGACTTCATCACCAAGCCGGTGCGCATCGACGATCTGCTCAGCTGGATCGGCCAACGCCTGAAACTGGAATGGGTCAGCGCCGATGTCGCGCCGGAACCCGCCAGCGCGCCGCCGCCGACGGAATGGCGTACACCGCCACCCGACGCCTTGCGCGCCCTGCGGGCACAGATCGAACTCGGCTATCCGCGCGGTATCAGCGGCAAACTCGAAGACATCGCCGCCGACCCGGCGCATCGGGAATTTGTTGAAGTCATGCGCCGGTTGGCAAAACAGTTCCAGTTTGATTCCATGCAGGAAATCATCCGCAAAGCCCTTGCCGAACACCCCCATGCCACTTGATCCCCTCAACAGCGATGTCGTACTGATCGTCGACGACATCCCGGAAAACCTCTCGCTGCTGCACGACGCGCTGGATGAGTCCGGCTATACCGTACTGGTCGCCACCAACGGCGAATCGGCGCTGCAACGCGCGCGCCAGAGCCGGCCCGACGTGATCCTGCTCGACGCGCTGATGCCCGGCATGGACGGCTTCGAAGTCGCGCGCCGGCTGAAGGCCGACTTCGCCACCCAGCACATCCCCATCGTGTTCATGACTGGACTGACCGAAACCGAACACGTCGTCGCTGCCTTCGCCGCCGGCGGCGCCGATTACGTCACCAAGCCGATCCGGCCGCAGGAAGTGCTCGCCCGCATTGCCGCCCACATGCAAAACGCGCGCCAGATGAAGCAGGCGCGCAGCGCACTCGACGCCTTCGGCCAGGCCACCATTGCGATGCGCGCCGGTGATGGCCAACTGCTCTGGCAAACGCCGCTGGCACGGCGACTGTTGAGCGACTATTTCAACGTACCTGACGGGCTGACGCCAACGCGCCTGATCGACTGGCTGATCGAAGCCCAACAAGCCGCACGCGAAAACCGCGAGCCGCCACTGCTCGCCAGCCTGCCTGACCGACGCCTGCTGGCCAGCCTGCACGACCCGAGCAAACTCGGTCAGGAGGCAGAAGCGGACGAGAAAGAATGGCTGCTGGTACTGCACGAAGAAAACCACCAGGCCGCCATCTCCGGCCTGATCGCCACCTTCCGCCTGACCCAGCGCGAAGCGGAAGTGCTGTTCTGGGTAAGCAAAGGCAAGACCAACAAGGACATCGGCGAAATCCTCAACACCAGCCCGCGCACGGTGAACAAACATCTGGAACATGTGTTCGAGAAACTCGGCGTGGAAACGCGGACGGCAGCTGCGAATCTGGCGTTGAACAAGATGGGGATGGGTCGAGGGGAAAATGCATCGTTATAAATCAGCCTGCCACTGAGAGATGACCGTATCGCAGCCCGGGTCACGCGCTAATCCCCGATCTGTCCAACCTGCACACACATGCTGCGATGAACTTCTGCGCCGCCATGCCGACGCCTGCGAGGCGGCGAACATAAAGGCGGCGAGTTGATCAACGAATCGAATCGAAAGTAGCGGCGGCGGCCAATCCAACTTGTTCCAGCAGAGTAGCGCGCATTTTTCGCCACGCCGCATTTGCAGGGTCTTCCGGATGACTGGCAATGGCTTGCGAGAGCGTATCAAACGCGTCATACCAGATGCCCTGCTCGGCCAGTCGGGCGACATGCTGGCTGACCTCGGACGCCAGCTTGGCATGGTCTTGTGTTGCTGAAGGAACGAAGCGAATCGCCGCGCTGGCAACGATGTCGTTGGAGCGGGCATCGCTGAAAGGCACCAACGCGACTGACCATTCATATTCAACATTGGGCGTCAACGCAATGCCATGCCGGGAAAGGTCGATCACGTGTATCGCCGGTCCGGCGAGATTGGACAAGGACAGTTCCAGAACCGGTCGCTCCGCCGTCGCCTCGATCAGCGTCATTTCAACCTTGGTGGTGGTTGTGCCGGCGATATACCAATACAGCCTTGGCTGGCTGCTTTGCGTCAGCCCGACATGATTCGGCGCCAGCACTTCGATAACCGGCAAAATGATGGCCTGGGTACCGCGCGTACCGCCACCAACGCGGATGAGTGGCGCACCGCGCAGTGGCGGCTTGTAGACGATACGCGGCAAAGCCGACTCGGCCACCGCCACTGGCGTGTATCCGTGCGCGACGACGACCAAGACGAGCATCGTCAGAAAACTGAACAGGCGAGTCAATGCAGTGATTTTCATGATCGTCCCCTCACTCTATAAATATCGATGGGCATCGATTTGCCCTTCAACCCGGTCTTTCCAATCTGTTCAATGTTGAATTCCGTGCCGATCAGCGAACGGGTAGTGTCACCCACCAGAATCCGGCAGATTTCGCCCCCCTCCAACCCCGGCCAGTCCTTGTCGACGCTTTCCAGACGGGCGGCGACGTTGACGGTGTCGCCGATGACGGTGTATTCGGTTCGTTCCTGACTGCCTAGCGACCCGGCGACCAGTGGACCGGAATAGATGCCAATGCGAATGGCGATGCGGGGCAACCCCGTCTGCCCCCAGGCTGCGTCAAGACTTTCCAGCCGAGCAGCCATTGCCAGCGCGCAATCCACTGCGGCAATCGCGTCGCGCTGGATGGCGGAAGTCTCGCTGCGCGGGATCGGCGCACCAAAGACGGCCATCACCGCGTCACCAATGAACTTGTCGATCATCCCGCCATGCGCCATGACAATGCTTGCCATCGCCGAAGTGTATTGATTCAGCCAGAGCATCAGTTCAGTTGCGGAGAGTTGTTCGGAAATCGAGGTAAAACCCTTGATGTCGGAGAACAACACTGTGGCCTGCAGACGCAGCGGTCGCGGCGCCAAGCCGCTATCCAGATAGTCTTCCCGATGCGCCCAGATCTGATTTGCCACTTCGGGGGCGACATAGCGTGAAAACAGTCGCATCAATTGGTTTTTCTGTTGCCGCTCTACGCGGGAAACATAGCTCAGCGTCAAACCGGCGGAGAGAAAAATGGCCAACAGCGGCGGTGCGAGCGGAATCCACCAGGCGAAAAACATCGCCGTGATGGCGCCCCCCGCAAGCAGCAGGACACCGGCCAAGGTGACCCACAACAACAAACGGTATCTCAACGCACCGGCAACCAGACTGCCGAGTGCTGCGGCCAGCAGCACCAGCATGGCTTCCTGCCAGTCGGCGAGGAAACGCAGCGGCGGGTTGCCATCGAGCGCCATTCTCAGCAACTGGCTGGCCGCATGCGCATGCAGACTGATGCCGAACATCTGCGGGTCGGCAGCGGGCAAGGCGGCCAGCGGGGTCACAAACGAGTCTTTGACGCTATCGGCGGCAGTACCGACGATGACGATGCGGTCGCGTATGTCTGCGGCGGCAACCCGCCCGGAAATGACTGCGTCGGCCGAGACGAAATCGAACGCGGCGGGTCCGCCGGAATAATCCAGCAAGAACTGGTAGCCGCCGGGGTCAGCGCGAACATAGCTGCCGTCGTTGGCTTCGAGCGGGACCAGGGTTGCCTTCCCCAGGCGAAGATGGCCGGAGCCGGAGGGGTCCGGTTCAGGATGAATGGCGTGTTTCTCCAGATAACGCAGCGCTAATTGCAGACTCAAACTGGTAAACACCTCACGACCGTCATCGAGGTAAAGCAGGCCGCGACGAACGCTGCCCGAGGCATCGAGCATGATGTCGGCGAAACCGGTCTGTTCCGGCGCAAGGTAGGCCGGCGGCGCTACGCCCGGCTTGCCGGGCGAGCCAATCCGCCGCACCAGGACGATGCGTTGGTCTGCCGACAACAGGGCGCGCAAACGCTCGCTGCCGGGTGGTCGCGCTGCATCGCGAAACAGATCGACACCGATGGCGCGGGGATGGGCTGCCGCCAGCGGCTCCAGCAAATCAGCCAGAGCGGCATCGCTGAGCGGCCAGCCAAGCTTGCCGAGATCCGCTTCGTCGATCCCCACCAGCAGAATTCGAGCATCCCCCGCGCGGCTGACTGCCACCCGACTCAACAGTCGATCATAAAGATCGAGCTCAAGCGCTTCGAGCCAGCCAGCATTGCGGATGCCGATTACAGCCAATGCGCAAGCGAGAGAAATGGCCATCACAATCACCCTTGAGCGCCATCTGGAAGCCTGGCTGAGAATGTTCACTGCCAGTTGCCGACCAGGATGAAAGGCGCCCAGTACAACGGATGCTGGAAGCGCGGCTCGGCCAGCAAACGGCGTTGCGCATTGCGCAGGGCGGCAGCTTTAGGAGCGCCCTTTCCAAGTTCGTCGTAAAAGGCGCTGACCAACGCGCTCGCAGCTTCGTCATTTACGTACCACAACGTCGCCACTGCGCTGCGCGCGCCGGCTTTCACCGCCATCCCCGCCAGCCCAAGCGCGGCACGATCATCTCCGACTGCAGTATGGCAGGCGCTGAGCATCATCAGATCGAGCACACCAGCACCCAAGCGACTGAATTTGACCAGTTCTTCCAGTTTATCCAGTGTCAATCGGCCATCGTGCGCAAGCACGAAACTGTGCCGGGGATTCGCCTCGATCTGGCCGTGCGAGGCAATGTGGACGATGCCATAGGGTGCGTCACGCACTTCGTTGGCAAACATGGCGAGTTGAAACTGGCCATCTTTCAACAACTTGCCATCGAGATGCTGCGACAGTCCATCCAGTTCGGCTGCGGCGAAAGGCAATGCCGGAAAGCTGTCTCGCGCCTGGGTGATTCCTGACAGGAGCGTCGCTTTGGACGTACCGCCCGAAGGCGCAAGCTCGACCAGATTCACCGCCGGGGCGACAACCAGCCCGTAGCGATCAATCAGGAAATGCGCTCCGTCGTGCAGCGCCGCAAACGGAATATTGCGCAGCGCGCCATCGGGCACCACCGCCAGGGTATCGATCGAATGCCGACTCAGCTCGCCTTCCAGCGGACGAATCAACCAGTCATAAAGTTGCCTGGCCGACGCCAGATATTCGCGGGTGGTTCGCTTTTCCAGGAGTTGCCGCAGTTTCCTGGCTTCTTCAGTCAATCTGGCGGCACTGACTGGCAATATGATCTGCCGCAGGCCATCCGGCAATGTCACGATGAGTTCAACCCGATCCGCCAGCAACACCGGATATAGCACGGCGACATTGGCCATTGCTGCGGTCGCTGATTGCCCCGGCTGCCCACTTTCGGCGATGCACTGATCCTGAAAATAGTCTTGTAATTCCACGGTTCTCAAGCGTTCGATGACATCGCGGGCAAGCTGCAGATCGCCAGCCTGGGTCGCCGGTTGGCTGGCGGCGCGCTGTAACAGCAAATCCCCAAGTTGTTGATATACCGGCCCGACCAGCTCGCGATAGCTCTCGCCACCGATCAGGCTTTCGGCCATCAGATCAACTTCGATGCTTCGTAGAATCACGGCGGCGCGCTGATACGCAGCGATTGCCGCATCGCGCCGCCCGAGAGCCGCCAACAAGCGTCCGGCCTGGGCATGCAAACGATAGGAGAGGTCAGGCGCCTGGACGCTCTGCGCGATAGAAATGGCGCGCCGTGTCGCAAGCAAGCCTTGCTCCAGGTCGCCCTGTGCAGCGCTGCGCTGACCGCGTAACGCCTGCGCCGTCGCTTGGCCGCGGGGATCATTCAGACGCGCGGCCAGTTCGTCGGCCAGTTCGATCCATCGCGCGGTATCGCCAGCGGAGGTTTTCAGTTGCTGCGCCAGCGTCGCCGCACGCAGCAGGGCGTGAAGTTTTGCGCGGCTTGCGGATATTGAGGCCAGCCCGGATTCAGCCTCAACCAGCCTTTGCGCCGCTTGCTCCGGCAAGTCGCGGCGCAGCGCCAACTGGGCCAGGTTGAGTTGCGTCTGGATGGCGGCGAGCGGAGCGGACGTGCTGGCGCTTCGCGAAAGACTGGCCTGGAAATAACGTTGCGCATCATCCAGACGACCTTCGCGGGCAGCCAGCTGACCAAGATCATTTTCGATGCCAGCGACAAGCTGGACATCGTTATCCTGTGTTGCCCGAGCCAGGGCTTGGGTAAATTCGTCGCCCGCTTTCTGCGGCTGGCCAAGATACAGATAAGCCTGAGCGATCGGCGCGGCCAGTCGTGCGTCGAGTTGTTCGAGTCCGCTGACACGCGCCTGTTCGCGAGCCATCAGCAGGCGCTCCAGCGCCAGTCGATGCTGCCCAAGCTGGCGATCTTCCGTCGCCTGACTGACCAGCTCGGCGATGGATATCGCGGTCGGCTCCGGGCCAAACGGCGCTTCGGCGGCCGCCGGCAAGGCGATCAGGCAGAAAATCAGCCCGCACAGCATGGCGCAAACGGGCCATTCCGGCATTCTCGGGGCAACCAATATGACTCGGTTCTGGGCGTGCATGATTCAGTTGCTCCGACAAATCGACAGCAATGAGAAGTGACTTTGCCGTACGACCGGCTGCCCACTGCTTGAACTCCGGTTGCTGCCGAATAACCCGGAATAATCGGTAGGCGTCCAGCTTTCCGGATGCAGCGGCAAGCCGCCACGACCGCCCGCTGAAAAAGTGTTCAAACGACCCCGCCGCGCTTGCGACGGGCAGGTTTCGCGCAGCATCAAAGAGACATCGACCAGCCCGATGCTCGGTGCTGCCAGACCTGAACCGAGATCGATCGGCGGACTGGTGACCTCGATGCGACCGTCGATACCCAGTTGCGAGCTGGCTTCGATACGGCTGATCGGTGTAGCGACAAGGTAATCGGTCACGATGTCGATATTGCCGCCGTCTCCGCCAAAGGCATTGGCGGCGATGGCGCTGTCGTTGAGCACGACAAAAGTCGAGTCCACCAGCGAAATATTGCCACCATTGCCTGCGCCGCCCTCGACTGAAGTCAGAATGCCGCTGTCGACCAATTCGATGAATGATCCAGCGCCAAGATGAATATCGCCGCCATCCGATTGCGCGGTTCCGGTGTAAACCGACGTTCCATGTTCGAGCAGGATGGAGTCGGTTGCTTCCAAAGTGATTGCGCCGGCGTTTCCCGGACCGGAGCTGCCGGCATAGATATAACTGGCATTGGCGAGGCGAATGGATTGCGCATGCACGCGGATATTGCCGCCCGGGCCGCTATCGGCCAACACGCCGAGTGAACTGCTCTTGATCCAGGCGGCATCGGTAACTTCCACCTTGGCGGCGTCGATCTCGATGTGACCAGCCGCGCCGCTGCCCGCAGTGGAAGAAGTCAACATGCTGCCCCGGCCGCTGCCGACATCTCTGCCGACAACCCGCAGATCCTCGACCTGGATGGCGATGTTGCCGCCTGCACCGGCGACTGGCGATGTATCCCAGGTGTCGGTGGTGATCTGACCGCCATCCAGGATGGACAGTGCTCCAGCTGAAATATTGATTACGCCGGCCGCACCGGAGCCGGATGAGCTCGAATCAATCCGGCTGGATATGCCGGTGTCGCCGACACCCTGGACGCGAACCTCGCCCTCGGCCCGGATGCCAATCGCACCGCCGTTTCCACTACCCGCCTCGCTTCCGGCCGCAGTGGCGCTGATCCAGCCGCCGCGTTCCACGCCGACCTGCCGCGCCTGGATATCGATGTCACCCGCCGCGCCTGGCCCATAGCTGGTGGACGTAATCGTGGCGGGCAAGCCATTACTGGAAAGGCCATGAATGCGCACGCTATCGCTGGCTTGAATCCGCACTTTCCCGGCCGCACCGGCATTTTGCTGACTGCCGATACTGCTGCTGCTGATGCTGGCGCCATTCCGCACTTCCAGCGTACCGGTGTTAATCGACAAGGTGCCGGCCGCTGCCGCGCCAAAGGTATCAACACCCATCAAGGTCAGTTCGCCATTCGAACGATCAAGCACCACCTCGCTGGCCTGCACATGAATGTCGCCGCCGAGACCGGAAACAACTTCGCTGGAAGTGGTGGAGAGCACTTGCCCGCCATCCAGCACTTCTACGCGTCGAGCCTGTAACTCGATGCTTCCGGCCCGACCAGGGCCGCGCGTTGCAGCATCGATTGCGCTGGCCAACACCGAGTCGGGATAGGCCAGGACAGGCGCCGAACCGGAAATGCGGATAGTGTCTACGGCGTCGATATGGATCGCGCCCCCCGCTCCAGCGTTTGCGCTGTCGTCAAATGTATCGCTGGCAATGCTGCCGCCCTGGCTGACTTCAACCGAGCCGGCGTGGATCTCGATCGAACCAGCCGCGCCCGAACCGTAACTCGATGACTGCACAATGCTGGGGCCGCTACCGGTCCAGCTTTGTCCATCAACCCGCAAGCTGCCACTGGCATTGATGACGATCCGACCGCCCCGCCCGGCGCCCGGCTCGATGCGGGTGGTAATGCTATGGATGTTGCCGCCGCCGGTAATGCTGACATCGGGGGCTTCAATAACAATGCCGCCCGCCGCGCCGGTGCCAAAAGTGGTGGAGTAGAGTTGACTAGGTTGTCCGTAATTCGGACTGGCGTCGGCTCCGGCAACGACAACAGCAACATCGGCGCCAAGCTCAACCGCACCCGCCGCCCCGATGCTCAGGCCCAGGGTATTACTGCCCACCCAGGCGCCATTGGTGATGGCGATGGTCTCGCCATGCACGGCAATGCCGCCTGCCTGGCCGCTGCCAGAAGTCAAGGTGGATATCATGCTTCGCTCGTCACTGACGGGGTTGATGCCGTCAACCAGAACGCCGCCGCGGGTGGTGATAGAAACATGGCCGCCAGCGGTATTCGCCATTCCCTCGTTGACGGTCAACAGCGCGCTGCCGGAAACGACATCGAGACGACCGGCCTGAAGGTTGATGTTTCCGGCATTGCCATTGCCCTCGGTATGCGTGTAGATCAGGCTGTCTTCACCCAAAGTAACCGTGCCGCTTGCCTGGATATCGATGTCACCACCCGCGCTATCGGCGGCATTGTCGTTAAGCAATGCACTGCGGGTAAGCGTCAACTGTCCGCCGACGATGCGGATACTGCCGCTAGGCTGGTTTTCGATACTGCCGGTATAAAGACGACTGTCGCTCAGAGTGATGACCCCGTTGGAGGCGTCCGCCTCGAAATCGCCTAGATCGATTCGACCAGCGGGTGCATAAAGTAGCGCGCCATCCGTCAGACCGATGTCGCGGCTGACCAAGGCGAGGGTATTGCCAGGCATGACTTCCAGCACCGCCGCGTTGGCGGACAGGCTGGCAGCGTTGCCGGCGAGAAATCCGAAGGCGGCGGGCGCGGCGCTGCTGAATTGACTGTCGCTTGCGAGCGAGGCGTGCAACGTGGCGCCATCGGCGAAACGCAACATGTCCGCGGTGCTTGCATAAAACGAACCCTGTGTTTCAAGTTTGGCGTTGGCGCCAAAAACCACCCCCGCCGGGTTGATGAAATACATCGCCGCACCGGGGATGTCGGCGGCGATGACGCCGTCGATGCTGGAGGCATTGCCGCCGGTAACGCGGGAAACGATATTGGCAATGCTGGTTGGACCGGAAAAGGTGACGCGCTGACCAGCGGCGATATCGAACACGCGAAAACTGTGGAACAGATTGGTTCCGGACTGCCTGCCGTAGTCCGACAAGACACGCATATCCGCCGCGTTCAGGGCAAATACCGGGCCGACGCTGCCGTCAGCAACAACCTCGGCATTGACCTCGGCCGGCAGCAGCAAGGCAGCCATCAGATTCAGTGCCAGAAATACGCGCTGTCCGGCAAACAGATTTGGGAGCATCGATCGAGCCATGTTTGCGCGCCTCAGAAAACGTGTCGCAGTTCAACTTTGAGGTGTACGCCCCGGTCCTGCAGCGTGTCGCCTCGTTCCAATTTCTTGCGTACAGCGGCCCAATACAGCCCAAGCCGCGTAGCTTCGCCAGATTGCCAACGCAGACCGGGGCCGGCGGACCAGAGCGGAGCATGCATGGTGTCGCCGTCTTCCCAGGCCGAACCGCCATCCACAAACAGCAGCCCCTGCCATCCGCCCGCATCACTGCGAGCAGGCTGAGCGGCGTCCTTGTCGAAGCTGACGCGATACTCGATCGAGGCGAACCAGCCGTTGTCGCGCACTTGCGTGTTCTCGCGAAATCCACGTACCGTATCCATGCCCCCCAAGCCGAATTTCTCCTGCGGCAATAGCGCTGCGGTGGCGACTTGAAAACCCACTCGCGCCGAAACTTCGCCGTGCCGATCAGGCACTACCCGCAAGCCTTGCCACTGGCCATTCAGGCTGGTGAATCGGGAATCAGCCACGCCGCCAGGGTTGATCGTCGAGCCAAAGGCATCAAGCCCCTGGCTGAGCGTAATACGGGCCGAATTGACATGCGAGGCGCTGCGACTCAACCAATCCGCCGTCAGACGGACCGCCACCGCTACAGACTTGCCATCATGCGAACCGGCGCTGAAATCGAATGCTTCTCCGCCCAGCCAAGTCTGATGCGCTCGCCGAGCCAGACTGCCGCCAACGGCGAATTCATGCAGTGGCGTCACCCGCAACGGGTAGCGCAGGCCGATTTCGAATGTCTCGGAGCGGCCGCGAATATCGATGACATCGAACGGCTCTTCGACGATCAGCGAGTTGCTCTTTTCGTAAAGCAGTTTCAGCGTGGTGTCATTGGCTGAAATCGGAAGCGTGGTACTCAGTGCGAAATCGTCAGCACCTTCCACCTTGCCGAGACGCAATGACCATTGATCGTTCCAACCCAGCAGATTCTTGACGCCGCCAGTCACCGCGAAGCGAAATTCGCCGACGTTCGGGTTGCGCGAATTGGCCAGTTCGGCACCCAGTGTGTAACGTTTACCTTCGTCGATGGCCACCCGCAGAATACCGATACCGGGCTGTTCAGCCGGCTGTAGTTCGGCATTGATCTGACTGATGGTCGATTCCGCCAGCAGTCGCTGCATACGCTGCTGCAAGCGCGGCACATTAAGCGGTTGGCCCGCTCCCAGACGCAATCGCCGTTCGAGAAAGGACGGCCGAAGATGCGCCGCCCCTGAAATGCGAACCTCCCCGAGCGTCCCTTCAATCGCCCGCAGCCGGAGGATGCCGGAACTGACGTCCTGATCGGGAATGACGATGCCGGAGTTGATGTAACCGGCGTCGATATACATCCGGGTCAGATCAAGACGAATATCTTCCAGGTCTTCGCTGTTCAGCTCGCGACCGAAATAAGGCTGCAACTTCGTCGTTAGCTGATCCCGCGAAAAAACCGTGCAGCCGGCAATTTCAAACGCCTTGAAGGTGATGCTGACAGCGGACGAAAAATCTCGCGGCTTGTCGATCACGGACAGTTCTGGCGCTTGCGCCTGGGCGAGGTTCGGAATCGCGCAGACTCCCAGCAACAAAGAAAGGACAAAATTTGCGAGTCGCAACGCGCGCGGATTGACGCGGGAGGATGCCCTCGAGTAGCGGGCATAACAACTTACGAGAAAAGATTTTTTCATTGGGCGCAGGCTCGAAAATTATTTTTCGCGAAGCAAATCTGAGTGTTGCTGAAAATTTACTCGGGATGAAGGGATTCTGGAACACCACATAAGACAAAGCCGATCTTCTTTAGAATAGCCCGCTATTTCATCCCGCCAAGCAGCCACCATGTCTCAAGTAACCGCCGATCTACGCATTGATGCAGGCTGGATCATTCCGGTCGATCCCGACCAGCGCTCGCTTGCCGACCATAGCCTGCTGATCAAGGCTGGCCGTATCGCCGCCTTGGTACCGCGCGACGAAGCCGATAACTGGGTCAGCAAAGAGAAAATTCATCTGCCTGGGCACGCGCTGATCCCTGGTTTGGTCAATCTGCACACCCACGCAGCGATGACCTTGCTGCGCGGCTATGCCGACGATTTGCCGCTGATGAAGTGGCTGCAAGAACACATCTGGCCGGCTGAATCACTGCATGTTTCCGCTGATTTTGTGCGCGACGGCACCCGTCTGGCAGGCCTGGAAATGCTGAAATGCGGCGTGACCTGCTTCAACGACATGTATTTTTTCTCCGACGCCGTAATTGAAGCCGCCGTTGAAACGGGCATCCGTGTCGCGGCGGGTCTTATTGTGGTGGATGCGCCAACGCCTTATGCCGCTGATCCGGATGGCTATCTGCAAAAAGGTCTGGCGTTGCGTGATGACTGGATTGATCACCCGCTGGCCAATTTTTGCCTGGCGCCGCACGCACCCTATACGGTCAGCGATCAAACGCTGGAAAAAGTCGTGACTTTTGCGGCGCAGCTGGACATACCGATCCACATGCATATCCACGAAACCGAGGCTGAAATCCAACATGGCGTCGCCACCCATGGCGTGCGCCCGCTGGCGCGATTAAAAGCGCTGGGGCTGCTTACGCCCAGTCTGATTGCGATCCATGCGGTGCATCTGAACGATGATGAAATCGCGCTGCTGGCCAGTCACGGCTGCCATGTCGCGCACTGCCCAAGTTCCAACCTGAAACTGGCAAGCGGCTTTGCTCCGATCGCGAAACTGCTCGCCGCTGGCGTCAATGTGGGTGTCGGCACCGATGGCGCCGCCAGCAACAATCGCCTCGACTTGCTTGGCGAGATGCGCTTGGCCGCGCTGCTTGGCAAGGCCGTTTCCGCCGACCCCGCCGCGATACCGGCGCATCAGGCATTGCGCATGGCCACTTTGGCGGGTGCGCAAGCGTTGGGACTGGACAGCAAAATCGGCTCGCTGGAAGTCGGCAAAATGGCGGATGTGGTTGCCGTCAATCTGAATCATGCGGCGACACAACCTTGCTACGACCCGGTCTCGCAATTGGTCTATAGCGCCGGCAGCGAGCAAGTCAGCCATGTCTGGGTTGGCGGCAAAGCGGTTCTGGTTGAAGGCCAATGTCAGACATTGGATACGGCGGAAGTGTTGGGTAAAGCGCATATCTGGCGTAGACGAATCAAAGGCGGTTGACCCGACACCGACGGAACCGGAAACCTACGCCGTCACGTCTCGCCATTCACCCGGCGACAAGCCATCCAAGCGATAGTTGCCAATCGCCACCCGCAGCAAGCGCAAAGTGGGAAACCCGGCTTTCGCGGTCATCCGCCGAACCTGACGGTTTTTGCCTTCTTTCAGTACAAGCTCGATCCAGGTCGTTGGGATAGCCTTGCGATAGCGCACCGGCGGGTCGCGCGGCCAGAGATTCCGCGGAACTTCAATCAAGCTCGCCTGCGCCGGTTGAGTGACGAAATCGCCCAAATCCATCGGCTGTCGCAACGGTGCCAAATCGGCCTCGGTTGGCGCGCCTTCAACCTGCGCCCAATAGCTTTTCGGTAGTTTGTGGCGCGGGTCGGCAAGGCGATGCTGTAGCGCACCATCGTCGGTTAAAATCAACAGCCCCTCGCTATCGCGATCCAGGCGTCCAGCCGCATAGACACCGGGAATATCGAGATAGGCCTTGAGCCCGGGGTGGCCGTCTTCATCAGTGAATTGGCTCAGGACCCCGTAAGGCTTGTTGAATAAAATGATGCGCGCCATCAGTCTAAATTTTCGATTCGATAACTTTGAACAGGAGTTGCCATGAGCAGCCATATCAAGACGCCGACCGCGGGCGCCAAAATCACCGTCAATGCCGATGCTTCGCTGAATGTGCCGGATCGGCCGATTATCCCGTTTATCGAAGGTGATGGCACCGGCGTCGACATCACCCCGGTGATGATCAAAGTGCTCGATGCCGCCGTTGCCAAAGCCTATGGCGGCAAACGCCAGATCGAGTGGATGGAAGTCTTTGCTGGCGAAAAAGCGACCAAGGTCTATGGCGCCGATGCCTGGCTGCCCGATGAAACCGTCGCGGCGATTCGCGACTATGTGGTTTCGATCAAAGGCCCGCTGACTACCCCGACTTCCGGCGGCATCCGTTCACTCAACGTGGCGCTGCGCCAGATGCTCGATTTGTACGTTTGCCTGCGCCCGGTGCGCTATTTCGAAGGTGTGCCGACGCCCGTTAAAGCACCAGAAAAAGTCGACATGGTGATCTTCCGCGAGAATACTGAAGACATCTATGCCGGCGTTGAATGGGAAGCCGGTTCGCCGGAAGTGAAGAAAGTCATCGAATTCCTGCAAAAGGAAATGGGCGTCACCAAGATTCGCTTCCCCGAGTCTTCCGCCATCGGCATCAAGCCGGTTTCGATCGACGGCTCGGAGCGCCTGATTCGCCGCGCAATCCAGTACGCCATCGACAACAACCGTCGTTCTGTAACCCTGGTTCACAAGGGCAACATCATGAAGTTCACCGAGGGTGGCTTCAAAAAATGGGGTTATGAACTGGCGATTCGGGAATTTGGCGGCGAATTGATCGATGGCGGTCCCTGGGTGAAATTGCCGAACGGGATCGTCATCAAGGACGTCATCGCCGACGCCTTCCTGCAGCAAATTCTGTTGCGTCCGGAAGACTATGACGTGATCGCCACGCTGAACCTCAACGGCGACTATGTTTCCGATGCGCTGGCGGCGGAAGTTGGCGGCATCGGCATCGCCCCCGGCGCAAATCTGTCCGATTCAGTCGCAATGTTCGAAGCCACACATGGCACCGCGCCGAAATACGCCGGCAAGGATTACGTCAATCCGGGTTCGATCACCTTGTCCGGCGAAATGATGTTGCGCCACATGGGTTGGCTGGAAGCGGCCGACCTGATCATCAAGGGTATGGATGGTGCGATTCGGGCGAAGAAAGTCACCTATGACTTCGCCCGCTTGATGGATGGTGCAACGCAAATACCATGCTCAGAATTCGGCACGGAAATGATCCGCTGGATGGATTAAGTTTTGCCGTTGGCTTGGGGCGGATGCGGGGAAAGTGGTTGAGGTATGTCCCCCGCCCCAAGTCGATGTAACAGATCGATCAATTCAAACGCAATCGCACCGAGTTCATCTTTCTGTCGCTCCAGACCGGCAACCAAATGCACAATCTGACTATGTGAGTCCAACTGTTGCGACTCGCCATCAACTTCAAGAAACCGATTCGATAGATTGTGTGTATTCATATTGGCCGCTCCGTCGCCAGCTCCGTGTCTTGTGAATTAAGCTATAGCACAAGCGGGACATGGCGCAGAGGACCATTTCAGTCTGGCGGAAAATTTCCGCCCACCGAAAAAACCGAATTACATCGGCACGATGTTGGAGGCTTGCTTGCCCTTGGGGCCGTCCACCACATCAAAAGAAACACGCTGATTTTCTTTCAGGCTTTTGAAGCCCTTGGAATTGATCGCGGAAAAGTGGGCGAACACGTCATCACCACCGCCATCAGGGGTAATGAAGCCGAAGCCTTTAGAGTCGTTAAACCATTTAACAGTGCCAGTGGCCATTGAAACTGCTCCTAAACAAAAACCAAAATAACTTAAATAAAAAAACAGATAAAAAGCTTGAACCAAACGCACCCGATAATGGTCTCGAAAAGCCCAAACGGAGGCTTTTTACTCGCCTAATCCCCCTGTCGTCAATCGGCTTGAAAAAATTCTTTCAAGCTCCACAATTAACTCGTTCCCGCATCGCGTAACCCCAATGGCAACAAGGCATCAAGATGAATCGGTAGTACAAACGGAACGCCCCGCCATCGCGCCGCCTCCGATATATAAGGTATTACTTCTGAACGACGATTTCACCCCGATGGAATTCGTCATATATGTACTTGAAAGGTTTTTTCTGATGGGACGTGAACAAGCCACTGCGGTCATGCTCAAAGTGCATAATGAAGGCGCTGGTTTGGCTGGAATTTACCCGCGCGATGTCGCCGAAACAAAAGTGCATCAAGTTAGAGAGTTCGCTCGTAACCACCAGCATCCGCTGCAATGCGTGATGGAGGAAGACAAATGATCGCCCAGGAGTTGGAAGTCAGTTTACATATGGCGTTTATGGAAGCCCGGCAAAAACGTCATGAGTTCATTACCGTGGAGCATCTTTTACTCGCGATGCTAGACAACCCCTCGGCAGCGGAAGTGTTGCGCGCCTGCGCGGCAAACGTTGAAGATCTGCGCAAGAAACTCGCGGAATTCATCGAGCGGCATACCCCCCGCGTTCCTGGCGAAGCGGATGTCGATACGCAACCCACCTTGGGCTTTCAGCGGGTTATTCAGCGCGCCATCCTGCATGTCCAGTCTTCCGGCAAGAAGGAAGTTACCGGCGCAAATGTTTTGGTCGCCATCTTTGGCGAAAAAGATTCGCATGCGCTGCACTTCATGACGCAACTGGGGCTGACTCGCCTCGATGTGGTCAACTTCATCTCGCACGGAATCACCAAGACCACTCAGGAAGCCACTCCCAGCGGACGCGGCGAACCCGGCAATGAACAGCAGGAAGGCGAGGAAAAAGCCGCCTCTCCACTCGATTCATTCACCAGCAACCTCAATCTACAGGCGCAAGCAGGCAAGATCGACCCGTTAATTGGGCGCGATCAAGAGTTGGAACGCGTTATCCAGACGCTCTGCCGCAGACGCAAGAACAATCCCCTGCTGGTTGGCGAGGCTGGCGTCGGCAAGACCGCAATAGCGGAAGGCTTGGCGCGGCGTATTGTCGAAGGCAGCGTGCCCGACGTACTTGAAGGTGCCACTGTTTTCTCGCTCGACATGGGGGCATTGCTGGCCGGAACAAAATACAGAGGTGATTTCGAACAGCGCCTGAAGGCGGTGATCAAGCAGTTATCCGCCAATCCAAAAGCCATTTTGTTTATCGATGAAATCCATACCGTCATCGGTGCCGGAGCGGCTTCTGGCGGCACTCTCGACGCTTCCAATCTGCTCAAGCCGGCGCTTTCGACTGGCCAGCTTCGCTGCATCGGCGCGACCACTTACAACGAGTTCAGGGGCATTTTCGAGAAAGATCATGCGCTGTCGCGTCGCTTCCAGAAAGTCGACGTCAACGAACCTTCAGTCGCGGAAACAGTTGCCATTCTGAAAGGCTTGAAGTCCCGCTTCGAGTCCCACCACAACGTCAAATATACGCAAGGTGCGCTTTCTACCGCCGCCGAACTTTCCGCGCGATATATCAACGACCGGCACTTGCCTGACAAAGCCATCGATGTCATTGACGAGGCCGGCGCTGCGCAGCGCATCCAGCCCAAGTCGAAACAGAAGAAAATCATCACTCCAAAAGAAATTGAAGACATCGTCGCCAAGATTGCCCGTATCCCGGCGAAAACGGTTGCCAACGATGAACGCAACGCACTCAAGAACCTGAATCGCGATCTCAGCGCGGTGGTATTCGGTCAGGACAGGGCCATCGACGCCTTGGCCAGCGCCATCAAAATGACCCGTTCCGGTCTCGGCAATCCGCAGAAGCCTATTGGCTCATTCCTTTTTTCCGGCCCGACCGGCGTCGGCAAAACCGAAGTTGCGCGCCAATTGGCTTATACCCTGGGCGTCGAACTGATCCGTTTCGACATGTCCGAGTATATGGAGCGCCATGCTGTCTCACGCCTGATTGGCGCGCCACCGGGCTATGTCGGCTTCGAACAGGGCGGCCTGCTCACCGAAGCCATCACCAAGACCCCGTATGCGGTGCTGCTGCTGGACGAGATCGAGAAAGCGCATCCCGATATTTTCAACGTACTGTTGCAGGTCATGGATCACGGCACGCTGACCGACAACAACGGCCGCAAAGCTGACTTCCGCAACGTGATCATCATCATGACCACCAACGCCGGCGCGGAAGCGATGAATAAAACCGGCATCGGTTTTTCATTGCCGAAAAAAGCCGGCGATGAGATGGCCGAGATCAAACGACTGTTCACACCGGAATTCCGCAATCGGCTCGACGCGACGATTTCTTTCGCCGCACTGGACGAGGAAATCATCCTGCGCGTGGTCGACAAGTTCCTGATGCAACTCGAAGAACAGCTACACCTGAAGAAAGTTGAAGTTCACTTCACCGATGCATTGCGCAAGTGGCTGGCGCGCAAAGGCTTTGATCCGTTGATGGGCGCGCGCCCAATGGGACGTTTGATTCAGGACACGATCCGCAAAGCCTTGGCCGATGAACTGCTGTTCGGTCGCCTCAGCGAGGGCGGCGAAACCACTGTCGATGTGGGCGATAACGATGAAGTCAGGCTCGACTTCAAAGAAGCGCTGGCGGAAGCCTGATTTCGGCATCAGCAAAACAGCCGCTACACAGGAGAAACACATGCGCAAACTTTTCATGACGCTGATCATGTTGATCACCACCCTCAGCCTCAGCGGTTGCGGCTACAACACCCTGCAAGTGCAGGACGAAGCCATCAAAGCCGGTTGGTCGGAAGTGCTCAACCAATACCAGCGCCGCACCGACCTGGTGCCGAATCTGGTCAACACGGTCAAAGGCTATGCCGCGCACGAAGCCAAGGTACTCACCGAAGTCACCGCCGCCCGCGCTCGTGTCGGCCAGATCGCCGCCACCCCGGAACTGATCAACGACCCGGCCGCATTGCAGAAATTCCAGGCTGCACAAGGCGAACTGACCAGCGCCTTGAGCCGCCTGCTGGTAGTCTCGGAAAACTATCCGCAACTGAAAGCCGACACCGGATTCCGCGATCTGCAAGCGCAACTGGAAGGCACCGAAAACCGCATCACCGTAGCCCGTAACCGGTATATCAAAACCGTACAGGACTACAACATCACCGTGCGCTCCTTCCCCAGCAACCTCACCGCGATGATGTTCGGACACCAAATCAAAGCCAATTTCACAGTAGAAAACGAGCAAGCAATCAGCGCGCCCCCCACCGTTGATTTTGGCGGCAGCGAGCCCGTGCAAACGACACCCAACCTCGAAAAGAGATGACCTGCTGAAGAAGAATATGCAACACACGTCGAACCGTGTGACACCGCCATCTTCTGCCATCTTCTGCCCGCCATGCCCGCTACGCCGGACAGAAGAACCGGAGCGACATCGAAGCAGTGCACCGACGACACCGCTTACAGCAGAAGCTGAAACGAAATTAAAATAATCCTCACCCACTTTGCTCTGCCAAGCACGGGGCCTCCCGGGATAGTTGACGCGGCGCAGAACGCCGCCTCAGGCACAAGCCGACGTTCTGGTGGATTGATGAAACAGACCCGTTTTCTAGCGCCCTGGCCTGGCCCGCGTCGGGATTTCCTCGCCAAGTCCTCAATATGCCGTTGACGGTTGAACCTGGAATTCTCAGTTGGGATTGAATGTTGTGAAATTTCAATCGGTTGCGCTACCTACATAGGTGCAAATTTATTCGCACGCAAGCGGTTGATTATGCAAATAAATTCGCGCCTACAGTCCGGTCAACAGCATTTTTCAGGTTGATGGAATCCAATCCGGAGCATCGAGCGCCAGTGAAAGACAAGAGGATTACATGGCTACATGGCCCGAAAACAGCTACACGGCCGCCATGAAAGAAAAAGGCCACTCAGAAGAGTGGCCTTTTTCTTTTTTACTGGTGCCGACAACCGGATTCGAACTGGTGACCTACCGCTTACAAGGCGGTTGCTCTACCAACTGAGCTATGTCGGCGAAAACTTTTTTGTATTGTGTGTGGGTGCTATTTGACCACTTTTAGTTGCGGGCGACCACGTGGTGGATGTGGAACATCGTTGGTATCTTCTTGCTGGACCGAATCCAGTCCTTGCTGCGAATCACTGTTCTCTAGCAATTCAGACTCGGCGAGTACTTCGAAGGCCATGCCTTCTCCGGTTTCTCGCGCATAGATCGCCACAACATTACCAACTGGAACTTCGATCGAATGTGACATACCGCCAAATCGAGCCGAGAAGGTCACCCACTCGTTATCCATGTGTATGTTACGCACGGCGCTTGGACCAACATTCAGAACGATCTGTCCTTCTTTGACAAATGCTTGCGGTACGCGGGTACGCTTGTCGACACGCACTGTCAAATACGGAGTTAATCCACTATCCACGCACCACTCATAAAGGGCGCGGAGAAAGTAGGGTTGTTGCGGAAGCGCGCTCATTGGCAGATGTTCACAGTCACTTGCGCATGGCTTTTTCGATCGGCGTCAGTGCTTCAATGAACGCCGGACGTGTAAAAAGACGTTCCGCGTACTTGAGCAATGGCGTCGCTTGTTTGGGCAACTGGATGCCGTAGTGATCCAGGCGCCATAACAGAGGCGCGATGGCGACATCTAGCATCGAGTAATCGTCACCCAGCATGTACTTCTGCTTGTTGAATATAGGTGCAATCTGGGTAAGGTTGTCACGCACGATCATGCGCGCCTTTTCTGCCACCTTGGGCGTGCCATTGACAATGTCGCTCAGGTGCGAAAAGAGATCGCGCTCGAAGTTGTGCAAAAACAAACGTGCCCGCGCCCGCATCACCGGATCCGCCGGCATCAACTGAGGATGCGGAAAACGCTCATCGATATACTCGTTGATGATGTTGGATTCATACAACGTGAGTTCTCGTTCAACCAGGATAGGAACCTGGCTGTAAGGGTTCATGGCGGCGATTTCATCCGCTTTTTCCGTTGGATCGACATCCTTGATCTCGAAGTCCATGCCCTTCTCGTAAAGGACTATGCGGCAGCGCTGGCTAAACGGGCAGGCGGCGCCTGAATAAAGAGTCATCATGGTGATTTACCGTGTGCTTAGTGCACATCCTTCCAGAATTCCTTCTTGAGGTAGAAGGCAACAACATAAAACACACTAAGGAACAGCAAGACAAAGAGACCAATCCGCATGCGATCACCCTTGGCAGGCTCTCCCATCCAGTTCAGATAGTTGGTCAAATCACCCACCAGAGCATCGTATTCTGCTTGTGTGTACTTGCCAGGCTTGACCAACTCAAAGCGATCAATGACGTGATGCTCTTTGCCATCTTCACTTTTTTCAGTGCGATAAACCGGTGCCAGATGACCTTGCAATTCCTGCATCACATGCGGCATACCGACCTTGTCGAACACGGTATTGTTCCAACCGGTAGGACGGCTGTCGTCGCGGTAGAAACTACGCAGATAGGTATAGACCCAGTCCGGACCGCGTGAGCGGGTAATAACCGAGAGGTCAGGTGGGGGGGCGCCAAACCAGGCCTTGGCATCTGCAGTGCGCATCGCCACATGCATCAATGCGCCCGGCTTATCGGCGGCATACAACAGGTTGTCCTTGATCTGCGCTTCAGTCAGACCAATATCCTGCATGCGGTTGTAACGCATGTAACCGGCGCTGTGGCAGTTGAGGCAGTAGTTCACGAACACCCGTGCGCCACGTTGCAACGACTCCTGATCATTCAGATTGATCGGAGCATGATCGAGATGGACGCCAGCACCCGAAGCGATGGCCAGCGTTGGCAAGGCCAAGAGCATGAAGAACAGCTTTTTCATTGGGTCACCCTTTCCGGAACCGGCTTGGTCGTATCATTTTTTGTGTACCAAGGCATAAGCAAGAAAAATGCGAAGTACAGCACCGACAAGATTTGCGAGATCAAGGTGTAGAGCGGTGTAGCGGGCAACACACCGAGTATGCCAAGACCGATGAAAGTGATCACGAACACTCCCAACGCAATCTTGAACTTGGGGCCACGATAGCGAATTGACTTGACCGGGGATTTATCCAGCCAAGGCAGCGCGAAGAAGATCAGCACGGCAACCCCCATCGCGGCCACACCTGGAAACTGGGAACCCAGAATCGGCGGAATGGCGCGCAGGATCGCGTAGTAAGGCGTGAAGTACCAGACTGGCGCAATGTGCTCCGGCGTCTTCAGCGAATCGGCCGGGATAAAGTTGTTGGCTTCCAGGAAATAGCCGCCCATCTCAGGAGCGAAGAAGACGATGGCCGCAAACACGATCAGGAAAACCACCGTGCCGAGGATATCCTTCACCGTGTAATACGGATGGAACGGAATTCCATCCAGCGGGTGTCCATCCGGGCCTTTCAGTTTCTTGATTTCAACGCCATCCGGGTTGTTGGAACCCACTTCGTGCAGCGCCACCAAGTGCGCAACCACCAAGCCGAGCAAAACCATGGGCAGCGCTATAACGTGGAAAGCGAAGAAGCGATTCAGGGTGGCATCGCCGATGACGTAGTCGCCACGAATCCACTCGGACAGATCGTTGCCGATAAAAGGCACGGCGGCGAACAAGTTGATGATGACCTGGGCACCCCAGTAGGACATCTGCCCCCAAGGTAGCAGGTAGCCCATGAAGGCTTCTCCCATCAGTACCAAGTAGATGGTTACGCCGAAGATCCAGATCAGTTCACGGGGTTGGCGATAGGAGCCGTAAATCAAACCTCGGAACATATGCAGGTAGACCACGACGAAGAACATCGAGGCGCCCGTTGAGTGGATATAGCGAATCATCCAGCCGAATTCAACATCCCGCATGATGTATTCGACGGAAGCGAAAGCCAGCGCCGCGTCCGGCTTGTAATGCATGGTCAGGAAAATGCCGGTCAGAATTTGAACAACCAGAACCAGCAGCGCCAAAGAGCCGAAGAAGTACCAGAAGTTGAAGTTCTTCGGTGCGAAGTACTCGGAAAGATGCGCTTTATATGAGGACGTGAGCGGAAAACGCTCATCGACCCAGTTCAGTAGCTTTTGCATTGCTTGAATCTCCCGTCGCTATCAGGCGGCCGCGCCCTGGTCATCGCCAATCAGTACCCGAGTATCGGACAAGTACTTATGTGGCGGAATAACCAGATTGGTGGGGGCCGGAGAACCGTTGTAAACGCGCGCGGCCAGATCGAAGCGCGAGCCGTGACAGGGACAGAACCACCCCCCCGTCCATTCTGGTCCGAGGTCGGCGGGAGCAACTTCACTCCGGTAAGAAGGAGAGCAGCCCAGATGGGTGCAAATACCGACCACAATCAAATACTGAGGCTTGATCGAGCGAGTCGGATTTTTGCAATACTCAGGCTGCTGACTCGTGTTTTCAGAAGCAGCATCAGTCAGCTTCGCATCGTGTTTGGAAAGCAGATCAAGCATTTCCGGGGTTCGATTGACTACCCAGACCGGCTTGCCACGCCATTCCACGGCGAGTTGCATACCCGGTTCAACCTTGGTCAGATCAACCTCAACGGGTGCGCCCGCAGCTTTGGCGCGTGCACTGGGAAGCATGCTCATGACAAACGGCACTGCCACGCCGAGGGCAGCCACGCCCCCTACCGCTGAAGTCATCGTCACCAAAAATCGGCGTTTGGAAGTGTCAACGCTCAAGTTGCTCATAACATCTATCCTGCCTGTGTAAATAAATTCATGCCTTTGTCCTAGTGAACCACGCCGGTCGAATCAAGACATTCCGGTCGCATTCACAACTAAGCCAGCCGAACAAAAGCCGGCATTTTACAGACAAAAGGCGACTAACTTAAAGACCCGGCTCTGCTATAAATCGACTGCCCCCCCTTTCTGTCTCATTTTTCTGATCCAGCCACCCGCAAAATCGCTCATTGATGCCCCGTTTGAACATGCTCGGCATGTCGTAACAAGACGGTATTTTGCAAAAACCAAGCGCACTCGGCACCGACCTCGGTTCAAATCGGGCTGACATTGGTCAATGCTGGCAGAGCAGGCCCGACCGAGAATGCGGACTCCTTCTCTTGATTGATAACCACCATGCAAATCAACATCCCGATTCATGACCACACCACAGCCGAAGCCATTTATCCCTTCGACGCGCGCGGCATTGCCAAACGATTCCGCCACGCCGCTATTTTCGGTGGGTTGGACGCGCTCAACCCGGGCGAACGAATGCGCTTCATCAACGACCACAATCCGATTCCGCTGTTGCAACAGATGCGGGCACGCTATGGCGAGCGGATTGAAATTCAATACATTGAACAAAGCGAGCAGGGGGTGGTCATCGACTTCATTGTCATAAAGGCGGCCTGATGTTGCACCACCACAGCATGAAGGCTCAGCAAAAATATCAAGACATTCCATGCTGATTGCCCTCATCGCCGCCGCACTGCTCGCCTTTCTGGCCGGGCAAGCACTGCCCAAAGCAGTCGTCGCCTCATCCGCTTTCTGGGCTCACCTGGTGTTGGCGGTCGGGGTGATGACACTGATCACCGCAGCAATGCAGCATTTCGTGCCGGTGCTGACTCGCAGTCGTGGCGCGAATCGCTGGATGGCTCGCTTGCCTTTTCTGATGCTGGCAACGGGCGGACTCGCTTTGGTGGTTTTTGCCGGCGGGCTTGATTTCATCTGGATCTCTTGGGTGGCGGCGTTAGCATTGGTCGGCGTTGTCACCATGCTGAGCTGGATGCGCAAAAAGGCGCGTCTTGCGCTTGGCCGCCCGCATCCCGGCTTGGGCTGGTATGTCGCGGCAATGGCTTGCCTTGGCCTTGGACTGCTCGCCGCTGCGGCTTTTCCATGGTTACCCGCTTGGCAGATGGAACTTCGCGCCTTCCACATTCATATCAACCTTTACGGTTTCATCGGCCTTACCGCCATCGGCACCTTGCAGGTGTTGATGCCGACTGCGGCGAATCAACCCGATGCAAACGTCGGTTCGCGCTTGGATCTGGATCTGAAGTGGGCGCTCGCCGGCAGCATTTTGCTGGCATTGGGACAGGCGCTCTGGCTTCCCCTCGCCTGGCTCGGCGGCATCTTCTGGTTCTGGGTCATTGGCCGCATGGGTTGGGCGTGGTGGCGGCTGCATCGAGCGCGCATTCTTGCCTGGCATGGCGCCGAACCGGTGTTGGCGGCATCATTGATCGGTTTCAGCGGCTCGCTGGCGGGCATCCTGCTTGGCCTGGAGAAGCTGACACCGCTGACTATTTTTCTGCCCGGCTTTTTGATGCCGCTGGTCGTTGGCGCCGCCGGCCAGCTCGGCCCGGTCTGGATCGAAGCCGGACGTTCGATGGCGCGGCATGCCCAGGACCGCAGCCGCATTACGCGCTGGAACGGCATCCGCGCCCTGCTCTTCCTGACCGCAGCGGTCTTGCCGCTGCTTGGCTATGCCTGTTCCGGCATGCCCGCCTTGACCGCGCTGGTCTGGTTCGGCATCGTGTTCGCGATCTATCTTTATCGCGACAAGAATGCTTTCTGATCACGTCCACACCTTCGGACAATTCCTGCTCCAAAAATACGGCGAGCGCGTCCACAAGATCGCCCTTGATGCCGGCTTCACCTGCCCCAACAGGGATGGTGCCAAAGGCATCGGCGGCTGCACGTTTTGTAATAACGCCTCGTTCAGCCCAAACACACGCAATGCGCCATCACTGGACAGCCAGCTCGATTCCGGCCGGCGCGGCATCGACCGCTGCACCAAGGCACGTAAATACCTGGCCTATTTCCAGGCCTACACCAATACCTACGCCGATGTTGAACAACTGAAAGCACAGTACGACAACGCACTGGCGATGGACGGCATGATCGGCCTGTCGGTTGGCACGCGGCCGGACTGCGTGCCGCCAGCCGTACTCGATCTGCTTGCAGGCTACCGCGACCAGGGCATGGAAGTCTGGCTCGAACTCGGCCTGCAATCCGCCTTCGACCACAGCCTGGAACGCGTCAATCGCGGCCACGGTCTGCGCGAATACATTGAAACCACGCAAGCCGCACGCAAACTGAACATTCCGGTCTGCACCCATCTGATCGTCGGCCTGCCTGGCGAAGAAGCCTGGCACAGCCGGGAATCGCTCGACATCGTGCTCGACATCGGCACCGACGGCCTCAAGCTGCATCCATTACATGTAGTGAAAGGCACGCAACTGGCCAACGAATGGCGGCGCGGCGAATACACGCCGCTGACGCAAGCTGCGTACATCGACATCGCCGCCGATATGATCGAGCGCACACCGTGGGATGTGCTGTATCACCGCGTCACCGGCACCTCGCCAGCCAAGCTGCTGCTGGCACCGGAATGGTGCAGCCACAAATGGACGGTGCTGAACGACATCGAAAGCGAATTGAAACGGCGCGAAAGTCGGCAGGGAGATCGACTCAAAGCATAGGGTGCGGCGTGCGTTCCAGCAGGGACAAACAAGTGCGCTACAGGATTGCTTCACCCTTGGCACTTTCCCCGCTAAGCTGCGCGACTTCTCTCGTTGCCGCCACTCATGTCCATCCGTCTCCTTCCTGACCTGTTGGTCTCGCAAATCGCCGCCGGCGAGGTCGTCGAGCGTCCGGCTTCAGCGTTGAAGGAAGTACTGGAAAACAGTCTGGATGCGGGTTCGACCGAGATTCGCGTTGACCTGGAGGAAGGTGGCATCAAGCTGATTCGGGTCGTTGATGACGGCAGCGGCATTGCGCCGGAGGAATTGCCGCTGGCGCTGACGCGGCATGCCACCAGCAAGATTTCCAACCTACAGGAACTTGAATCCGTTGCCAGCCTCGGCTTTCGTGGCGAGGCGCTGGCCAGCATCGCGTCGATAGCGCGGGTCGAACTGACCAGTCGAGTGAATCAACAGCAACACGCCTGGAAGCTTGGCGCGCTGGATGGCGTCATGGGCCAGGTGGAACCGGCGGCGCTGAGTCGCGGCACAGTGATAGAAGCGCGCGATCTGTTTTTCAACACGCCGGCGCGGCGCAAATTCCTCAAAACAGCTTCCACCGAATACGGCCATTGCGACGAAACCCTCCGCCGCCTGGCGTTGGCGCATCCAGGTTGCGCCTTCACGCTGGCGCACAACGGCCGCGTTTCCCGCCGCTACGCGGTATCCGACTGGCAGGCGCGGGCGCTGGAAGTGCTTGGCGACGACTTCGCTGAAGCCGCACGCACACTGGACGAAGCCGCCGGCCCGCTGCGACTGTTTGGCCTGGCCGGCCTGCCGGCCTATTCCCGCGCTGGCCGCGATGCGCAATACCTGTTCGTCAACGGCCGCTTCGTGCGCGACAAACTGCTCAACCACGCTATTCGCGAGGCCTATCGCGATGTGCTGCATCACGATAGGCACCCGGCTTATGTGCTGTTCCTCGAATTGCCGCCGGAAGGCGTCGACGTCAACGTGCATCCGGCCAAGACCGAAGTGCGCTTCCGCGACGGGCGTGGCATGCATCAGTTTGTTCGCCATGTGCTGGAACGGGCATTAGGTAAAGACGTAGGTAAAGACTTAGCCCGGATGCCGGCAGCCGCCTTGGATACCGAAATCCAAAACCGAAACGATAACCAGGGAAACCAGGAATACCAGGGCCAGACTACGATTGTTCGGGCAGAAACAGTGGATAAACCATGGTCTGCCCCCGGTTCGCAACGAGGTTGGTCACAAGCATCGATGCCCTTGCACGCCACCGAGCCCGCCGCTTACTACCAGATGGTCGGCGAGGCGCTCGGATCACGCCAATTGGATAGTCTTTCTCCCGTTCGCCCCGAGCCTGTCGAAGGGCCTGTCGATGTCACCACCCCCCCGCCCCTCGGCTACGCGCTGGCGCAGCTCTCCGGCATCTACGTTCTGGCGCAGAACGACCGGGGTCTGATCGTTGTCGATATGCACGCCGCGCACGAGCGCATTCTGTATGAGCGTCTGAAAACAGCGTTCAACCGTCGCCAGGTCGCCAGTCAGCCACTGCTGATTCCTGTCGTTTTCGCCGCCACAACGCTGGAAATGAGCGCTGCGGAGGAAGCACGCGAGGCGTTTTCCAGGATGGGATTCGAAATCGCCGCCGTGTCGCCGACGCATCTGGCGGTTCGCGCGTTGCCCAGCATGTTGAAGGATGCCGACGCGGAAACCCTGGCGCGCGAAGTGTTGAAAGACATTCACGAATTCGGCATAAGCGAGGCGATGACGGCGCAGCGCAACCAACTTCTTGCCACCCTCGCCTGCCATGGTGCGGTGCGCGCCAATCGTCGCCTGACGTTGCCGGAAATGAACGCGCTGCTGCGCGACATGGAAGCCACCGAACGTGCGGATCAATGCAATCACGGCCGACCGACCTGGTTTCAGCTTAGCCTGGCCGACCTGGACAAACACTTCATGCGAGGTCAATAAATGAATCAGAAACCCTTCCCCATTCCAGTCGTCCCCGCCGCTGAAAACGCCGCGCCGGAAGATTTGGCAGCCTCGGCTTGCGCCAGCGGCGAACCTTATGCCCTGATGGTGCTGGGCGATTCGATGTTGCCGGAATTCAATGAAGGCGAAATTATCGTCATCGAGCCGGAGGGTGTCGCCCGGCACGAGTCCTACGTGATCGCCTTCGTCAACGAGGAATACATCTTCCGGCAACTGATCAAGCACCCGGAGGGCTGGATGCTGAAACCACTGAATTCGGTCTACCCGAATATCCCGATCGACAATCTGGAAGTGGTCAAGGGCGTGATTATTCTGAAGAAAAAACCGGGCAAACGGTCGGAACAAAAATCCTACACATGAGCTGATGTTGAAGCTGTAGATCTATAAAACTTACTCAATTTATTCCATGCCGCGCGAAGAACCCGCCTTCAAGATCAAAAATTCCAACCTGCCGGTCCTGATCCTGCACCTGAAAACCCCGGATCTCGAGCAGGTCAAACAGCAGCTCGAAACCCGGCTCAAACAAATGCCGGATTTCTTCGCCCACACTCCGATCGTGCTCGGACTAACTGACCTCGCCGATGCTGAAAGCGCGCTTGATTTTGTCGATCTGCTCGCTTTCATGCAGACCAACCGCATGCATGCGGCGGGTATCCAGGGCGGTTCGCCGGCACAGCAAGAAGCGGCAACAAAGGCCGGGCTAGGCTTAATTCCGACAACCCCGCAGCGACCAGCGCCCATCGTAGAAACAGAGCAAGCACCCGAGCCCGTGCCGGAGATCCGACCCGCGCCGTCGCCACACTATGTTGGCCCGGCGCAACCGGACCTGCCCGGACTGGAAATCGAAGCAGATGCCGCCCCCGCCATCCCCCCCGAACAACCCGCGCCAGTCGAAACCCGGCCTACCTTGGTCATCGACAAACCGGTTCGCACCGGCCAACGAATTTATGCCGAAGGCGCAAATCTGGTCGTACTGGCCATCGTCAATGCCGGCGCGGAATTGATCGCCGATGGTGATATCCACATCTACGCTCCGTTGCGCGGCCGCGCCCTGGCCGGTGCGCGCGGCAACACGGCGGCACGCATTTACGTGCAAAGCATGGAAGCCGAACTGGTCGCCATCGCCGGCTATTTCCAGGTTTTCGACGAAGGTATTCCAGACACGGTGCGCGGCAAATTCAGCCAGATTTTTCTGGAAGGCGAAAAGGTCGTCATCAATCCGATAAGCAGCAAACGCTGAAGCGAAATCGCCACACTCGCTTTGTAGTTAAAATTCAAATCTTTACGGAGGGCAAGTCACAGTGCCAAAAATCATCGTAGTAACCTCGGGCAAGGGCGGCGTCGGCAAGACCACCACCAGCGCCAGCTTCGCCAGTGGTCTGGCCCTGCGCGGCAACAAGACTGTGGTTATCGACTTCGACGTCGGCCTGCGCAATCTGGACCTGATCATGGGCTGCGAACGGCGCGTCGTGTACGACATCATCAACGTCATCAACAACGAGGTCTCGCTCAAGCAAGCGCTGATCAAAGACAAACATTGTGACAACCTGTATGTGTTGCCCGCTTCGCAAACCCGCGACAAGGACGCGCTGAATCTGGAAGCGGTCGGCCGCATCCTCGATGAACTGAAGGAAAGCTTTGACTGCATCGTCTGCGACTCGCCCGCCGGCATCGAACACGGCGCCTTCAGCGCCATGTATTACGCTGATGAAGCGCTGATAGTGACCAACCCGGAAGTCTCCTCGGTGCGCGACTCCGACCGCATTCTAGGCATCCTCGCCGCCAAATCGAAACGCGCGGTTGAAGGTCTGGACCCGGTCAAGGAGCACCTGCTAGTCACCCGCTACGACCCGAAACGCGTTGCTGCTGGCGAAATGCTGTCGGTGGACGATATTCAGGAAATCTTGCGCATCCCGCTGATCGGGGTGATTCCAGAATCCGAATCGGTGTTGCAAGCCTCCAACTCCGGCACCCCCGCCATCCACCTGGAAAAAAGCGATGTCGCCGAAGCCTATCGCGATTTGGTCGCCCGCTTCATGGGCGACGAGGTACCGATGCGCTTTACTACCGCCGAAAAGGCGGGATTCCTGAAACGACTGTTCGGAGGCCGCTAAGATGTCATTGATCGACAACCTGCTCGACTACCTGCGCGGTGACACCAAGAAAACCGCTGTCGTTGCCAAAGAGCGTCTGCAAATCATCCTCGCCCACGAACGCGCCGGCCGCAATGCCAACTCACCCGACTATCTGCCTGCACTGCAGGAAGAACTGCTGGCGGTAATCGCAAAATACATTCACGTCGACCGCGACATGATCAAGGTGCAACTCGAAAAGCACGGCGACTATGAAGTGCTGGAATTGAACATCATGTTGCCGGAGGACAAGCGGGCGGGGGCCTGAAACGCGCTTGCACAAATCGCCTCCGATCCAGGAGGCAAACAAATCGACCATTCCCGAGATTCCTTTCCCTATTCAACGTTGGTTAACTATTTCTTCGGAGATCACCTTATGTTTTCCCGTAGCCTGCCTAAAACTTATTTGCTGATGCCCCTTCTGCTCGCCATGATTACTGGTGGATGCGCAACCCGTGAATTCGTTCAAACCGAAGTGAATCAGATCGGCAAGCGAATCGAAGGACTGGAAGGACTGCTCGCCCTTGCCACCCAGCGACTCGACACCCATAGCAGTCAACTGGGAACATCGGAAAACCGTCTCACTCAGGCCGAGCAGAATGCAGCCGCGCTGGCCAAACGTAACGACGAAACCCAATCCGGTTTAGCCGATGCCAACCAACGCATGAATGGCATTGCAGCAGACGTCTTGTCAACGCGGACGCAAATCGAATCCAGCAGCGCAGAAATTGCTCGTTCGCATCAACGCCTCGACCAAGTCGATGCGCGTATCGATCAGACCAACCGCCGTCTGCAAGGCACTGTTGCCGCTATAGCCATGGCGGATGGCCGCATCGTCGCGTTGGAAACACAGCCACGCGCCGCTTCGATGCCGGTATACGTAACTACCCTCGCAACACCCCCCATGGCTATGCAAGCAGTTGCCGAAGCCAATTTGACGGCATCAGCAGTTGCCATGCCAGCGGTCACAACAGACACCTCCATCACGGCAATCGCGCCGGTCGAAGCGGTCGCTGCAAGCCACCCTGCTGCAATGGTCGCGACTGACTCAGCGGCTGCTCCGGTCGCTCCGCCTGCGCTTGCCGTCTCGCCGATGGAAAGCGCAAACAGTCGCCTCGATCAGATTGCCGCCCTGCTCGCTGCCGCCGATCAGAAAATTGCAGCCAATGCCGGCGCGCTGGATGCCGCCGTGGCGCGCGTCCTGGGCTTGGAGCAAGGTCTGGCAACCACCGACCAACGCACTCGTGGCAGCGAAGACGAACTCAAACAGGCACAACAGAAACTGAGTTCAGTCGCTATGCAGCTGGGTGACGCACAGACTCTGATCCAGAACAACAGCGATGCGCTGGCGCAAGCCGGCAAGCGCATCGATCAAACAGAAACCGGTCTTAATCAGAAAATAGCAGCCAATACCGGCGCGCTGGATGCTGCCGTGGCGCGCGGCCTGGGCTTGGAGCAAGGTCTGGCAGCCACCGACCAACGCACTCGTGGCAGCGAAGACGAACTCAAACAGGCACAACAGAAACTGAGTCAAGTCGCTACGCAACTGGGTGACGCACAGACTCTGATCCAGAACAACAGTGATGCGCTGGCACAAGCCGGCAAGCGCATCGATCAAACAGAAACCGGTCTTACCAAGGTGGTTACCCAGCTTGAAAACGGCGAGAAAAACCTGGCTGAATCGAATCAACGCATCGCGCTGGCGGAAGACAGCCTGAAACAGCAGAACGACCGTCTGAGCAAGAACGAGGCTGACGACACCCGAGTTTCAACGTTGGCGCAGGAAGCGTTGGATCGCGCCCAAGCCGCGCACAAGCTGGCGGAAGGAAAGCTGGTTTTTGAAGCCGAGTTGGCCGGGGATATCGCCACCTTTGGCTTCGAGAAAACCAGATTGAGCGAAGAATCCAAACAGAAACTGACCGAATTCGCCAATCGCTTGAAAGCGGAAAACCGTAACGTTTA
>JAIFKV010000067.1 GCA_020049415.1 Betaproteobacteria bacterium
GAGGCTGCATCAGCTTGGCAATGCCGCCGCGATAGCGGCGAACAAGTCATCACGTCGAATCGGCTTGCTGATGAAACCATCCATGCCGGCGGCCAGACAGGCATCGCGGTCCTCCGCATAAGCATTGGCGGTAAGCGCGACAATCGGAATGCGCTGGCCGCTGTTTGCCTCGGCGCTTTCATTGGCGCGTATTTGGCGAGTGGCTTCCAGGCCGGAAAGCCCCGGCATCTGCATATCCATCAAGATCAAGTCAAAACGTGCTTGCGCCAAAGCCTGTAGTGCGGCCTCGCCATCTTCAGCAACGACAACGTGATGGCCTTCGCGCGTCAGCAAGGTCACCGCCAGTTTCTGATTGATCAGATTGTCTTCCGCCAGCAAGATCGAGAGCGGCCGGTTCAACATGATCTTTTGCACCATTTCCGGCTGCGCGACAACGGGATTCTTGCGCGGCTCCTCGATCGGCAACATGAAGAAAAATTCGCTGCCATGACCGAGCTCGCTTTGCAGCCCCATCAATCCGCCCATCAACCCAACCAGCCGGAAGGAAATGGACAAGCCCAGCCCGGTGCCGCCAAAACGGCGGGTAATCGAACCGTCCGCCTGAGTGAAGGCCTGGAACACGGTGGACTGATTTTCTTTTGCGATGCCGATACCGGTATCTTTAACCGCGAAGCGCACACCTTGCCCGACGCGTTGAATCCGCAAACTGACGCTGCCGGTCTGGGTGAATTTGATGGCATTACCGATCAGATTGATGAGGACTTGCTTGACCCGCGTCGGGTCCAGCATCAGCAGCGCTGGCAAGTCTGAATCCACCTGGACGGAGAATGACAGACCTTTTTCCTGACAACGATGTTGATGCAAGCTCATCAGCTCATCCGCCACAACGCTGACATTGACAGCTTCCGGCTGAACATCCATTCGACCGGCTTCGATTTTCGAGAAATCAAGAATGTCGTTGATGATGTGAAGCAAGGAATTGGCCGAACTATGCGCCATGCCCAGATACTCGCGCTGCTCATCGGATAGTTCGGTATCCATGGTCAGATTGAGCATGCCGAGCACGCCATTCATCGGCGTGCGGATTTCATGACTCATGTTGGCAAGAAATTCGCTTTTCGCGCGGCTGGCCGCCTCAGCCGCTTCTTTCGCCAGAATCAGCGCTTCCTCGGCGCGCTTTTGCTGGCTGACATCGGTGTGCGTTCCGACCATGCGCAACACGTTTCCCTCGGCATCCCGCACCGCCAGGCCGCGTGAAAGCATCCAGAGGTAATACCCCTCTTTGTGGCGAAAGCGGAAAGTGCTTTCGAAGTGCGTCGTTTCGCCATCCAAATGCGCATCGAGCGCAGCCGTCACCGCCGGCTGATCTTCTGGATGCAACCGCTCGGACCACTCGGACAAGGCCGGGCCAATTTCATCTTCTGAATGCCCCAGCATGGCTTTCCAACGCGGCGAGAAATAAACAATGCTGTTGCTCAGATCCCAGTCCCAGACGCCATCGTTGGCGCCGCGCATGGCCAGATCAAAGCGCTCCTCGCTTTTCGCCAATGCGTTGCGGATGCGTTCACGGTCACGCGTCAAACCGGCCACTTGTTCGGCCAGAATCACCAGGTCTTCGACATGACCACCTGAGGCCTGCCCCGCATCTTTGCTCATGGCGTCGAAAGCGCGTTGCAAGGCGGACAGGGCCTGGGTGTTGGCCAACGCCTCTTCACGCAACTTCTGATTGGCATTGGTGAGTTCGTCGGATGACAACTCCAGACTGCGGCGAATCAGTGCCAAATCGCGATCTTGTTGGCCGTAGGCTTCGGAAACACGTTCGAGCAGCTTCGGCAGAGCAAACAGCGCGCGTGACAACTCAGGTTCCTCATCCGCCGCCTGATCAGCCCAGGTCTGGAGCATTTCGACCAGACGCGGCAACTGCTCCACATCGATCTGTAGAACACGCTTGATTTGGCGTTCGAGCATGCGGTGCATACCGGGACTCAATCTTTCTCGCTCAAGTAGGTGATGGTCATGGTCTGATTATGCAGTTTGCAATCGGTGCTTTCGATAAATGGGCTGATTTCGCCGTTGGAGTAAAAGCCGGTCAACACACAACGTTGACCAAACACCGCGCCCACCACTTCAACCTCTTCATCAACCCGATCGCCCATCACCAATTTACGGCCGATGCAGGACACCAGCAGCGCCAGTCCCTGGCTGTCGTTTTCGAACATTTTATGTGCCGCAATGGCAGCGGCCTCAGCGCCATCAACCAATGCCTCGGTCGAAGCGTGCATCAGTTTGAGAAAACCTCCATTTGGAATATCGCCCGCCAGCGTCAAACTGCCATCGCTTTCATCAACGCTCAACAACGTGCGAATCAGGCCGCTTTCCTGCCGATCGTCGGACAAAATGGCGAACGGAAACAGCAGGCCGGAAGCCGGCAAACCCGCGGCATATTCGCCCAGATAACGTCGATAGATTTCCAGCGCCGGCTCGCCATCCAATTCATACAACACATTGCCAGCGGCTTTGGTCGCCCGCCGCGCCGGACCAAAACTCTGCCAGCCGCCAAACGAGCCATGCGCAAAATTGAGCGCCTCGCCATAGAACCCGATGGCCAACATCATCTTGTCGGAAACGCGATCGTCGAGCAGCGTCCAGGTCTGCGAAAACGCGCCATAGTCGCCGGCCAGCCCGCCAGTCAGCGGAATCTCCTTGCCCAATACCGACACTACGCCGGCGATCAGATCACTGCCATTCACCGCAACACCCTGGGAGAGAAGAATCACCGCTTTCAGATCCGGCGCCTGCAATTGTTCCGCCAGCCGTCGGCCGACATCAGCGGAATCCTCCATGCCAACAATGTCGCTGGAGACAAGTCTGAATGGCGTTCGCTCAAAGCGGATTGCACTGATGACCGCGCTGGCTTCGCTGACGCCCTGACTGGAAATCTCGCCGGCGGTGGATACCGCGACACGCCGCGCCGCCGGGAAAGCAGCCGCCAACTTAACGCCAAATTCAGGATCGGTAAAAAAACTTGGCGCGGCAAAAACCAGAACCAGATTCGGATCAATCGCGGCCAACGGCTGTAGCGAAGCAACGTCGAGATGAGTAACAACGGATTGGCGAACAAGCATGGCGACTCCTTTTCGATGGAGGTCGTGTTATCGGCAAGCGGTTTCGCAAACTTGAGGGAGAGGAATGAAGGGTCAAACAGGACACCCAACAGCGGCGGCATATTCGCTTGCCAAGCGAGCGTAGTTGGCGGCCTGGTAGCTGAAATATGCCAGTTCTTCCTCGTTCAGGCGTCGAACTTGCCGGGCCGGGCGTCCCAGATAAAGCCAGCCGCTTTCCAGCACGCGGCCTTCCGGTACCAGACTCCCGGCGCCAAGCAGCACACGCGGTTGCAGAATCGCGTTATCCATCACCAGCGAACCCATCCCGATCAGGCATTCATCTTCGATTCGGCAGCCGTGCAAAATCACCGCATGGCCGATGGTGACATCGCGCCCGATGTTCAACGCCGCGCCGGCCGGATTACGTTGGCTTTTGTGCGTGACATGCAGAATCGAGCCATCCTGCACATTGGTTCGCGCGCCGATACGAATGCTGTTGACGTCACCGCGTATCACCACCCCGGGCCAGATCGACACTTCATCACCGAGTTCGATGTCGCCAATAAGACAGGCGCTGGCATGGACGAAAACCGCGCGTCCCAATTTGGGCGTCATGCCCCGATAAATCTCGATACTCATACGAAGCAACTTTCAGACTGGAAATAATTCAGAATAGCCGCAATTATAAAAACCAATTCATCCCCCCAATTCATCCCCCAATTCGCACCCCTTCCAGGACACCCCAATGAATCCCCTGCTCGATTTCTCCGGTCTGCCACGTTACAGCGAAATCAAACCCGAACACGTCACCCCCGCCATCGACACCCTGCTGACGCAAAGCCGTGCCGCCGCAGCGCATGCCGCCGATGCTGCAACGCCAGCAATCTGGGTAGATTTTGTGGTTCCGATGGACGATGCCAACGAGCGCCTGTCGCGCGCATGGGGCCAGGTTTCACACCTGCATTCCGTGCTCGACAGCCCGGAACTGCGTGAGGTTTACAACGAAAACCTGCCCAAGATCACGCAGTTCTACGCTGAACTCGGGCAAAACCTTGCCTTGTTTCACAAGTACAAGGCGCTGGCGGCATCGGCTGAATTCGCCACCTTGACCGCCGCGCGGAAGAAGATCGTCGACAACGAACTACGCGATTTCAAACTCGGCGGCGCAGATCTGCCGGAAGTTCAGAAACCACGCTTCATGGCGATTCAGGAAGAACTCTCCAAGTTGTCCGCCAAGTTCGAGGAAAACCTGCTTGACGCGACCAATGCCTGGTCGAAATACATCGAAGACGAAAACGACCTGCGTGGCCTGCCCGATGATGCCAAAGCGATGTTCCGCGAGATGGCCGAGGCGGACGCAAAGCCGGGCTGGAAGCTGAATCTGCAAGCGCCGTCATTCATGCCGATCATGCAGTACTGCGAAAACCGGGCGTTGCGCGAAGAGCTGTACCGCGCTTACACCACCCGCGCGTCTGAATTCGGCCCGGCGGAACTGGATAACACCGCACTCATCGCGCAGATTCTGGCTTTACGCGCTGAAGCCGCCCACCTGCTTGGTTTCGATGCCTACGCGCATGTTTCGCTGGCCGCGAAGATGGCGGATACGCCGGCTGAAGTGCTCGATTTTCTGCATGAACTGGCGCATCGCGCCAAACCTTATGCCGAAAAAGACATGGCCGAGTTAGGCGAATTTGCCGCCAAAGAACTCGCGCTGGAGGATCTGCAAGCCTGGGATATTTCGCTGGTCAGCGAAAAACTGCGCGAAGCGCGATATGCCTATTCAGACCAGGAAGTGAAGCAGTACCTGCAAGAGCCGAAGGTGCTGGCCGGCTTGTTCCGCGTCATTTCCACCCTCTACGGTCTGGACATTCGCCCGGATACCGCGCCGGTCTGGCATGAGGATGTGAAATTCTTTTCTTTGCACGACGCGCAAAACCAACTCATCGGCCAGTTTTATCTGGACATGTACGCGCGCGACACCAAGCGCGGCGGTGCATGGATGGACGACGCCATCACCCGGCGGCGCACAGATGCAGGCATCCAGACGCCAGTGGCCTATCTAAACTGCAATTTCACCCGTCCGGTTGGCGGCAAACCGGCGTTGCTGACACATGACGATGTCATCACCCTGTTCCACGAATTCGGTCACGGCCTGCACCATCTGCTGACCCAAGTGGAAGATTTGGGCGTTTCCGGCATCAGCGGCGTGGAATGGGATGCGGTCGAACTGCCATCGCAATTCATGGAAAACTTCTGCTGGGAATGGGATGTGCTGAAACACATGACCGGACATGTCGACACCGGTGAACCGCTGCCTCGCCCGCTGTTCGACAAGATGCTGGCGGCCAAGAACTTCCAGGCCGGCATGCAAACGGTGCGCCAGATCGAATTTTCATTGTTCGACATGCATTTGCATTTCGACCTGCGTCCCGGCCAGACCGCGCTGGGATTGTTGCGCGAAATTCGCCAGCGCGTCGCGGTGGTGAATCCGCCCGAGTACAACCGCTTTCCCAACAATTTCTCGCACATCTTCGCCGGCGGCTATGCGGCCGGGTACTACAGCTACAAGTGGGCGGAAGTGCTGTCCGCCGACGCTTACAGTCTGTTCGAGGATGAAGCCGACAAAGGCAGTTGGGGCGTGCTCAACCCGGAAGTCGGCCACCGCTTCTGGAGCGAAATTCTGGCCCAGGGCGGCGCGCGCCCGGCAATCGAATCGTTCAAGGCGTTTCGCGGCCGCGAGCCGACCATCGACGCCTTGCTGCGGCATAACGGCATGGCGTAGCCACACACCAAATGATTTACAGCGTGGCATGCGCGGCCCGATTTTCGGGATGACATGTCATGGCTGTTCGCTACGCTGGAATGGAGTGCGTCGTGATGATACTTACCGGCTAGAATTCCTCGGACATTCAAGGAGAAATCATGTTCAAAGGCCTGCTGCTGCTTTTTCTTCTGTTTGCCAGTTCCTTACTTCAAGCCGGCGAGGTCTATCGCTGGACAGATGAACGTGGCAACGTTTCTTACTCCGACCAACCGCCGCCGCCCTCGGTGATGCAGTCATCCAGGATCAAAGGCAAGGGCAATGTGGTCGATGTCGATAAAGAATCCTACGAAACTCGGCTTGCCCGCGACAAAAACCCGGTAGTGCTGTTTTCCTCCGCGTGCGGCCCCGTCTGCGACCAGGCGCGCGAGCACCTAACTCAGCGCGGCATCGCTTTCACGCTCAAAGACCCCTCCAAAGAGCCGGAGATTGCGCTAGAACTGAAAAAACTGGTCGGTGTATTGGAAGTGCCGGTCATCGTGGTCGGGAAAGCCCATCAGAAAGGTTTCGACGCCAGTTCCTGGGACAGCTTGCTGGATACAGCCGGCTATCCGAGAACCCCGCTGATCCCGGCCAAGCGAAATCAAACCAGACAACCCTGATCAATCCCGATTCCCACCGGAATCGACAGGAGCACCCCATGCACCGCCTCGCAGGCTGGCTCGGTCACCACACCACCGATGCCGTTCATACACTGGAGCAAATGCTGTCTCATTGCAGCGTCGAACTCCCGCCGCATACCTATACCGCGCCAGCATGGGGCATGGCCGCGAATCTGCCGCTGGCGGTGGAAGGCGGACTGGCCGCCGTGATTACCGGCCGGCCCTACTTCGATACCGCCGAATTCAAGGACACCCCCGCCGCCAACGCGCTGTTGACGCTGTGGAAACGACATGGCCGTGAAGCGCCTAAACATATCCACGGCACTTTCGCCCTGGCGGTGCTGGACCAACACGAAAAAAGCGTCTTTCTGGCGCTGGATCGCATCGGTGCGGAAAAACTGGCTTTCGCCCCCAGCGCGGCCGGACTGGTGTTCGCCAGCCAGGCCGACATGATCGCCGCGCATCCCGCCGTGGGCAGAGAACTTGATCCGCAGGGCTTGTACAACTTCCTCTATTTTTACCAGGTTCCGGCGCCCGGCAGCATTTTCAAAGGCGTCGAAAAACTGCTCCCGGCGCAGTGGGCCTGTTGGAAAAATGGCGAACTCAGCAAGGGCTTCTACTGGGCGCTGAACTACCGCGATGAAGCGCGTAACGACTTTGCGGCGCAATCCGAGCGCTTCCACAGCCTGTTGCGCGACAGCGTCAAGCGCGCCAAGGGCGACGACATTGCTGCGGCGTTTTTGTCCGGCGGCACGGATAGCTCAACGGTCAGCGGCGTGCTGAAAGAAATTGCCGGCAAGGTGCAAACCTATTCCATCGGTTTCGACGCCAGCGGCTTCGATGAAATCGAATACGCCCGCATCGCAGCCAAACGTTTCGGCCTCGACCTGCACGAGTACTACCTGAAGCCAGCGGATATCGAAGAAGCCATCCCGATCATCGCCAACCACTACGACGAACCGTTCGCCAACGAATCCGCCGTGCCGACCTACTTCTGCGCCAAACTGGCGGCGGCGGATGGTTACAAGGTGATGCTCGCCGGCGATGGCGGTGATGAAATCTTTGGCGGCAACGCGCGCTACGCCAAGCAAAAGGTGTTCGAGGTCTATCACCAGATCCCCGCTTTTTTGCGCAGCGGCCTGATCGAACCCCTGACCCACCTGCCCGGACTCGCCCGCATTCCACCATTCAGCAAAGCACAGAGCTACATCCGCCAGGCCAACCAGCCGCTGCCGGAGCGCATGGAGTCTTACAACTACGTTTATCGCCAACCATTGGCGGACATGTTCACCGCCGGCTTTCTCTCCCGCGTCAACAGCCACCAACCAAGCGAACTGCTGAAAGAGGTCTACGACCGCGCCGATTCCAGCTCATACATCAATCGCATGCTGCATCTGGATATCAAATTCACCCTGGCCGACAGCGACTTGCGCAAAGTCGGCGCGATGACCGAAGCCGCCGGCATTGATGTGCGCTACCCGCTGCTGGACGATGCAATGATGGATTTCTCTGGCGAAGTGCCGCCAGATTGGAAGGTAAAAGGTCAATACCTGCGTTGGTTCTTCAAAACCGCGCTTAAAGGTTTCTTGCCCGACGAAATCATCAACAAGAGCAAACATGGCTTCGGCCTGCCGTTCGGCCTATGGGCAAAAGAATATGCCCCGCTACGCGAACGCATCGAAGATCGGCTGGCCGATCTGAAAAAACGCGACATTCTGCAGCCCGCGTATATCGACCTGGTCCGCAACGAACACATGAGCGGCCATGCCACCTACTTCGGCAAAATGATCTGGAACATGATGATTCTGGAAGAGTGGCTGCAGGCGAAGGGGTTTTAACGCCAATTGCAAGACCATATTGCAAGACCGCTTTGCAACACCACATTGCAACAAAAAAGCCGGCAATTCATCTGCCGGCTTTTTTGCTCAATGCTGACCGAAAGTTACTGAATCTCGCGTTCCAGTTCTTCGATCGTACTGTGGCGCACGTCCTTGCCCTTCACCATGAACACGACGTATTCGGACAGGTTCTTCGCATGGTCACCAATGCGTTCGATAGCTTTCACCACAAACAGCAGGTCGATAAAGGTGGAAATGGTGCGCGGGTCTTCCATCATGAAGGTAATCAGATGGCGCGTGATGAGATGGAACTCTTCATCCACTTCCATATCCTGGCGGGCCACTGCGGCTGCACCGGAGACATCAAGACGGGCGAAAGCATCAAGTGAGTCGCGCAGCATCTTGTTGGCCAGACCCGCCATGTATTTGATCTCGGTATAGCGCGGCGTCATGATCCGGTCACTATCGTAGACCTTGATCGCAAAACGGGCGATCTTCGAAGCTTCATCGCCTATACGCTCCAGATCGATGATCGACTTGATAATGGTCAGAACCATGCGCAAATCGCCAGCAGTGGGTTGGCGCAGGGCAATAATCTGGGTGCAGGCCTGGTCGGCCTCGATTTCCATCGTATTGACCTTATGGTCGTTGGCGATCACTTCCTCGGCCAAACGGGTATTGCCGGTGATCAGTGCATCGATCGCCTTGTTGACCTGTTCCTCCACCAAGCCGCCCATTTCGAGCACACGCGAACGCGCGGCCTCCATGTCGGCATCAAATTGTTTGTATATGTGTTCACCAGGCATTGCCTACTCTCCTTCGACTGCCGCTAATTGGTTCGTTAATCACGGAATTGTTTTTTCGCCTTTGCGGCTGAAACAATTATAGGAGCGTGGAAGCCGCCGAATATTACAGATCAGTGACAAATGGCACGCTCAAGCGAATCTTGTCGAAATCCAGAATCATCGCCCAGTCGCGCCGTCCGGTAACACAGATCGGCAGCGTTACCTTGGCGCGCAGGACGCCCTTCTCGTCTGGATGCAGGGTATAAAGATTGAAGCCCATGTCCATACCTTCCATCACAAATCGCGCCTCGGCCTGGTTGATACCCGCCGCTTGCAACCAGATTTGAAATGGCGCCAGCGGCTTCAAGTTACCGCTCATGCCGAAACGGATTTCACGCCCGTTGACTTGCACCGTACACCCCGTTGCGAGCGTGGCACAGACCGCCTTGATGGGCGGAGCATCATCCGGCTGGCGCTGCAGCCAAAGCGACAACGCAATCGGCGCGAGCAAGACAAGCGGCCAAAAACGCAGCACCGACACGCTGGTTCTCACGCTGCAGACCAGGCTTGACTCTTCAGCGCGATGCCATGCGCGCCATGGCCGCGCGCCAACGCCAGATCGCCTTTACCAAGGCCGCCAAGGGCAAACACCGGGGTCGGACAATCCGCCAACAGTTCGCTAAAAACCGGCCATCCCAACGCCGGCTCGCCGGGATGACTCGGTGTTGGCAGCACCGGCGAAAGGACGACAAAGTCGACTTCCAGTTCAGCTGCGCGGTGCAATTCCGCCGCGTTATGGCAGGAAGCCGCCACCCATTCGAAATCGGGGCGCTGTTCCGAAGCCGCCAACTGCGCCGAATTCAGATGCAGGCCGGCACCCAGTCGCCCCGCCAAGGCCGCATCACCATTGCACATCAACACCGCGCCAGCGGCTTTGCAGCGCGCGGCGACTTGATCAACCAGATCGGCGGGAGCGCCCTTTTCGCGCCATTGCATCAGCTTGAGGCCGTCCGCCAAACGCCGATCAAGTCGTTGCAAGAAAGTATCCGGCCCCAGCTTGGCGGCATCCGAGATAGCGTATTCAAGCGGCAAACGCAGACCTTTCAGAACCGGCCCATTCGCCGGCAGTATCGGCGATACAACGGGCGCTTCGGCGCGGGTCCAGTCGAACACCTGACCTTCGTGCGGATGCGGCTCGCCGCGCCAGCGCGTCACTCGAAAAAACCGCAACATGACATCGGCATGCGGATAGCTGTAGGCGCGATTCAGCCAAGGCCAGGCTTCTTCAACCTCGATGCCCAACTCTTCGCGCAGCTCCCGATCCAGCGCCTGGCGCGCGGTTTCACCCGCCTCGACCTTGCCGCCGGGGAATTCCCACCACCCCGCATAGACTTTACCGGGCGGCCGACTGGCCATCAGAAAAGCGCCATCCGGCCGTTCGATCACCGCCGCCGCGACTTCGACACGTTGTTTCGACATCAAGCGACCCGCTTCACACGGGCTGGTCGCTTTGGCCGGCTTTTTCCAGCACGGCCAGACGCGCTTCCAACGCTTGCAACTTGTCGCGGGTGCGCGCCAGCACTTGCGTCTGTACGTCGAATTCTTCTCGCGTCACCAGATCAAGCTTGGATAACCAGGCAGCCAGGCTGGCTTTGAGGTTCTTTTCAACATCCTTGGCGGGGCTGAAGGAGAGGATTTCCGAGACCTTGCCGGTGACTTCCTGGACGAGCTTCTGTTTGATCATGAATAAATTCCTGTTTCCGAATGGAGCGGGCGAGTTTAACAAACCGACTTGCAGAAACCCGAGATCCAACGCAGTGCATCAGCATTTCTTGATGCACCACAGAGGTGCATTGATTTACATCAAGATTCAATAAATCGAAGTAACCATATGATATGTATATTTTTATTCAGTTGGCATGGTTAATGCTTTGAAAGGATGTGCACCATCGCACCACCTTTCCTGGAGAACCATCATGAAGAAACTGTCTTACCTGCTCATCCTGTCTGGTCTTGTCAGCGCGCCCGTGATTGCGGCGGATAGCCCGCATACCGTGGCTGGGAATATCGCCTTTACCACCGACTACCTTTTCCGTGGCATCTCGCAGACCCAGAACGGACCGGCGCTGCAAGGCGGTTTTGATTACAGCCATGCCAGCGGCGCTTATCTGGGCACATGGGGTTCCAACGTTGACTGGGTCTCGCAAGGTTACAAAACCAACAGCAGCATGGAAATCGACCTCTACGGCGGCTACAAGGGCAGCATGGGCGATGTGGGCTATGACGTTGGCCTGATCACCTATTTTTACCCTGGCGATCAAATTTCCGGCGCGAACGATCCGGACACTACCGAGGTTTATTTGGGCGCAAGTTGGAAGTTCTTGAGCGCCAAATACAGCCATGCCGTTTCCAAGCGCTTCGTTGGCTGGGGCACCAGCGTGGGCAACAGAGACACGAAAGGCAGTTACTACCTTGAAGTAAACGCCACTTATCCTCTTGATGGTGGCTGGTCTCTGATCGGCCATCTCGGCTATCAGGATGTCAAGGACAACGACGACGCGTCCTACACCGACTGGAAAATCGGCGTCTCCAAGGACATCGGTTACGGCACCGTCACCTTGGCCTATACCGATACCGATGTCGATTACGGCAAAGCCGGCCCAGCCACGGCTTACACCTGGGGAACCGAAAAGGTCGCTGATGGCCGCGCGGTCCTCTCTTTCTCCAAGTCCTTCTAATCTGATCTGAATCCGTCCTCGCCGCAGCAAACAGCGGCGAGGCAAAACCAGACCGGCTGTTCATTCAGGAGACCGTTATGAAATTTGTCACCGCCATCATCAAACCCTTCAAGCTCGACGAGGTGCGCGAAGCCCTCTCCGGTCTGGGGGTTTCCGGCATTACCGTTACCGAAGTCAAAGGTTTCGGTCGCCAGAAAGGCCATACCGAGCTGTATCGCGGCGCGGAATATGTGGTCGACTTTCTGCCCAAAGTGAAGATCGAGATCGCCATCAAGTCCGATCTGCTCGATCAAGCCATTGAGGCCATTTCCAAAGCGGCCCAGACCGGCAAGATCGGCGACGGCAAGATTTTCGTTTGGGATCTGGATCAGGTTGTACGCATTCGAACCGGCGAAGTCGGCGAGACGGCGATCTAAGGAGAAGCCACCATGAAAAAGCTCTTCGCTACATTGATGCTCTTGGGCACGCTGGGATTCACCGGCGCTGCCCTGTCGCAGGAAGCACCACCACCAGCAGCACCGGTTGCCGCGACGGAAGTTATCGCCGCGCCCGCCGCCGATGCGGTAATGCCGGAAGCAGCCCCGGTTGAGGCGCCCGTGGTTGCCGAAGCTGCACCGGCAGTGGCCGAACCCGCGCCCGCTCCGTCTCCCAACAAAGGCGATACGTCCTTTTTGATGATTGCAACCGTGCTGGTCATTCTGATGTC